>JAFWEY010000148.1 GCA_017512675.1 Clostridia bacterium | reverse complement strand
TGCGGGACCGAACATAAACAGTGAAAGGATGTTGCAGTATGATTTCCTGGAAAAACCTGGACGAGCTGAAAGCATTTGAAGCACTGAAAGCAGCGAAGCGCGTCGATCTGGTATCCGTCATGAGCGGCGAGAGCGGAGCCCGGCGCGTGGCGGAATACCGCGTGCCGATGGCGGAGGGGCTGGTGTACAGCTACGCCGCCAAGGCCGTCGACGGCGATCTTCTCCAGGCTCTGAAGGCGCTGGCGGAAGAGGCGCAGCTGGCGGACAAATACGAACAGCTCCTGAACGGCGAGGTGATCAACACCGGCGAAAAGCGGCTGGTGCTTCATCAGCTGACCCGCGGTCAGCAGGCAGGCGACGTCATCGCTGACGGCGTCAACAAGCGCGAATTCTACGTTGCGCAGCAGGAAAAGGCCGCCGCTTTTGCGCGAAAGGTGCATGCCGGCGAAATCCTGAACGAAGCGGGCGAGAAGTTCACCACGGTGGTGCAGATCGGCATCGGCGGCAGCGACCTGGGTCCGCGCGCGATGTACCTCGCGCTGGAGCAGTGGGCAAAGCGCAGCGGCTGCCAGAAAATGGAAGCCCGCTTTATCAGCAACGTGGATCCGGACGACGCAGCCGGCGTGCTGAAGGGGATCGACGCGGCGCGCGCGCTGTTCGTGCTGGTGTCCAAATCCGGCACCACGCTGGAGACGCTGACCAACGAATCCTTCGTGAAGGACGCGCTCGGCAAAGCGGGCCTCGATTCTTCAAAGCACATGGTGGCGGTCACCAGCGAAACCTCTCCGCTGGCCAGCAGCAGCGACTACCTTGAAGCGTTCTTCATGGACGACTACATCGGCGGGCGCTATTCCTCCACCAGCTGCGTCGGCGGCGTCATTCTGTCGTTAGCCTTCGGCCCCGAGGTGTTCGCCCGCTTCCTGAACGGCGCCGCAGCGGCGGACGCGCTTGCGAAGGAACCCGATCCGCTGAAGAACGCCGCCATGCTCGACGCGCTGATCGGCGTGTACGAGCGCAACGTGCTGGGCTATCCGACCACCGCCGTGCTTCCCTACTCGCAGGCGCTCAGCCGCTTCCCCGCGCATCTTCAGCAGCTGGATATGGAATCCAACGGCAAATCCGTCAACCGCTTCGGCGAGCCGGTGAACTATGCCACAGGTCCGGTCATCTTCGGCGAACCCGGCACCAACGGGCAGCACAGCTTCTATCAGCTGCTGCATCAGGGCACGGACATCACGCCGCTGCAGTTTGTCGGCTTCCGGCAGAATCAGACGGGAATGGACGTGAATATCCAGGGAAGCACCAGCCAGCAGAAGCTGTGCGCCAATGTCGCCGCACAGATTATGGCGTTCGCCTGCGGCAAGAAGGACGACAATCCCAACAAGACGTTTGCCGGAGGGCGTCCCTCCAGCATCATCACCGGCGATCAGCTGACCCCCGAAACCCTCGGCGCGCTGCTGGCGCACTTCGAAAACAAAGTGATGTTCCAGGGCTTCTGCTGGAATATCAACAGCTTCGATCAGGAAGGCGTGCAGCTGGGCAAGGTGCTCGCCAAACGCGTACTGGCCCACGATACCGACGGCGCGCTGAAGGCGTACAGCGATCTGCTGGAAATCTGATCGCTTCGCGTTTCGGATTGCACCGGGCCGGTTCGTCAGAAGAACCTATCCCCGGCATGAGGCCGGGACGAATCCGGAAGGGACAGCCGTAAGGGCAGCACCGCGCCAATCATACGTTCGGCGGCGGATTGCGCGGTGCCGCCCGATCCTGTGCGGCTGTCCCTTTTCCTGCGTCAAGGCGCGCTGCGAGGCTTGCGTTCACCGGATGCCGGTGGTATAATTGCGGCAGCGCGGGAAAAGGAGAAAACCGAATGCGCATCTGCGAAATCGCAAGGAAGATGATCGCCGAATCCGGCGGCACCGCACACGAACGCGGCATTTCATGAAGGTATGGTCCTATGCAAAGATCATCGGTGAACTGGAGGGGCTGAGCGGAAAGGCTCTTTATACGCTGGAAGCAGCCGCGCTGGTGCACGACATCGCCTGCCCGCTCTGCCGGGAAAAATACGGGAGCACCGCAGGCCCGTATCAGGAACGGGAAGGAGCGGTCCTCGCCCGTTCGTTTCTCGCGGAATGCGGCGTGCCGCAGGACGTCGTCGACCGGGTCTGCCATCTGGTGAGCCGCCATCACACGTTCGAAGGCGTCGAAGGCGAGGATTGGCGGATTCTGCTGGAAGCCGATTTTATCGTGAACGCCGAGGAAAGCAATTACAGTGCGGAGCAAATCCGGCGTTTCCGCGACAGGGTCTTTAAGACCGCTTCCGGAACCATGATTCTGAACGCCCTGTTTGCAATCGATTGAAGGAGGTCCGTTTATGTTCCGTCCGATGCGCCGAATCAAACAGCAGCTGCCCGCGGAGGAATGCGTCCGAATCCTTGAAACGGAGAGGCGCGGCGTTCTGGCCGTTCTCGGCGATGAAGGCTATCCTTACGCGGTGCCGCTGAATTTCTATTACGATCCGGACAGCCGGCAGATTTACTTTCACTGCGCGAAGGAAGGGCACAAGCTGGACGCCATCGCGCGGTGCGAAAAGGTGTGCTT
>JAFWEY010000017.1 GCA_017512675.1 Clostridia bacterium | reverse complement strand
GGGCATCTGGCGACCATTTCCGGCGCCGCGGAGAACGCCTTCCTGAAGGCGCTGGTATCCGGGGGCAGGCAGATTTCCTGGTGGATCGGGCTGTATCAGGATTCCGACGGCTCGCCCTGGAAGTGGGTGACCGGCGAACCGGTGACCTACGCCAACTGGGCAAAGGGCTATCCGTCGTACGACAGGATCGACGGTGCGAACTATGCCGATCTGCTCGGCGAGGCGACCCCCTGGTCGGCGGAGCGGGAGGGAGAATGGACCAATCAGGCGAACGACGGGTATCCGTCGCAGGCGAGCTTCCACTATCTGCCGTACGTCGGCTACATCTGCGAGTGGGATCACGCGGAGACGGACGTCGCGGCTTCCGCGGTCGCACTCGGGCAGACGGATTTCGTCTATGACGGAACCGCGAAGAAGCCTGCCGTGACGGTGGTGCTGGACGGGACGGAGCTGACCGCCGGCAAGGATTATAAGGTGACCTATTCGAACAACAAGAACGCGGGCACCGCGACGGTCGCCGTCAGGGGCAAGGGCCGGTACAAGGGCACGAAGAAGGTGACCTTTTCGATTCAGCCGGCGCCGATTCAGGCGGCAGCCGTCACCCTGAACAAAAGCACCTGGACCTGCACCGGAAAGGCGATCCGGCCTTCGGTCAAAGTGAAGGCGGGCGGGAGGACGCTGAAGAAGAACAGGGATTTCAGGATCGTCCTCAGCGGCAATGTCGGCCCGGGCACGGGCCGCGCCGTGATCGCCGGCACGGGCAACTATACGGGCGAAGCGTCGGCGTCCTTTGAGATCGTGCCCGGGAAGCCCTCCCTGAAGCTGAAATCCAAAGCGCACGGCGAAATCGACGCGTCCTGCAAAGCCGTCAAGGGCGCCGACGGATACGAATTTGTCTTTGAAGCCGTTTCCGGCAAGGCGCCGGGGTCCGAAGAGCCCGTGACGGTATCCGCCTGCACGCTGAAAAGCCCGACCGGCGCGGTCACGGCGAGCGCCCTGATTCCCGGCGCGGTTTACCGCGTCAGGGCCAGGGCATACGCGGTCTCGGGCGGGGAAACGGTCTACAGGCCGTACTGCAGGGAGAAGAAGATCAGGGTGAAACGCGCGAAGCTGGGATAGAAGGCGCGCCGGGAAAAGCGGAATCCGCAGGCTGCGACGCGCAGGCACTGCGGATTCTGTCTTTATTTGCCCGCCGGGCGGATTTCGCTGACAATGGCGGAGCCGATGATCATCCCCGCGCCGAGGATGCTCAGCGCGCTCAGCCGCTCGTTCAGGAAAACGGCGGAGAACAGCAGCGCGGAAACCGGGTCGATGTAGCTGAGGATCGCGATGGACTGGACGTTCAGCCCGTCCATGCTTCCGAAGTACAGCGCGTACGCGATTCCCGTGTGCACGATGCCGACGACGAGCAGCAGCACGAGCGCGGAGCCGGAAAAACCGCCGCCGCCGAATCCGCCTGTCAGCAGCAGATATGGGATCATGACCGCGCCGGCGGACATCAGCTGAACGATGGTCTTTTGGTATGCGTCGACGCCCGGGGCTTTCTTGTTCATGATGACGACGGCGGCGTAGAAAACCGCGGCCCCCAGCCCCAGCAGGATGCCCCGGATGCCGCCGGCCTGCGGGGCGCCCTCGCCCACCACACCGGATACGAGAACCATGCCGGCGATCGCGGCCGCGGCGCAGAACGCCTTCTTCCCGGTCAGCGCTTCGTGAAACACCAGCGGCGAAAGCAGCACGACGATGGTCGGCTGCATATAGTAGCAAAGGGTCGCGACGGCGACGGTGGTGTAATTGTACGCCTCGAACAGCAGAATCCAGTTGATGCCGATCAGCGCGCCGGTGACGGCGAGGGTCAGTAGTGTGCGGGGCGGCAGCTTTTCCCCGGCGGGCCTCTTCTTCAGGTGGAGCACCGCCAGCAGGAACAGGCTGCCGAGAATCCCCCGCGCGAACGCGAGAAAGGCGGAGGAGAGCGGGATGAAACGCCTGAACACGCCGATGGTTCCGAATATCAGCATGGAAGAAACGATCATCAGTATCGACTTGCGGTCATTTGCCTTGCCGTCCATCGGATCATCTCCATTGATTGGCGGTTGAATTGTCGGGGGACCGGGTTCGGAGGGTGGGACAGGACGCTTCGGGAACCGTTTGTTCCAGCGGGCGGCTGCCCGGGTCGGTGAAGCGCCGGCGGGAAAAGGCGGTTCAGCGGCCGGGCCTGCATTCCTCCGGAATGCTGAAACCGGCCTCTTCCAGCAATTTGGCGTAGGCCGGATCTTTCTTCAGCCGCTCGACGGACCGGGCCCGCTCGATTTCAATGGTTTTCGTGTGCCGGGTATAGCGGCGGTAGTCAGAGAACAGCACCAGTCCGCCGATCGCCCAAACCAGCAACACGGCGCCGAGGGGATTCGCAGCGGCTTCGGTTCCCTTGATGATTACGAACAGGCCGATCATGCCGAAGACAGCGGCCAGAACGACGGTGCCTGTATGGAATTTGGTCAGATAGCCCTTGGGCGGATCCATGACGGCCAGTTCGCAGGCGTCGCTGTCCCGGAAGCCTTTTCCGCAGAACGGGCAGGTGGCAAACAGACCGGTGAATTTGACCAGCGACTCCTTCGGATAAGGGCCGGTTACGGTGCGCTTTTCGATCACCTTCCCGCAGTGCGGGCATCGCTTTGTCTGATGGGTGTAGGTTGCCATGGCGCTGTCCTCCTGAACCGGCAGCCGGGGATGCTTCGGGCTGCCTTGCTTCGAGGTATTATACCATCCCCCCTGCCGCGTGTCAACGCGGACGGGGCTGCCGAACCCCGCGCAAATGCGCTGCGCCGCGGACAGATTCCCGTTGAAGGAACGGGGAGAATCGGGTATAATCGGAAGAGAGCGTACGGCCTGCCGGAAACGCCCGATGCCGCGGGGGCGCCGGCACGGAAGGACGGGAAGGAGCGGAGGGAGCAAATGAAGCTGTATCACACGGGCAGCGGTGAAATCCGGAATCCGGACATTCATCGCGGCCGGAGGAACGCCGATTTCGGGCAGGGCTTTTATCTGACGCCCGATCTGGATTTCGCGCGCCGCTGGGCCGGCGCGGATGCCGTCCTGAACGAATACGAGATGGAGGAGGACGGCCTCCTGATTCACAGGTTTGACCGCGGCGAAAGCTGGTTCGATTACATTTTCCGCAACCGCAGGGCCGTGGACGGCCTGTCGGCGGACGTGGTGATCGGGCCGATCGCCAACGATACGATTTTCGATACCTTCGGGATCATCAGCAGCGG
>JAFWEY010000147.1 GCA_017512675.1 Clostridia bacterium | reverse complement strand
GCACGGTCGCCGCGGGCACGGAGCTGGAATTCCTGGGCGAACTGAAGAAGGACAAGCGCGGCGTGGTCTGGTACAAGGTCCGCTACGCCGGAAAGGCCGCCTGGGTCTCCTCCAAGTACTCGAAGATCGTATGACGGCAAAACACGCTGAAGACATCCCCCTGCTCCCGCGAAGGGCAGGGGGATGTTCATTTATGCGAAGCAAGGGCAGCCGCAGGGCATAACCCTGCGGCCGTTCAAAATCTCAATGGCGGTTTTTGGGGACCATTCCTCACCCGAGCAGCTCAACAGCGCTGGCGCCTGCCAGTTTGCCGGAAGTGAATGCCCATCCCTGTGCGCAGCCGCCATAGACGACGTACGCTTTCTTGTTCGAAAGCAGCACGCCGAGGCAATCCGTTCCTGCCGCGAAGAGACCCTCGATCGGTTCCCCGGCGGTATCCAGAACCTGCAGACTGGTGTTCACATCAAGCCCGCCCACCGTGCTGTAGGCATACGGTGCGCCAACGGAGACATAGTACGGTCCCTCTTCGATGGCGACGAGATAGTCCGCGTTCTTCCGGAACGCCTCATCCGATCCGGCTGCACAGAACGCATTGTACTCTTCGACGGTCGCCTTCAGCGTATCGGCATCCATTCCGAGTTCCTGCGCCATATCATCCAATGTGTCGAATTTGTACATCGCGCCTATTTCGACGCATCTGTCGATGACCTCGTAGATGTTCTCAATGGGATACTTCGCAGGCACGCCGCCCTGATTGATGAAAGCGCCAACGGAGACATAGTCAAATCCGCTTTCCCTGACATGCTCGACTTCATCCGCGGACCAGATCGAATAGAACGTCGGACCACCCTTCCACGGTTCCAGGAATCCCAGGCCGGATTCGTCCGTAAACCGTGAACCGTTGCGGTCCACTGACAGCGCGTTTCCGGTAATCGCCATGATCATCGGAATATCGTTCAGCGCGAATTTCTTTTTCACTCCATCGATCTCCACCGTTTTTGTGTCAAACTCATGAATCAGCATTCTGCTGCCGCCGATATGGACGATCGGGGTCATGTCGATATTGTAAGTCGCCGCGCCGATGTTCATTGCGGCCTGGATCATCTTTCCGTCGTTCTGCGTCATGCCCACCATTCGATAGGATCCGTCCAGCGGATAATACGGATTCTTCAGCAGTTCCGTCGTCATTTCACCGTTGCCTCCGAATCCGCCTGTGGCGAGGATCACCGAACCCGCATGGATTATGCACTGCGTTCCGTCGGCCTTCCGCGCAAGTACGCCGGTCACTTTGCCGTCTTCGCAAATCAGCTCATACCCTTCCGTCTCCAGAAGGTACTCGCCGCCGTGGTACTTGTAATCCTTTATGATGTGATCAAAGTAGCTGGCTATGATATCCTTATTGTCCATAAAGGATTCATTGTACTGGAATACGCAGAAGTAGATTGCCGACAAATCCACGCCCAGCTGCGGATGACCGAAGTAGAATCCATGGTCGTACATCAGCCAGTCCAGCGTCGGCCCGGAATTATCCAGCATCAGGTCGACCATTTCCTCCTTGGCATCGCCTTCGGTATAGTTCAGCCATTCCTTCTTCATCTCGTCCTTGACGACGTACTGCGATTTATCGGTTCTGGTGTCTTCCAGCGGACGTTCAAAGACACCCAGCTGGATCTTGGCCACTTCCGCATTGTGCGCTTCCATGTAACGCGGAGGATTGATCGCCATCATTTCCGAGGTTACAGAAGATGTTCCGCCGTATCTGCCCGCTTTATCGATTGCCAGGACAGATACTTCCCTGCCCTGCGCGATCTGCGCTTCCACTGCACTCATCGCCGCGGCGCAGCCCGTGCCGCCCATTCCCACAACAACGACGTCGTAGGTCAGCTCTTCAACCGCATCCGTAACCTTCTCCGGAATCGTTTCGAAAGCTGCGATCGCCGAAGCGTCGGTACCGGCAGCTGCCAGCGCCTGCTCAATCGCAAGGCGTACGCCCTGCTTGATGCCGGAGGAGGAACCGGTGGCACCGGTAACCGCATCCACCGCATAGGACTGATTCTCCAGAATCCGCGGAATCAACAGCTTTTTCGCGCTGTTCAGCACCGAACCCGTTTCTCCGTTCACGCCGATCTGGATGTCCTCGATCTTCGTTTCGCTTACTGTAACCGACACATCCATCTGCGTGTCGACCGAGAACGCCCACACTTTATTCGTATAGGTGCCCGGCGTCATCTTGACTTCAGCGATTTCCTGCCCGCTCCCGGTTGCCGCGTTATAAGCCGCCTTTGCGGCCGCCAGTATCGCGTTTGAAGAAAATGTCGCTCCCGCAAGGCCGTCAACTTCTATGCCGCCTGCTTCCACCATCGCCTGCGGCAGTTTTTCGATGGCCTGACCGCCTACACCAGGCGTTTCATTCGCGCCGGTTGCCTCCGCGGCAACAACCTTCCCGTCTTCCACTGTCAGAGTCACCGTGACTTCTCCGCCGAATCCCATCGCCGTTCCCGTGGCCTGCTCAGCGCAGGCGCAGGATGCCAGCATGCAGAGAACCGTCAAGCATACCAGCCATTTCTTCATCGCCGATTCACTCCTTCTTTTTCAATTTGCCAAAGGCCCTGCATCCATTATACAGGGAGAGGGCAAAAGTTAAAATCAGATTATAATTGTACCCAAGATACAATTTCCGTTTGTATCACAGCAATGGTCATCAACTTGACTTTGTGGAATGAGCGCTTTATAATAACGGCTGAGGAGGCGGCCTATGGACATCAAACAACTCCGGTATTTTCAGCAGGTCTTCCGGGACGGAAGCATGCAGAAGGCTTCGCACAGCCTGTTCGTCAGTCAGCAGGCCATATCCAGAATGCTCAAGAACCTGGAAGACGAATTGGGCGTTTCGCTGTTCATCCGCGACAGCCACGGTGTGACACCGACGGATTACGGCGTTCTTCTCATGAGGGAAACTGAGGATCTCGTCGCGCAAATCGACACCCTTTCATATCGCATCAAAAGCCGAACACAGGCAATCAGCGGTTCGATCCATATCGGAACCCTGATCGGCCATATGGGTTCAATGTCCCGCCTGAGCATTGTCGCGCTGGACCGATGCAGGTCTTTCTATCCATCCATCGACTTATACCATATGAATGCCGGCCCAAACGAGATTGAAAAATCGATTTTAGATGGGCAGCTGGATTTCGGTTTCAGCGCTTTTCCGTCCGTACCGGAAGAATTTGAATGCCGAAAACTGTTTGACTTCAAATGGTACATGGCAATGTGTCACGACCATCCTCTGGCAAATCACAGCGTCCTCGGAATAGACGACCTGAAGCGGCAATTGCTTGTTTTTCCGAAAAAAGAGCAGTTTGACCGGCTGCAAATCATGCGCGCACTGCCGAGCAGCGCACAGCCCAAATTTATCGACGCCAGCTTTTCCCTGTACGATACTGTGTTTCAGCAGGTTCTTCCTTTAAAAGCCATGATGCTCTGCGCCGAGCCTCACGCTCCTTTGCTGAACCCCGCTGTTGTGCGGCTGGTTCCGTTCCATACCAATTTGCTGAGGTCCCAAATCTACCTGCTGATCAAAAAAGGGATCCCCCTTTCTGATGCCGCACGGCAGGTTTTGGATTTTCTGCTCGCCGCCTGGCAATTCCCTTCCCTGGAAGAATTGTGATCTCCAGTTTCTGTCGGCCGTGCCTCAAACAGGAGCGGGACGATTCCCAAGCCGATCCCCGGGTTCCATCATCGTCACGCCAGGATTTCCGTCTATGGCATCGCCGTATTCCGAACCGCGCAGCCGCTGCGGCGAAAGAACCGATCCTCCATATCGGAATTATGCCGTACTTCCTTAAGTTCGTTTTAGTTTCCAGGCGTATACTCATCCCGTAAAACGGACAAAGCAAGGAGGCAATACGAAAATGAAACGCAGTACACGCAGAATGCTGAAGAGACGCGCAGCAATCAGCGCAGCCGCGCTTTTCGGAACGATGGTCCTGACACTGGCGGTGATCGCCGGCAGCCGGGGTTTGGCCGCAAGAGCGGGAGAAAGCCTGCAGCCGCAGGCTGCAGAGTCCTTCGCAGCGGATGAAACGGATATCGCCGGATTCCGCACGATCGGGCGAAACGGAAAGCACAGGGGATTCAATCGGGCGTACGGTGCGGAACAGGAACCGTTTGAGGACGGAAGCCAATTCGCATGGCAGGCCGGGGACGCGGATGAAAACTGGGAAGGGTTCCTTATGGACGATTCCGACTGGCTCTACGACGAAGACAGGCAATACCGGGAAGATGATTTCGGCACGGGAGACGACGAAGCAGATTCAGACAATCCCAGCAGTGAATTCGATCCCTTCGATGACGAAAGCACGCCCGAATGGCCGTCGGAAGACGGGAGCTTCGATTGGGAGATCCCGGAATCCTCCGGCATAACATTCGCCCAGGTGTGACAATCGAGTCTGACCGCGTGAAGAAGAAACCGCAGGCATGCTTAGCGGACGCGCAATACGCGCAAGCATGCCTCTTTTGTTTGCGGTAATTTCGCGGGTCCATCCCAAACTCTGAGCAAACAGCAGCGAAGCAGTGCAAAACGCCAATCCGTTAAATTGCATCATAAGCATGCCGGGCGGGCTGGGTCAACGGCGTCGCAGGATAATACTGTACCCTCGCGGCAGCATCGCCACTAGGGTACAACATATCAGACAACCGATTCTCTTGCACCGCCGCTTTACATTCGTCCGTTCAGCGTATACCCTTCCTTTTCGTAGATCGCGACCCAGCCCTTCAGCCGCTGGAAGAACTCGCGGTTGTTCTGGGTTTTGTCGATCATGCCGATCAGCTGTTCGGCTGTTTCCTGGTTGCCGGCGTTGCTCAGCAGCCTGCGCACCGCCAGTTCGCCTTCCATTTCCTCCGCGTCGAGGAGGAGATCATCGCGCCGGGTTCCCGACTTGTTCATATCGATTGCCGGGAATATGCGCTTTTCGGACAGCTTGCGGTCCAGATGCAGTTCCATGTTGCCGGTGCCCTTGAACTCTTCGTAGATGATGTCGTCCGCGCGGGATCCGGTTTCCACCAGCGCGGTCGCGATGATGGTCAGGCTGCCGCCGAATTCGATGTTGCGGGCCGCGCCGAAGAAGCGCTTGGGCTTGTGCAGCGCGCCGGGGTCGATGCCGCCGGACAGCGTGCGGCCGGTGGGCGGGATTACCAGGTTATAGGCGCGGGCAAGTCTGGTCAGCGAATCGAGAAGGATCACCACATCCTTGCCGCACTCCACCAGCCGCTGTGCCCGTTCCAACACCATTTCGGCGCAGCGGGTGTGATTCTCCGGCACTTCATCGAACGTGGAGTAGACGACCTCGCCGTCGATCGAACGCTGCATGTCGGTGACTTCCTCCGGCCGCTCATCGATCAGAAGAACGATCAGATGAATGTCCGGATGGTTCTTCGTGATCGCGTTGGCGATCTTTTTCAGCAGCACCGTTTTGCCTGCCTTGGGCTGGGAAACGATCAGTCCCCTCTGCCCCTTGCCGATGGGCGCCATCATATCGATGACCCGAAGCGCCATGTCGCTTTTTTCGCCCGGGGTTTCCAGCGTGATGCGCTCGTCCGGATACAGCGGCGTCAGTTCCTCGAACCGTTTGCGGCGCATCGCCTCATCCGGCAGCAAGCCGTTGATCGTGTTGATGTAGATCAGCCCGCCGTAGCGGTCTCCTTCGCGAACAGGCCGCGTTTTGCCGGTGATGTAATCGCCGGTTCGCAGATTGAAGCGGCGGATTTGGGCGATCGACACATAGGCGTCGCCGGAGCCCGGAAGGTAATTGTCAGCGCGCAAAAAGCCGTAGCCGTCCGGATGAATCTCCAGTACTCCCGCGCCTTCGCCGATTTCCCCCTGGCTCAGCGCTTCGGCGCCGCGATCGGAAATTCCAGGCGCCGCAGGTGCGGACTGACCGCGCTGGAAATCGTACGGAACGCGTGCTCTCGCATCGCCCTGCAGGTTCGGCGCGCCGGCTTCCCCGGTTCCCGTCACCGTCGCAGCTTCCGTTCTGGTGTCTCTGGTGTCGGAAGGCCCAACGGGCGCTGAAAGCTGCTGCAGCGGGGAGTCCTGCCTGCGCACCGGATAGGCAGCCTGCTGTGCGGCAGCGGAGTTCCGCCGGAATGAATCGGCGGCGTATTGCTGCGCCTGCTCCCTGCGTCCCGGCTGCTGTACGCTGTTCGGAGCAGTGCCGACAGCGCCGCCGTTCTGGCGGGTTGGGTCCGTCCGCGTGTAATTGTTTCGCCGCTGATAGGAAGCATTCTGGGAAAACGCGCCCTGATTCTGCGTCCGGGAGGCGTTCCAATTCTGCTGGGAACGCGGGCCGCCGCGCATCTGCGGCGCCTGCTCGCGGCGGGCAGCGCCCCGTGCAGGTGAATCCTGCGCGGACGTCTGCTGCACCTGCGCTTTCACCGGCTCCGCCGGCGCGGAACGTGCGTTCGTTTCCGGAGCTGCCGGCGCAGACTTCGCTGTTTCAGGCTGTTTCTCCGCCGCCGCGGGCGTTTCCGCCTTCTCCGCATCGTTTGCCGGCACCGTCTGTTCCGCGCTCTGCTTACTCTTCACCGCGGAAGACGGATTCCTGCGCGGCCGGCCGGCCTTGCGGGCGGCTGATTATGCGGAACCGGCTTCCTTCTCCGCCGCCCTTGGCTGCTTATCGGCGGGCTTTTTCTTCTGGTCCGCCGCCGGCGCGTCCTTCTTCCCCGCGGCGGGTTTCTTCTCCGACGAGGATTTCTTCTCCGCCGCGGCTTTCCCGGATGCGGGCGCTTTGGCGGGTTCGGTTTTGATTTCCCTGGCGGACGATAATGCAGCGGCTTCCTTCGCCGCGCGGGCATCAGCCTCTTTTTTTTCTGTTTCCGCAGCGAGATATGCTACCAGTTCGTTTTTTTTCATACCTGCCGGCAATTTGATGCCTTCGGCCTTGGCCAGATTTTTCAGATCGGCCACTGTTTTTGCGTACAGAGTACGGTAATCCATAAGAATCCTCCTGTTCAGGGGGTGGTTTGTTCGATTCGGATCTGCTTCACGGCATTCCGGAAAGGGGTATCGGCCTGCGAATTGTCAGACGGCCCGGAGCGGGCAAACCGGATCTGTTCACGGGTTCTCAACGGCACGGGAACCCGGAGCGCACGAACGGAAGACATCGCCTGCCGGCCGTTTATCGCACCGAATCGGCCTGCCCGGCGTTTCGCCGGATCAGACGCGGTTTCACCGGTTCTGCGCGCGTTTTCCAACCGCCACGTCGCGCACGATCGCCTGTTCGACCCTGTGGCGCAGCGTATCGAATCCGTCGCCTGTCAGCGGCTCAAAGCCCGCCTTTTCCATCATTCCGTACACGGAATTTGTCTTCAGGGTAAACGTATTGAAGGACAGAACAACGCATCCGCCCGGCTTGATCGCGGAAAACAGTGCTTTCAGCACGCGCTCCGTCAGTTTTTCCAGGCTTTCTCCCTTCCCGGGCCCGTGCTGGACCCCGTAGGGCAGATCGCATACCGTCGCATGGCAGAAGGACTTTCCCATTGCTGCAGCGGCAGCAGCGGCGTCTCCCGCGAGGAAATCCGCCGTCAGCGCACCGCGCGCCGTCTCCATCGTGAAATGGGTAAGCGGCACATGTCCGCCGGGGATCGTTCGGGAAGCCTTCCGGATCTGGTGTTTAAAGCGGCCTTCTTCCAGATATTTCTTCAGAAAACGCGCTCCTTCGTCGAGATCACTGCTGCGTATATCCGCGCCGATCGCGGAAAACCCCAGATTCAGCGCTTCAAACATCGTAGTGCCGCGCCCGCACATCGGATCGAAAAGCACAAACGGCTCGGCGCTGCGATGATCGCCGAAGAGAAAAGCCAGATCGATCAGGAACCGGGTAAACGCTTCGTTGGTCTTTCCCCTGTATTTCAGGATCCCGCCGAGATCATCCCCGAGCGCTGCTTCGCCGCGCCCGAACAGCGGCATCATGCGCCGGCAGTCGTCCAGCGCGCAGCACATCAACAGCGAAGAATGGTGCCGCAGCAGCGCCGCCTGATCTTCGGTAAGAGGATCGCATTCGAACGTCAGCAAATCCCTTCCAGCCGCGGACACAACCAGGACATCGCCCGGCAGGCCCGCCGCGCGAAGCAGCGACCGCAATTCAAATTCAGCAAGCGGCAATACCGCTTTTTCGTAGCGCGCATTGGCATGCGGCCACAAAAGAATACCATACCTCATAACAGGAGTTTTCCCCGAACACGCAGAAACAATGCAGAATCTGCTTCAAAAGCGCTTTTAACGCGCTGATTCAGTTTCGAATTATCCCGATTTGACGATTACAGCGGAATTCAACTGACCGATGACACTTCAGAACGACAGCGTTGGCAAAACGATGCGGTATCCTGAAACGAACAGCAGGCTCCCGCGCATATGATGCGCCGGGGAGCCTGTCAGCTGTGATTTAGTACTTGCGTTTACGCGCGGCCTCAGCCTTCTTCTTGCGGCGAACGCTGGGTTTTTCGTAATGCTCTCTCTTGCGGGCTTCTGCCAGGATGCCCGAACGAGCGGTCATGCGCTTGAAACGGCGCAGCGCGCTTTCGAGAGATTCGTTTTCTTTAATACGAATTTCCGACACTGATGTTTCCCTCCCCTCGCGATTGCTGGCCTGATGCCATTTAAGCATGGGGTTAGCCACAAATGATATTATACCTCAGAAATTCATTTCCGTCAATCGAAAATTTGGCAAAATCTCGTCTCCAAATGTGACCATTCCGAAAACTTTTTCTGTCTTTCCGGGTTATACCATTCCGTCCGCCATGGTTTTCCCGCCGAGAATGTGAATGTGGAAGTGCTTTACGCTCTGCCTGGCATCCTCCCCACAGTTGCTGACCAGACGAAAACCGTTTTCGGAAAGGCCCTGATCCCGCGCCACTTTCGCCGTCAGCACCGACAGCTTCCCAAGCAGCTCCGGCGCGTTTTCCGCGCAGTCCAGCACGTCCCGAACGTGCTTTTTCGGAACCAGCAGCACGTGCACCGGCGCTTGCGGATTCACGTCTTTGAATGCCAGCGCGTCTTCGTCTTCGTATACGACAGCAGCCGGAATCTCTCCCGCGGCGATTTTGCAGAAAATACAGTTCTCCATCCTGATCTCCTCCTTGAGATGCGTATTCCAATCAGCGGACAGCGCCGGCTTCACCCGTCAGGACGCCGTCTTCGATGCCCGTCAGCCGTACGGGGCGTATCTCGCCCGGCGCGCCGTTTGCGCGCACCCGGACAAATTCGGGCGTGTACCCCTCGGATCTTCCGTCCCCCAGCGCGGTTTCGAACAGCACTTCCCGTGTGCTGCCAAGCAATGCTTTGACGAAGCTGTCCTTCATGCGGTTCCCGATTTCGATCAGCCTGCCGGCGCGGTACTGTTTGACGCTCTCCGGCACCTGGCCCGGCATGCGATCCGCCAGCGTTCCGGCGCGGCGGGAATACGGGAAAACGTGGATGCGCGCGAACCCGACTTTTTCGATAAACGCCTCGGTCTCCAGCGCTTCCTCGTCCGTTTCTCCGGGAAACCCCGTCAGCACGTCCGTGGTAACGGCCGCCGGATTCCAGGCTTCCTGCAGCCTGCGCGCCGCCTCCAGGTATCCCTCAGGCGTATAGCGGCGGTGCATGCGGCGCAAAACCGCTTCGCTTCCCGATTGCATCGACAGATGAAACTGCGGGCAGATCTCGGGAATCGCGAGGAGCTCTTTCACGAATTCGTCGGTCACCACCGTGGGTTCAAGCGACCCCAGCCGAACCCTGCGGATGCCCTCCGGCGCCGCGCAGGCCCGCAGCGCGTCAGCCAGCGTCACGCCTTCGCCGCGGCCGTAGCTGGCCAGATGAATCCCGTTGACCACGATTTCGCGGTATCCCGCCAGGCACAGGCGTTCCGCTTCCCCGCGCACTGCCTCAAGCGGCATCGAACGCACCGGTCCGCGGACATACGGGATCACGCAATAGGAACAAAACCGGTCGCAGCCTTCCTGGATCTTCATCACCGCCCGGGTTCTGCCCTCGTGACGGGAAACCGAAAGGTTTTCGAACGACCACGTCCCTCCCGTATCCACCGCACACAGGCATCCGTCGCCTGCAAGCGCCTGTTCCAGCAGCGAAACCACATCCGCGCGCCGTTTCGTGCCGACGACCAGTTTTACGCCGGGCAGCATGACCCGCCCCGCATCCCGCTGTGCAAGGCACCCGCAGACCACGATCGCCGAATCCGGGTGTTCCCGATGGATCCTGCGAATCAGCTTCAGCGATTTCTGATCCCCGGTACCGGTTACCGTGCAGGTATTGATCAGGTAAACCTCCGCAGGCTCCCCTGTTCCAACCCGCTGCCAGCCCGCATCTTCGAAGCGTTCCAGCATCGCTTCCGTATCGTACTGGTTGACCTTACAGCCCAGCGTATGGCACGCAATCCGCTTTTCCATCACAAATCGCCCCACAGCATCTGCACCGCGGCCAGCGCCGCGATCGCAGCCGTTTCGGTGCGAAGAATTCTGGGCCCGAGCGTCACCTGCAGGGCATTGCAGCTTTCAGCCTCTTCCCGGGAGATACCGCCTTCCGGGCCGATCAGTATGCCGATATCCGTCGCCTGCGGATGCTCCTGCTTCACATCGTTCAGATGTTCGTCCTTCGCCTCTTCCCAGGGCATGATCAGCAGCTCATGGGAGCGCATTTCGGGAAGCGCCTGGACAAACTGCGCTGGCAGCGCGATTTCAGGCGCGGTTCCCCTGCCGCACTGCTTTGCCGCCTCCCGGGCAATTCGCTGCCAGCGTTCCAGCTTGTGCTGCACTGCTTTCCCGTTGATGCGCATCACTGAACGCTGCATTTCCACCGGACAGATCCGGCTGACGCCCAGCTCCACCGCCTTCTGCACAATCCATTCCATTTTTTCGCCTTTGGGAAGCCCCTGATAGAGCGTCACGGCAACCGGCGATTCGCTGTTCGACAGCGCCTGCGCCAGGCGTGCCGTCACGCCGGACGCATCCGATTTGGTCAGCTCCGCCTCCCAAAGGCGTCCGCATCCGTCGGCGATCCTGACCCTGTCGCCCGGTGACAGGCGCAAAACCCGGTATGCGTGCAGCGCTTCTTCCGGCGGGAACGTGACGGCATCGCCGAAAATCGCACCGTGGTCCATATAAAACGTATGCATGTTATCTCTCCGCCGCAATGGCAGCCCATTCGCCTGCCTCGCGGACATCCGGGCTGCGGAATCCCGCATTGCCGAGTGCCGTCAGCACTTCAGCGATCCGTTCCCTGGCGATGCCCGAAGCGATAAACAGCCCGCCCTCCCGGATTACGCTGCGAACCGGCTCCGCCAGCAGAACGATCACGTCCGCAACGATGTTTGCCACCACGATGTCCGCCGATCGGTCGATGTTCGAAAGCAGATCGCTCTGGCGAACCTCTATCACGTTTTCCAGCGCGTTTCTCGCGACGTTCTCACGGGCAATACGCACCGCCATCGGGTCGACATCCGCCGCCAGCACGCGTTTTGCGCCGCACAGCGCCGCCGTGATTGCCAGAATGCCCGTACCGGTCCCCAGGTCGATCATTTCCTGGCCGGGCTGCAGGCGTTCCTCCAACAGTGCCGCGCACAGCCCTGTGGTTTCATGGGTTCCCGAACCGAAAGCCATTCCCGGATCGATTTCAATGATCCGGTCATCCGCCTGGGGTTCGTATTCGGCCCAGCTGGGCTTGATCACGATGTGCCGTCCGATCCGGAACGGCTGAAAATCCTTCTTCCAGGATTCTGCCCAGTCCTCTTCTTCAATCTGCCCGGTTTCGATTTCAAGCCTGCCGAGATCCAGATCCACGGTGCGGGCGCGCAGGTTCGCGAGCGCGGCTTTCACGCCGGCAATCACATCCTCTGCCGGAAGATCCTCCGGATAGTATCCGGTTACCCGAACGTATTCGGGCATCTTCTCGAGCAGCGACGGATCCAGAATATCCCATTGCCCCGGGCTGCGCTGGTTGTCCGCCAAATCCTGCCTGTCTTCGATCATCGTGCCGTGAGCGCCTGCTTCAATCAGCGCCTCCGAAACCAATTCCGATCCTTCCGTCGTCGTCGAAACCGACAGCTGCATCCAGTCCATACTTTTCACCCTCATTGCAATCGCGCGAACACATTTTCCGCATTTGAATTATAGCATGATTCCCTCGCCGATACCAGCAAAAAGATGTGAATTCGACGGGCGCTCCCGCACTGCAGTCCCGCGTTTCTGCGCCGCCATCATCCCGAGCGCTGTATCAGCCGGACGAAAAAGCCTTTCCGGTCCGGGGAACAAACAAAATCGCCTGACCCTCTGGATCAGGCGAAGACCGGCCTTACTGTTTTCCGAAGACCGATGTTTACTGTGCTTCCGACGGGGAGTGAAGCCCGCGCGCCGCTTCGCAGATCAGCTTGACGCAGGTATCATACCCCAGAAGGCCGCTGTCCAGCGACAAGCCGTAGTTGCGGCTTTCACCCCAGCGCTTGCCGGCATAATTCTGATAATAGGCGTGACGCGCGGCGTCGGTCTTTTTGATCGCGCGCTGGATATCGTTGGGATTCTTGCTGTCAATCAGCGAACTCACGCGCACTGCGCGATGAATGATGTCCGCGAAGATGAACACATTCAGGCATTCAATGCCGGCTTCTTCCAAAATCGCGTCTGCGCAGCGTCCGAGAATCACGCAATCACCTTTTTGGGCCAGCGTCAGGATGATCCTCCGCTCGGTGTCGTGGATCGTGTCCCGGCGGTCCACATAGGAAGCGGGCGTAATCATCCGGAGCACCGAGCCCGCAAGAGAAATCTCTTCCTCTTCCCGCTCGATGATGTCGGCCTCCAGACCGCTGTCCTTTACCGCGTTGCGAATGATATCCCGATCATAGAATTCTATGCCGAGTTCCTTCGCGACGCGCTTGCCGATCGAGTGCCCGCCGGCGCCGTATTCCCTGCTGATCGTAATGACGCTCATTTCCATCCCTCCTGGCAGTCTGCTTGTCAGACGGAAGGCTCCACATCGTTCTCAAGCGGTGCGTCCTCCACGGAACGGATCGCCCAGCGCGCCATCACCATCGGAACCTTCTGCGCTTCGACGACGATGGTAACGGTGTCGTCCTTCAGCGAAGTGATCGTGCCGTAGATGCCGCCGATCGTGGTTATCCGGTCGCCGTTTTTCAGTTTCGCAAGCATATCCTTGACAGCTTTGTCTTTTTTGCGCTGCGGGCGAATCAGGATAAACCAGAACACCGCCACCATGGCAACCATCATGACGAGAGAACCCACCATCGTTGTCTGCGGGGCTCCGTCCGCAGCGGCCGCGCCGGATGCGTCCATCAGCCACATGAGGTTTGAAGTCATATGTATTTACTCTCCTTTTCTGATGTATGGTATTATTATAACGTCTTTCGGGGCGTTGCACAACACCAAAATCGCGGCGGAAGCGCGGGTTGATGTTAAGATTCGTATTACCACCCGCCGCGCCCGTGACGCTCATAAAACGCTTTGATGTAGTCTCCCAGCCGGTCTTCCTCGATCGCCAGGCGCATTTCTTCCATCAGGCGCGTCAGAAACCGCAGGTTGTGCCAGGAGCACAGCCGAAGCGCCAGGATTTCTCCGGCTTTGAACAGATGGCGAATGTAGGCGCGCGTGAAGTTCCGGCAGGCATAACAGTCACAGCCTTCTTCGAGCGGCGAGAAATCGCCCGCCCAGGCGGCGTTGCGGATCACCAGCCGCCCGTCCCGGGTAAACACGGTGCCGTTACGGGCCACACGGGTCGCCAGAACGCAGTCGAACATGTCAACGCCCCGGATTACTCCCTCGATCAGGCAATCGGGACTGCCGACTCCCATCAGATAGCGCGGCTTGTTTTCGGGCAGTTCTGGAGTGACGACCTCCAGCAGCCGGTACATGATTTCCTTCGGCTCCCCTACGCTCAGGCCGCCGATGCCAAACCCCGGAAGATCCTTTTGCGCCATCTTTCTGGCGCATTCGCGCCGGAGATCCTCGTAGAACGCGCCCTGCACAATGCCGAACAGTGCCTGGTCCTTCCTCTTTTTCGCGGCGATACAGCGGTCCAGCCAGCGAAGCGTTCTGCCCATCGCAGCTTCCGCCTGATCCCGTTCGCACGGCCAGGCGGAACACTCGTCAAACTGCATGATGATGTCCGCGCCGAGCTTTTCCTCGATGGCAATGGCAGTCTCCGGCGAGAAGAACTGCCTGGAGCCGTCCAGATGCGAGCGGAACGTGACGCCCTCTTCCCGCACCTTTCGAAGATCCGCCAGCGAGAATACCTGAAACCCGCCGGAATCCGTCAGAATCGGGCGATCCCAGTGCATAAAGCCATGCAGGCCGCCGGCCTGCGCGACCAGATCCTCGCCCGGCCGCAGGTGCAGGTGATAGGTGTTGGACAGAATGATCTGCGCTCCCAGTTCCTTCAGTTCGTCGGGGGACATGGTTTTCACCGACGCCTGCGTTCCCACCGGCATAAAAACCGGAGTCTCGATTGCGCCATGGGGCGTATGAAGCCGGCCGCGGCGCGCGCCTGTCTGCTTGTCGACGTGCAAAAGCTCATAGGTAAAGGGTTCTGTCATCGATTGCCTTCCTCCAGCCGTCAGTTCTCATTCTGTCAGTCTCTGCGGAACAGATCCCGCGTATAGACCTTCTCCTCAACATCACAGAGGCAGTCGTCGAACCGATTGGCAATGATCGCGTCGCACTGCGATTTGAATTGTTCCAGATCGTTCACCACAAGGCTTCCGAAGAACGTTGCTCCGTCCTGAAGCGTCGGTTCGTACACGATCACGCGAACGCCCTTGGCCTTGATGCGCTTCATCACGCCCTGTATGCTGCTCTGCCGGAAATTGTCGGAATTGCTTTTCATCGTCAGGCGATAGACGCCGACCGTTTTTTCGACCTCCTGCTGCCTGTCGTAGCTGCTGCCGGCACGGTACCCGCCGGCCATTTCCAGGACCCGCTCCGCGATAAAATCCTTGCGGGTGCGGTTGCTTTCCACGATCGCCTCGATCAGGTTCTGCGGCACGTCGTTGTAGTTTGCCAGAAGCTGCTTTGTATCCTTCGGCAGGCAGTATCCGCCATACCCGAAGGAGGGATTGTTGTAATGCTTACCGATTCGGGGATCCAGGCACACGCCGTTGATGATCGCGCGGGTATCCAGCCCTTTCATCTCGGCGTAGGTATCCAATTCGTTGAAATAGCTGACGCGCAGCGCCAGATAGGTGTTGGCAAACAGCTTCACCGCTTCCGCCTCGGTAAAACCCATATACAGCGTTTCGATATCCTCTTTCAGCGCGCCTTCCCTCAGCAGGGAAGCAAAGCATTCCGCCGCGACGGCCAGATGCGGGTCGTCCGGATCTGTTCCCACGATGATTCGCGACGGATAGAGGTTATCGTACAGCGCCCTGGATTCCCGCAGAAATTCCGGGCTGAACAGAATATTCCGGTTGCCGGTTTTTTCCCGAAGCGAACGGGTGAAGCCGACAGGAACCGTAGATTTGATTACGATCACGGCGTTCGGGTTTACTGCCGTGACCTGGCTGACAACCGATTCCACCGCGCCGGTGTCGAAAAAGTTCCGCTGCGGATCGTAATTCGTCGGAGCCGCGACGATCACGAAATCCGCCCCGCGGTATCCTGCTTCCGCATCGAGGGTCGCGGTCAGCTGAAGATCCTTCTGTGCCAGATAGGATTCGATTTCCGCGTCCGCGATCGGTGAGACGCGGCGATTGATCATGTCCACCTTTTCCGGCGAAATATCCACCGCCGTTACCGGATGATTCTGCGACAGCAGCACAGCCAGGGACAGGCCCACATAGCCCGTGCCTGCCACGGAAATGCTGATTCTTTCTGAGTTTCTGACGTTTTCGTTCAATTTTCCTGCCTCTTTCTCGTTGAAGTGAAGACCGGCGATCGGCCCGGAACGGCGGAAAGAGCCGCTCTCCCCGAATCATCGGCGATCCTTTCCCCAGGGCGGGGCGAACTGCCGCGGCGCAGCCGGCTTCCGGGCAATGCGGGAGCCCGCTACAGCCGTGCCGCGCGGACCTGATTGTTGTGCTGTCTGTCATCCCGGGAGCGCATCGAGATGCCGAAAACCAGGCCCATCGCCATGTAGTTGGTAAGCAGATTGCTTCCGCCATAGCTGACGAAGCTCAGCGGGATGCCGGTCACCGGAAGCAGTCCGATGACCATGCCCACATTTTCCACGATATGGAACAGGAACATCGCGGCCACGCCGATAATGACATAGGTACCGAAAGCCGTCGTCGCCCGGGACGACAGCACGATCAGCCAAATGATGAGCGTCAGCAGCGCCAGCACAAGAATCGCCGCACCGACGAAGCCGAAGGATTCGCCGACGATCGCGAAGATAAAATCCGTATAATCGTCCGGTATATAGTTCAGCGACGCGAAATTGCCCTCGGAAAACATTCCCTTTCCCCACATCCCGCCGGAGCCCAGCGCAATGCGCGCGTTGTTCATTTGCATGCCCGACCCGTTGGTGTCCAGCGTCTGATCCAGGAATACGAGAATGCGCTGCAGGCGAAAGTCATCCCCCGCTCTGTTGTTCAGATAATACCACAGCGGGAACATCATCAGAAGCGCGACCATCAGGATGCCGAAGATCAGTTTGTAACTGGTGCCGGAAGCAAACAGCATAACGCCGAATATCACCAGGTACACCAGCGCGGTGCCCACATCCGGCTGCAAAACGATCAGCAAAAGCGGAACCCCCACATACGCTACCACCGGTCCCAGTTCCTTGATGTTCGAGATCGGCTTTTTACGCCCTGCGAAAATCTTCGCCAGCGCGATGATGATCGCCAGCTTTCCGAATTCGGACGGCTGAATGGTGCGGTTCATATCCGATCCCCAGCGGAACCAGCCTGCCATCGCGCCGCGGCCGCGCTCGGTGAACAGCACCAGCAGCAGCAGCGCGAGATTGAGCCAGTAAATGGTATTGGAGTACCGTTCGAAATAATCGGTTTTTATGAACACAATAAAAGCCATGGCGACCGTTCCCAGCAGGATCCAAAGAAGCTGCAGAGAGGCATAGCGGGTCGGCTGGGTTCTGATGATTTCCAGAAACGACATCTGGCTGGGATCCCCGTCCACCGGAACGGCCGTAGCGCTGAAGATGCAGACCACACCGAAGAAAGAGATGCTCAGCACCAGAACCAGCAGCCCCCAGTCGAAATGGTTGAGCATCTTTGGGTTGAATTTGTTGCGTTCGATAAACGCCAGCGTGCGCTGGAATCGTCTTTGCATAGCGTTACCTCAAGCCCAGTCTGCGAAGAAGCCGCAGCACCGGGAACTCCCTGTTCAAACTGATCTGCGGAACGGATTCCCCGTTCAGCCGTCTTGCCGCGTCCATGATCGCGCGTCCTGCCCGGGACCCTTTCTGCCACGCGGCCGGGACGCCGCATTGGGTGCAGCGTTCAACGCAGGCATCCTCGGGAATCAGCGCGATTGTTTCGAGGCCAAGCTTCTCCGCGAAAACACCGGGAGATGCCGGCCAGTCCGGTTTCAAATGCCGCGGGCTCACCCGGTTGACCGCAAGCAGCAGGCGCGGAATGTCGCGCGACTTCAGGAGGCCGGCCATTCGTTCGGCGTCCCTAAGACACACGCCGTCGGGTGTTGCGACCAGAATCGCGGTATCCGCCGAAGCGGTCGCGTTGCGGAACCCCCTTCCGACCCCCGCGGGGCAGTCGATCAGGAGATAATCGCAGTCCTCCTTCAGGCTGTCAAGCACCCGCGTCAGCCGGTCCTCGTCGACGGTTTCGCTTCCGCGCAGCTGCGCGGCGGCGACCAGGCGCACGCGCGGGGACACATCCCATTTTACCAGCGCCTGCTTTTCCCGGCAGATGCCGTCGGCCAGGTCGGATAAATCGAATACGACTTTGTTTTCAAGCCCGAGAAAGACATCCAGGGAGCGGAGCCCCATGTCCATATCCACGAGGATGCTGTTCTTCCCCAGCCGGGCAAACGCCGCCGCCAGGTTCGCGGCGATCGTCGATTTGCCGACCCCGCCTTTCCCGGAAGTAATGACGATCTTTTCCCCCATGACAGTCTCCGGCGCCTTTCCCGCTATTTCGCGATGGCATTGGGTTTTGGCACGGACGCGTCTTCCGTTTTCTTTCGCTGTTCCTGGAAATAGCGAATCGTTTTGATCGCGGTGGAAGCGGAGCGCGCTCCGGCATATCCGTTCTGAATGTAAACGACGACGACGATCTGCGGATCCTCGTACGGTGCGTAGGTGATCAGCCAGGAGTTGTTTTCGATATCGACATCGGAACGCTGCGCCGTACCCGTTTTTGCCGCAATGTGCAGATCGCCGGCCTTGGCGAACTGCTGCGCGGCGGTGCCGTCGTTTTCGACCGAGGTAACCTCTTTCATGCCTTCCTGGATGGCTGCGATGTATCGCGATACGCCGCTAAGCCTGTTTACCACGCCGGGTTCGCGCTGCAGCACGACTTCTCCTGTGGGGGATATGATCTTGTCGATCACCTGCGCGTCGTAAACCGTGCCGCCGTTGGCGATCGTCGACACGTAGCGCGATACCGCGATCGGAGTAACTTCAGTGATTGACTGACCGATGGCCGCCTGGATCGTTTCGGAAGCCGTCCATCGCAGGTCCTGTATATACGAGTAGAACTCGTTGACCAGGAAGTGGTTGGATATGTAGCGCGCCGGAATATTCATTTCTTCCAGCAGCAGCTGCCGGATCTGCGGAATCCATTCTTCCTTTGTCCCTTCCTGGTTGACCAGATCCAGCATTTCCTTCGCTACCCGGTTGAGGCGGTCCTCATCGTAGGCGATGCCCCGGTCCACGCCGATTTCCCGCAGCTTGCGCTTGATGACAAACGCGGCGTAATACGGTTTGGAGGTGTACTGGTCGTCGATTGCGCGATTGGAATCGTACAGCATCAGCTGGTTGCCGACAAACGATGTGGATTCGCTGGGCAGCTCGATCCCGGTGCGCGAGGTCAGGCCCAGCAGCGCCGCCCACTTGGTCAGCTTGTCCGAACCCAGACGGAAGCCGCACTCGAAGAAGAAGTAGTTGCAGGAGTTTTTCAGGCCCTCGACGATGGTTTGATTCGCGTGCTTGCCGCGGTTCGAGCGCCCAATCCAGCAGCTGGGCTGGTGCGAGGTGTCGCCCGTCTTGGTAAACGGGCTCATATCCGAAATGCGCTCGTCCAGGGTCAGAACGCCCTCCGACAGGGACCCCAGCGCGGTGCACAGCTTGAAAATCGAACCAGGGGTATCCCGCGCGGAAATCGCACGGTTGTACATCGGGTTGCGTTCGTCGTTCTGCAGCTCCCGCCACATGTCAAGATCGACGGTTCCGCCCTCGAACATCGTCAAATCATACGACGGATAACTGGCCAATGCGTAGACCCGGCCGGAATACGGATCCATCGCCACCGCCGCGCCGGTCTTGGCCGTTTCCACTTCCTTGCCCTGCAATTCGTATTTGATCAATTCTTCCCTGTTGAGTCTGCGCCATTCCGCCGTCTGCATGATCTGCTGCTGACCGGCGTTGATGGCTTTGATATTCGCCTCCAGCGCGTTTTCCATGACTTCCTGCAACTGGGTATCCAGCGTCAGAACCACGTCGTTGCCGTCAACGGGCGCCTGGTATTCAATCTCCCGGATGATTTTCCCGCGGTTGTTGATCTCCACCACCCGCTTCCCCTGCCGTTTCGCCAGGTTGGGCGAGAGCTGATCCTCCATCGAGGATTCGATTCCGGTCATTCCGACCTGCGCGTCGTTGGGATAGCCCCTTTCAAGATAGCTTTTCAGCGTATCCTGGCCCGATATTTTGGAGATGTAGCCGACGACATGCGCGGCAACAGGCCCCTTCGGATACACGCGCGTCGTGCTTTCCTGGATGGAAATCCCTTTGAGCTCGTTGGAGCGCGCCTCGATTTCCGCCACGGTTTCATAGCCGACGTTGTATGCGATGGTCACGGGAACGGACAGGTAATTGTACATTCGGGACTGCTGCCAGACCGTCAGGATTTTTACTTTGTCCTCCTCGCTCAGGCCTTTGGGAACCGAATAGTTTTCACACAATGTATCAAACAGCACCTGTTCGGGGTAATACGCTTCGCTCAGGTAGAAATTCCCCCGCCACTGCGAGATGCGCTTGGCCGCAACCGCCTCGTTTTCCGTTCCGGTGTTGAAGTGCCATTTGCCGTCTTCGCCTTTTTCCAGCCAGAACCCGTCGATGGTCGATTTTCCGTTTGCCTCGATCAGCTGAATGGTTTCCCAGATCACCTGGGTGTAAGCCGCGCGGTCTTCCGCGCTGGTTTTCGACGGATCCCGATAAAACTGCACGTCGTACGCCAGCTTGTCATAAGCCAATGGAATCAGGTTCGCGTCGTATATGGTTCCCCGTTTTCCGGTCAATGTGATCGTTTTGGTGGTTTTGCTCTCCGCGTTGGTGACATATGCGTTCGCGTTCAGCACCTGCATATCGTACATTTGCAGCCAGATTCTGGCAAAGGCCAGCAGAATCACGATGACCGTTACCACATACCTTCCTATTTTGGGCTTCAAGATTCCGCCTCCTTCGTCACTTTGCCGCGAACCGGGACCATACTGGCTTCAGCAGCAGGTTGAACAACAGGTACAGAGCCTGTCCCAATACGGTCCCAGCCGCAATGCGCACCAGAGCATTGCGCAGAAGAATGGTGTTCAGCGTTGCGCCGGCCAGGTACAGATATCCCACCGACACCATTTCAAACATCGACAGCAGAACAACCGGAGTAACGACCGGCGTCAGCAGATGCCTCTGAAATCTCCGTCCGGCGATGCCGGCCGCATAGCCGGCCAGCAGGTACAAAACCGCGTTGTAACCGAGCGGCGTCGCAAACAGGATGTCGATCAGGAGCCCTGCCATCATCCCGTAGAACAGCCCTCTTGAGCGCCCGAGCAGCAGCCCGAGGACGATGACGCCGGTGAATGTAATCATCGGGCAGGCCCAGGAGACCACCAGCACAGGCAGGACTGAACACTCGATCATCACCATCAGGACGACCAGGATCGTCGGTAAAAATCTTCTCATCAGGCTGCCCCTTTAAGTCGTCCAGATGTCTTCCGGCTTCAAGCCGCTCGGATCGATGCTCGGCGCCGGGGTCGGGGTCGGCTCGGCACCCGATTCGGTTTCCGGTATTTCGTCCGTATCCGGCATCGCGCTCGGCCGCGTCCATGTCTGCTCGTTGGGATCGTCCGGAGTGGGCTCGGGCTCTTCTTCCCCGGTGCCCGGCGTCGGCTCCGCTGTCGGACGGGGCGTGGGCGTGTGCAGCACCGCGTGGGAGCCTTCCTCGTCCTCTGTCTCTTCACGCAAAACGAGCACTTCCTCCACATGCAGGAAATCCACCGAGGGAGCCACGACGATATACTGGTCGCTCAGGTCGCTCTGCCGGGCAACCGCCTTGACCGTGCCTACGGTAAGGCCCTTCGGAAAGATGCCGTCCATACCGGATGTCAGCACCACATCTCCCGGAATAATATCGTTGATCTTCGGCAGGTAATACATGTTGCATTCGTCGGTGACGCTGTCCGAAGCGATTTCTCCGTGCATGACGCCGTTGTCGCGCGTCCTCTCGATCAGGCAGGCGACAGAGGAGCGGGTATCGATGACCGACATCACTTTGGAGTAGTTCAGTCCGACCTCCAGAATCCGCCCCACAAGGCCGTCTCCGGTAATCACCGCCATATTGATCCCGACGCCGTCCTTTGTGCCCCGGTCGATCGTAAAGGTCTCGAACCAGACCCCGGGATCGCGCCCGATGACGCGGGCAAATACCGGATCGGAAGAAGAATACAGGGTTTTGGCGTCCAGCAGTTCATTCAGCCGCTTGTTTTCCTGCTGTGCCTCTTCCAGCGCTTCCAGCTGCATCCGCAGCTTCATGTTCTCCTGCTGTGCCACCTGATAGTTCTCGGAAATCGTCCAGTAATCCCGCGCTCCGTTGATAATGCCGCGGATTCCGCGGGTCACCGTGGACAGCGCATTCTCCACCGGCTGGAAGACCGTGCCCACTGCGTTTTCCGCCACGCTTTGCTGGCCTTCTTCACGCAATACAAGGAAAAACCCCAGCGCAATGACAGTCATGACAACGAGAAGCGCAAAAGCGATGCGCCCCCACCGACTGCTCTTTTGCCTCTTTGCAGTTTTTGCCACTTTCGCATTGGGTTTCGTTTTTTTCTTCTGCGGCATAGTTTCGCCCTTTCAGTTCTGTCAGTCCTGCGCAGCGCCGGTTTCCAGTGCCGCGCTGAGCAGTCTTTCGTCACCGGCCAGCACGCCGAGACCCAGAATTACGTCTTCATGCGGATGCTCGCTGAGGGTCACCGGCAAACCTGTTTTCCCGGCGATCAGCGGCTTCAGCCCTTCCAGCAAGGCGCCGCCGCCGGAAAGATGGATGCCTGTTTCAAGGACATCCGACGCCATCTCCTCCGGCATGCGCGAAAGCGCGTCGGCGATCGCGTCCACCAGAACGCTCAGCGGTTCCTGCAGCGCCTTTACAATATCGTTCGGGGAGATTTCCACCATCTCGGGTTTCCCGCTGGTCGCACCCCGTCCCTTGATCAATACCGTTTCGTCATCGGCAGCCCCGTCTGAAGCTTCTGCCGCATTGGTTTCATTCCCCTCGGAAGTTTCTTCCTCCGCATTTGCAGGATCCTTTTCCGGCACGGGCTGCGCGCGCCCGATATCGCATTTTAAATCCTCCGCGGTGCGAAGACCGATGATCAGATCCTTCTCCCTGCGCATGTATCGGACGATCGCCTCGTCCAGCGAGAAAGAACCGGTCCGCATCGAACGCGCGGCGACGATTCCGCACTGGGAAAGCACCGCGATTTCGCAGGTGCCGCTGCCGATCACCACAACCATATAGGCCCGCGGCTGATTGATTCTCAGGCCTGCGCCGAGCGCGGCGGCCAGAGGCGTTTTGACGGCCGCGATTTTCTTCGCTCCCGTCAGCCGCACCGCCTGAAGAAGCGCGGCCTGTTCCACCTTTGTCAGCCCCTGCGACATGCTGATCAGAAGCTGTGTCTTGTCGAGCGGTTTTCGCCTTCCCGTGGCCTTTTCGCACAGCGCCACCATCAGAAGGGCGGCCATATCGATGTCCGTCACGGCCCCGTCCATCACCGGAAACAGCAGCTGTGTATCCGCGCCGGTGCGCCCCAGAGCCGCATAGGCATCGTTTCCGACTGCCAGCACGGCGGACGGATCCCGCGCGTCGACCAGCACGCCTGTCGGTTCGCGAAGAACGATCCCCTCATTTTCCAGATAAACCGTCGTATTGCCGCTGCCAAGATCAATCCCGACGCCTTCTCCCGAAAAAAAGCTCATCTCTGTTCCTCCGTCATGCGCGAAAGCATTTCCTTCAGCATTTCGACAGGCAGGCCCATCACGTTTGTCCAGGAGCCCTCGATGCTCTCGACAAACGCGCCCGCACCGCCCTGTATCCCGTATGCACCGGCTTTGTCCAGCGGCTCGCCGGTGTCCACATAGTCCCGGATTTCGTTTTCTTCCAGGCGCCGGAAGGTGACTTTCGTTTCCGCCGCTTGTTTCTCGATTTTCCCGCTCGCGGCATCCAACAGGCAAACACCGGTGAAAACAGAATGCGTCCGTCCGGAAAGCGAGCGCAGCATGCGGATCGCTTCTGCGCTGTCGGCCGGCTTGCCCAGCCGGACACCGTCCAGCGAAACCAGCGTGTCCGCCCCGATGACAATGCCCTCCGGCAGTCCCGCTGCTCCGGCCCGGGCTTTTCGCTCGGATATCTCAAGCACGGCCTCGCGCGGCGGCAGATCCGTATCCTCGTTTGCGGCCGCACTGCGGCATTCGAAGCGAATCCCCATTCCGGTCAGAATCTCTTTTCGGCGGGGAGATGAGGATGCCAGTATAATCGTTTGACGCACAAACACGCCTCCGGTTTCCATGATATTCAGCATTCATTATATCATAAACAGTGCGGGTTGGGCAAATAGCCGGTAAAAACCGGCAAAAATTGCGAAAAAGATAACATCGACGACAGAATGCCGTCGCAAATTCCTTCTGCGGGCGGACCCGATCCGGCAGCATTCGGGCATGTGCCGGGAGAATTGTGAAAATGCGCAGGTCCGCCCGCTGCAGCGAAGCCCGGAATCAAAGAAATACCGCGCCGATTCCAGCGCGGCAGCATGAAAGCGCCGGTTTTCCGGAGAACTGCATTCCGAAGCACGGGGCAGCACGCACCGCCGGCGCGCACGCGCGGCGATTCCCCGGACGCTCCCGGATCCTGCTTCGCGGAAGGATTCAGATCTTTTTGATCAGGGTCAGCACGTTGCGCTGATTCTCATAGCGATAGCGAATCCCGTCCATCGTCTTTTTGACCAAATAGATTCCCAGTCCTCCCACTTTCCGCTCTTCCGCGGAAAGGCTCACATCCGGATCCGCGCTTTCCGTCGGGTTGTAGGGACGCCCCGCGTCGGTCAGAGTGATGAACACAGTGCGCGTTTCCTCATCGAATTCAAATTCCACCGTGGCTTCGCCGGTACCGGGCGCATATGCGTAATGCGCTATGTTGCCGAAAATCTCGTCCAACGCGATATCGATTTTGAACTGAACCGGCATCGGGCATCCGATCTCTTCCAACTCGGCGTCGATAAATGCCGTGACCGCGGGAATGCTGTCCACCGTTGCCGGAAGCGTTATCTGTTTCACTGGATTTTCCTCCATCTTCCTCCTGTCCTGCAATGCGGGCCCCGCACCCGGCCCGGACATCGGGTCCGCGTCCGTCAAAGCGTCAGTTCCGTGACCCGTTCCAGCAGGGCGGCAAGCCTCTCATTCGACTTCCGCAGCCGGATTTCCCGAAGTTCCGTTTCACCGTTGCCGATTATCGTCAGGATATAGATGAATCTGAGATAGCCCAGAACGCGGATCCTGTCCTCGATCTTCCGCAGCTCGTTTTCATCCGCAGGGCACAGGCACAGTTCCAGCAGTCTTTGCCAGATGCGCCCGCACACTTCTTCGGGGATGCCGTAGAACTCCATGGAATTCCCGGGTGCGTCCTCTTCAAACGCCCTGTACGCGACGTACAGCCCCGCAAAATCGAAGACGGGATTGCCGGTGCTCATCGTATCCATGTCGATCAGAATCACTTTGCCGTCCATGAACATGACGTTTTTCATGTGAAGGTCGCCGTGCACCACATGGAAATCCTCCGGCATCGCCGACAGCAGTTCGCGCAGGCGGCTGTATACGTTCCCGCTCAGCAGATCCGATACGCTGTCCAGGTAACCGAGGTACAGCGCACGCGCGTCGGGCAGAACGCCCTTTTCCATGGTGATGGCGTGCACCTGGCTGACGATATCCGCATAGCTGCGGATGGTTTCTTCCAGCTTTTCGCGTTCCCGAATCAGACGGTCGTTCAGCGTTTCCGCCTTGACCAGTTCAAACACGGAACCGTACCTGTCGCCGACCTTTACGATATCATAGGAGATCGCCGTCGGAATCCCCTTCAGAAACGCCTGCTTCGCGCATTTCTGTTCGTTCTCAATCATGGCAAGCGCGTCAGGAGCATTGTAGACTTTCACGATTGTGTCCGGATCGATACGATATACGGTGCCGTTGGCGCCCCACCCGATGATTTCACAGCCGTCCACGCTGATCTCGCGCATCTTCTTCCGCACATCCAGAATGCTTGTGAACCCCGTCATTTCCATGATCTGCCAGACTTCCTCCGACGCGTTTCGCACCCTGACCGGCTCCGGGAACTGCCGGGCAGCCTTCAGCAGCACGCGAAGGCCTGCGCTTGAAATATAGAGGAGCCGCTCAAAATCGAAAATCGGCGCCGTGTCCGGATGCCGTTTCATTTCTTCGAAGATTTCTTTCTCGAATTGCTGCGCGTTGGAAGAATCGACCCTCCCTTCCGGGAAAAGAACCGTGGTTCCGTTTTCCATTACCGCTTCCATATTGCCTCCTCCCCCGGCTTCAGGCAGCCGGATTCCCGAATCCAAGGCCTTTCCGTTCAGGCTGAATAGTCCCTGTACCATTTCGCAAACCGGCGAAGCCCCTCCCGCAGCGGCGTATCCGGCTTGAAGCCGAAATCGGCTTCCAGCGGGGAAGTATCGGCGTATGTTACCGGCACGTCCCCCGGCTGCATCGGCACCATCTTCTGATGCGCGGCAAAATCGAAATCCCGGTCAAGCACCCCGGCAGCCACCAGCTCTTCTCCCAGAATCCGAACAAATTCCGTCAGGCTTTCCGGGTGGCTGTTTCCGATGTTGTACAGCCTGTACGGCGGAAGCGGCAAACCGTCTTCCCCTTTCCGGCGCTCCGGCGCACAGCGCATGACCCGCAGGATTCCTTCCACGATATCGTCGATATAGGTAAAATCCCTGCGGCAATTGCCGTAGTTGAAGATTTCTATGGTCTTCCCCTGTCTGAGCTTGTCCGCAAAACCAAAGTACGCCATATCAGGCCGGCCGGCCGGTCCATACACGGTGAAAAACCGCAGGCCCGTGGACGGGATATCGTACAGCTTCGCGTAGGCGTGTGCCAGCATCTCGTTGCTCTTCTTCGTGGCCGCGTACAGAGAGACCGGTTCGTCGGTACGGTCCCCGACGCTGTAGGGAATGCTGCTGTTTGCGCCGTAAACCGAAGAAGAAGACGCGTACACCAGGTGTTCCACGGGATTGTGCCTGCAGGCCTCCAGCAAACGGTAAAAGCCGATCAGGTTGGATTCGATATAGACATCCGGATGATCGATGGAATATCGCACGCCCGCCTGTGCGGCGAGGTTCACCGCGACATTGAAGCGATGCTGTGCAAACAGATCCTCCAGGCAGCGTTCCCGGGCGATATCGTCCCTGACGAACACCCATTCGGAGGCTGATTTTTCCGCCGCGCTTTCGATCCAGCGCAGGCGCTGCCGTTTCAGTTCGACGTCGTAATAATCGTTCAGGTTGTCCAGACCGACCACCCGCTTGACTTCGCCCCGGCCGAGCAGAGAGCGCGCCAGATACGCGCCGATAAACCCGGCCGCGCCGGTAACCAGAACCGTTTTTCCTGCGAGGGAAACGTTTTGTGTGCGCATAAAAGGGCTTTCCTCCGTTCTTTCCTGCAGATATTCTACCACATAGGAAGCGCCGGTGCAAGAGATCCGGCGGGATCAGCGCCGGAGCCTGTCAAACCGCGCCGCGCGGCGGCAGCGTCAGCAAGCCGTTCTCACTGAGGATCGCGTCCATCCGCTGATCATGGGGTGGGCCGAAAGGCGCGGAACCAGCTGCCTCGCAAAACAGACTGCCAGGCGAAAAGCTCCTGTCTGCGAAAGAAAACGGTCGTAATATCCGCCGCCCCGCCCGAGTCGGGTGCCGCTCCGATCAAAGAGCAGCCCCGGGACAATCGCAAGATCCACCTGCGTCGGCGGAATCCCGATGTCTTCCGCAGGGCGCTCGATGCCGTACGGGCCCTCGATTAAATCATTTGCATGGCGAAGCGCCACAGCTTTCATATGTCCTTTCCCGACAATTACCGGCAGGCAAACCCGTTTTCCTTCCTGTAGCATGCGGGCGATCCACGGAACCGTATTGACCTCCTGCGGCATCGCCCGGAAGCAAAAGACAGTTCCCGCGGTTTGATAGATTTCATGCCGGAACAGAAGATCCCCGATTTTCCGGGAGGCGTCCTCCCTGTCCTTCGGATCCATCCCCCTCAGAAGCAACCCCGCATTGCGCCGCGCTTCTTTCTTTTCGCCGGCGACCCTGTCCGCCGCGCATTCGGCACCCCGCTTCTCCACGCCAGAAACCTCCCCGCCGGGCGATTCTCTCCGTCGGTGCGGCGCCGCCCGCGCGCCGCCCGCAAAGCTTCTTCTGCCTGCCGCGGCTCATTAAAGAAGCCCCAGCCCCTGCCGTCAAGCCGGCCAGCGCCGACAGCAGGATCAGCAAAATCGGATGCGCCTTTTTCAGCGCGAGAACCAGCATCACCGCGAACACACCCAGCGCGATCCAGAACGGCGGCCTGAACATCGCTTCCATGGATACACCGCTGTCAAACAGCGCCGTTCGGCCGATCGAAAGCGCTGCAGCGCCGATCAGGCCGACCGCAGCCGGTTTCACCAGTTTCATACAGCTCTCGACCAACCTGCTTTTGCGGAACGCCCGATATCCTTTCGACACCGCCAGGATCACGAGAAATGACGGAAGCACTACGCCGAGCGTCGCCGAAAGCGCGCCTGCCGGCCCCGCGGTTACCGTGCCGATATAGGTTGCCGCGTTGACTGCAAACGGCCCCGGTGTCGATTCGCTGACCGCGACCAGGTTCACGAGCGATTCCGCATCGAGCCAGCCCATTTTCAGAACTTCACCCTGAATCAGCGGAATCATCGCGTAGCCGCCGCCGAACGTCAGCGCGCCGATTTTGAAGAAAGTCCAGAAAAGCTCAAGCAGCATCATTTTGCGTCATTTCTCCCATTCTTGAATACAGCGCGAAGCAGGCCGAAGGCCATTGCGCAGAGAAGAACCCACAGCGCGTTGATTTTCAGCAGGCCGACCGCAGCAAACGCAGCTGCCATCACCGCGATTGAGAGGGCGCTTGCCGCCTGCTTTCGGGCGAGATTCACAAAGGTTTTCACAATCAGCGCGAGCACTCCCGCCCGGATCCCGAAGAACGCCCATTGCACCTGCTTCATCTGCCCGAACTGCTCCAGCACGGAAGCGATGACGGATATGATGACAATCGACGGCAGAATCACCCCGGCGGTCGCGCACAGCGAGCCCTTCACGCCGGCCACCCGGGAGCCGATAAACGTCGCCGCGTTGATCGCAATCGGCCCGGGTGTGGATTCCGCGATCGCGACAATCTCGATCAGATCGTCGTCGCTGATCCAGCCCTGCTTTTCCCCGGCTTCTCTCTGGATCATCGGAATCATCGCGTAACCGCCGCCGAAGGTAAACGCGCCGATTTTCAGAAAAGTTTTGAACAATTGACCGTATGCACGATTCATTTTGCCGCTGCCGCACCTCTCCCCGGCTCTGCTTTCCCGTTGTGCTCCGCCAAAAAACCACAATTGCAAGGCGTCCGAACGCCCCGCTCCTGCAAGGTTTCTCCCTGCTTTCCGATTGTATTCCAGTGTACCAAAACGCCGCCGTTCTGTCAAGAACCGCACAACAAGTCCGCCCCCGGCTTCCCGGGGGCGGAGAATGTCGTCTGTGTCCTGCAGCCGGTTATGCCGCTGCTTCTTCAGCTTCTTCTTCCACGGCTTCCGCGAGAATCTGGGTCTGGAAACCGCGGGGCGCGCCGTACATATCGGCAGTGATCACACCGCCCAGTTCTTCGGTGATGTACGCCACAACCGCCTCATCCATCGGGATGCCGGTGTCAAAGCCGGCGCCTTCGCTGTAGGCGCGATGGAACACGTTGTAGGTGTCGCCGCCGGCGGCGCAGAAGTTGTTGGTTACAACCGCATAGGTTGCTTCCGGATCGAAGGGTTCGCCGTTGATCGCGGTAATGGTCACGCGGGCATTGACCGTCGGCGCATAGTAGGAGGTTTCCTTTCCGTCGATGGTGTAAACATCTCCCTGCGCATAGGGAACCGTGGTATCCAGCGTCCACTCGATCCCGCTGGTCTGCGGATAGCCGCCCACCGGATCCGGCGTGCAATAGGTCGACGCTTCCAGCGCCTCGAGGATTTCGCTGCCGGTCACATAAATCACAGCTACCGTGTTGCCGAAGGGCAGAACGGTGTTGATGTCCTTCATCGTGACATCGCCCGCATCGATCGGCGCGCGGATGCCGCCGCCGTTGGTGATGCCAACCACCTGATTGGACTCAAACTGCTCGATGCCGCCTTCCTTGACCACGCTCCAGACCATCGCATCGGTGATGAGGTCGCCCATGTTGGTCTCCTCGGTACGGTTGCCGGGAGCTCTCTCGCCGTTGAGCGGCACCTCGGTCGTGGCGAATACCGCGTTGTAAATCCCGTCCGCCTCGTCGATGATGGCCTGCGCCGCTGCCGCGACTTCCTCGTCCTTGCTCAGCGCCGCGGTGGAAACAAGGAAATTGTCCTCGACCTGTTTGGTGGCGTTGTCGATGACCACAGCGCCGATGTACGCGAATCCCGTGCCGGTGGACTGAATCGGTTCGCCTTCGGGGCCCTTGGTCATCACCGTATGGGAATGGCCGTCGATCAGGAAATCGATGCCCGTCACCTTACCGTACAGGTCGCAGGACCGGTATCCGTTGGCGGCGGATTCGTCATCCACACCCAGGTGCACCAGGCCGATGACCAGATCCGCGTCTTCCAGGCTGTCCACAGCCGCCTGCGCGGTGGTGTACAGCGCGTCAAACGTGGAAAAATCGATTTCCGAAATCAAGCCGGGGTTGACCTTGCTCGCCGTTTCCGGAGTCTCCATGCCGAAGAAGCCGATTTTGACGCCGGAAGCCGTCTCGACCACCGTCGTGGGGTCCAGGATCGGCTCGCCGGTTTCGCTCAGCACCACATTGGCGCAGATCGTTTTGAAATTGGCGTCCTTCAGGTTCTCCATCAGCTGCGCGTAGCCGAAATCAAACTCGTGGTTGCCCAGCGTTACCACGTCGTAGCCGGCCGCGTTCATCATGTCGACAGCAGCTTTGCCCTTGTTTGTGCTGACATAAATCGTTCCCTGGCTGAAGTCGCCGGCGTCCACAACAACGACCTCGGCGCCGTTGGCTTCAAAAGCAGAACGCAGCGCGGCCATATAGGCATAGCCGGCGATCTGACCGTGCACGTCGTTCGAGTGCAGAATCACCGTTTTGCCGGTAAAATCAGTCGGAGTTGTGCGAACCGTCGCCCAGGTGCCGGGGACATAAATGTCCGCTGCCAGCGCGGTTGTCGCCACAGACGCGGCCAGAACCAGCGCCAGAACGAGAGCGAACCCTCTGGTGAACCTTGTCATGTTCTATCTCTCCCCCATTTGAATTCGGCACAGTGTACCGTATTTATAAGGATAACCCAAACGGCGGAAGATTTCAAGAGCATCCGTGAAAAAAACCGCAGCATCCGGCAATTTGAGCGAATTCGGCAAACGGGCAAACAGAGAAGCAGCACGAAACCGGCCGTCCGCGGAATCGCGGACAGCCGGCGATGCGATGATGCGGTTTCCCGGGTTTTCAGAAGCGGTAATCGATTCCCAGCAGGCCGCGCATGATTTTGGCCACGGACCCCTGATCGCCGAAAAAGAACCAGGTTGAGGACACGGAGGTGGATTTGCTGCGGCCGGTTCCCGCGCCGACGGTAATTCCGCTGTTTTCCAGTTCGCCGAAGCCCCCGTTGGAACCGTCGTCGTTGTACAGAAACAGTGAGCATCCGCGGTTGCCGGGTTCGCCCCAGGGTCCGGCCGTGTAGGGAACCGACGGATCGCTGTAATAATTGCGGATCATCAGATGCCACTGTCCGTTTTCCAGCTCGCGAAGGAAGGCTGTGCGGCCGCAGGTCGACGCCGCGCGGTACGCGACCTTGTAATTCCGGTCCCCTGTTACCCTGCATTCGGCGTAACCGGGCATCACCTTCTGCATGCCGCCGACGGGGGTAAAGTAATCGACGAATTCGAAATCCCCAAAGTACGGCGTTATGTATCTGCCGGCCGGGTTTACCTGGGTCACCGTCCACGGTTCCAGCGGAATCGGGATTTCAGGGTTCAGATCCGTCAGGTCGATTTCCTGCGTATAACCGCAGTATTCGACCGGAAGAGCCCGCGTCAGCCGATACCAGGAAAGCGGGTTGGGAGCCGCAAAATACCGGCGTTCCGCCGCGAATCTCTTTTCCTCTCCGGTGTCCAGCGCCTTCAGGATTCCTTCAAGCGACAGACAGACGGTGCCTTCCCGGCGGGAAAGCCGGTAATGCCCCGGGTCCAGATCGTCCTGAACGGTATAGGTCGAATTGAATTTCTCCGGCGACTCACAGAAGAAGCGAAGCTCGGGGTTGATCCAGAACCGCTCTCCCCCCAGATGCACCTGGCGGCCGGCGACAAACGCCGCAAAGGCTTCATCGTCCCCCATCGCTCCGTTTACCCACAGGATGCTCTCGCCGCTTTCCCCGCGGAACGGCCCCAGCAGGCGTCCGCCGTACCGGACCAGCAGCGCCAGATATCCGTTTCCAAGATCCAGCGTTTCGTACGGAATGGAATTCTGTTTCAGCAGCCTCTCTGCCTGTGTGAAGACGATATGGTTGTTCATTCTGCACCTCTTAAAAGTGCCGCGCAATTCTGCCTGCGCGGCACACTTTCCAGTCAAAAGGCGAACACGGCAGTCAGGTTTGCGCCAATATGCGCCGCTGCGGAAACTTGCCGCCCGTCATTTCTGCCCTGCCGTATTCGCCGTTGAAACACCGTTGAAGCGGCCGCGATCCCGTCCGCTGAATCCATCATACTACAAGGATCGGGAGCCGTCAATGCCTTCTTTGCACTTTGTGAATTGTTCATAAAACAGCGCTTCGGATTCAGCGCATAGTACACATTCTTCGGCGTGCCAGTCCGTCATGCACAAAAGAAGGGGCTGTCTCAAAAAAGAGGCAGCCTCTTTTGAATGAAAAAAGAGGAAAAAAAGGATACCAGGCCTTGCGCAGACCTGGCAGCGTTGTTATGATAATTGTGTGAAAAAGAAACATAACACGCAACTTGATTATACCGCAT
>JAFWEY010000146.1 GCA_017512675.1 Clostridia bacterium | reverse complement strand
TCTCCGGCTTGTTTCGGTTTCTCACTTTTGGCCGCTTTCTTGCCTTTATCTTCCCTTTTCTTCCAAATTGAACGGGGCTGCCTCTCTTGATTACTCTGTAATCATTTTGAGACAGCCCCTTATTTCTTGGGCCATCTGCCGGAGAAGCGCATCCTGCCGAACCTTCCGCCACGGGCATGGGCCGGCGAACAAGCATCAAACCCCGAAGCGACTGCCGGTGCTGCTCCGGATGGACGGGATGGACCCGGCATGTCACCGGGGCCCGGCTAACGCGGTTTTCGCTTCGGAAGGAGAGCCATGCGATCCCGCGGAATAAAGAAGTGTTCAAGCAGCGGCACGGTCAGGATGGCGAGAATCGAGCAGGTAAACCCGCCGTTGTACAGGCACATGCCGCCATGAGCGGTTACCACGGTGGTGACCATGCAAGCGTGCAGAATCCCGACGGCAATTCCCGCTGCAGCGCCGAAGCGTCCGGAAATCGGGCACAGCGCCGCAGAGAAACAGAACCCGACGATGATTGCCTGGTCATTGATTCTGAAAGAGCATAAGGAAGCGGCAAGCGCGTATCCGATCATCAGGGGCAGTACATTCAGGCAATGCGCCCCGCAGGACGCGACGGCCAGCAGGCAGATGATCGATCCCGCTGTCGGTCCGGTCATCGCCGCCCCCGTAACGGTGTAATACGCCGTTACAAACAGTCCGAACACGCCGATATTCACCAGCGTCAGGGGAATTCCCGCGTCCCGGGTGAAATCGCATCCGTATCCGGTGCTTTTGAGGATTTCGCCGTACCCGCTGATTCTCCATCGATTCATGCCGAGGCCTGCTGTGATTGCCGAGACGGACAGCACTGCGGAAAACCCCAGTACCACGGCGGTATGGGAATCCCCGATTTCGGTATTCGATGGAATTTCCACCCCCGCGGCGCGGTACAGGCACGAGAACAGCAGTATGCCGAGAAGGCCCGCGACAGCCGCGGCGTTGTACAGGGAATACCCTCGATGAAGGTTCGGGCTGTGCCGGCAGAGCACGGGCATCAGAAAACCGATAAGCGCCCCGATCGCCGCCGCGAACAGCAGCCTGAAAGCCAGAGTAGCGGGGAAACCCTCAAAGACCGGATAGCGCCAGGTTATTTCGCTGACAAAGGGGGCGAGCCCCGTGGAGAAGAGCGCGATGCCGCAAAGATCCGCAAAGCGTTCCCGGCTCACCCGGGCAAACAGCCAGGTTCCAAGAATACAGGGCCAGATGTTGTACAGGTTGATTCCAAAAAAGCTGAACCCGACAGCCAGGAAAAAGGCCATCAGGGAGACCCCGTTCAGCTTCGCGCCGGAGAGCCGATACAGCGCCGTGCAGCTCAAACCCACGAGTGCCGAGTTCAGGAAAGAAGTGCCTGCCGTGCCCAGACAAAAATAGTCGATCGTCAGCTGTGAAGGATGGCTCAGGATGCGAATGAACCCGGCCGGGCTTTTGCTCATATCCCAGGTCAGCACGGCGGCCAGGAGCGCGGCGGCGCTGTAGAACAGCATGATCATAAGGATCTGTCTGTTGTCGCGCCTGATGAGGTTTTGATCCTTCGGGCCGCCGAAGGCCGCCTTGGAAGCCGTCTGCCGAACCACACTCCCCACCGCCCTTTCAAAGGTTTTCATACCCATAGTATTCGACAGCGGCAGCGAATAATCCCATCTTGTTACCTAAGATTTACATTGGCGCGCAGATGAAAAGAGCCCCGCGGGGGCGGGGCTTGCGGGAATTCGGACAATGAACGCCCGGGTCAGCAGGGTTCGTCATGCAGACGGACTTCGGCGCCGGATTTCGCCGGGCGCGAAATCCGCCCGCCGGTGGGCCGCTTCCTTGTGCGGTATTGCCCTTACAAAGACAATGCGCGGCAAATCATTTCACAGCGAGCACTTTGTAATCCTGTGCTTCCACAGCGGCTCTCAGCACTTCGTCCGAAACGGGAGCGCTCAGGGTTACGACCGCCGTGCCGGCGGTGTGATCCGCCGCGGCAAACTCCACGCCGGGGATGGCTTCCAGCCCTTTCTTCACCCGAGCCTCGCAGTGCCCGCACATCATTCCGTCTATCATCAGGGTCTTTTTCATTGCCGTTTCCCCGTGAATCGCTTCCGCGGAAACGATCCGTTCGAGCGCCTCCGCGGGGATCGCCTTTCCTTTGCGGTCGCGGGCGGGATCGTGGGGCTTTATCAGGTTCAGCCGCAGCGCGTTCATGCATACGAAGAAGCTGGAAAGCGCCATGGCCGCCGCTCCGTACATGGGCTTCATTTCGATACCGTACAGCCCCATGGCAAGCGGGATGCAGATGGCGTTGTAAAAGAATGCCCAGAACAGGTTCTGGTGGATATTCCGAATCGTTGCCCGGCTCAGCCGGATCGCGGCGGTCACGTCGGTCAGGCGGCTTTTCATCACCACAATATCCGCCGCGTCGATGGCGACATCCGTCCCCGCGCCGATGGCGATGCCGTTGTCGGCCACTGTGAGCGCAGGCGCGTCATTGATTCCGTCGCCCACCATGGCAACCTTCCCAAGGGGCTTCAGCTTTCGAATCAGATCCGCTTTGCCTTCCGGCAATACGCCCGCGACGACGTGATCCACCCCGGCTTGCCGGCTGATCGCTTTGGCGGTCCGCTCGTTGTCGCCGGTCAGCAGCACGGTCCGGATCCCCATGTTCCGCAGCTCGCTGATGGCCTGCGCGGAATCCGCTTTGATGGGATCCGCCACGGCGATGAGGCCTGCCAGTTTTCCGTCCCAGGCAAACAGCAGCGGGGTTTTTCCCTGCTCCGCGAGGGCATTGGCCTGCGCGGCTACGGATTTGTCGGCCAGCCCCCTGGATTCCAGGTATTTCAGGCTTCCGCCCAAAAGCTCCGTGCCGTTCAGGCGGGCGCGAAGTCCGTGGCCGGGCATGGCTTCAAAATCATCGACTTCGGAAAGCTCCATGCCTTCCGCCGCGGCGGTTACTGCCTTTGCCAGCGGATGCTCGCTGTTCTTCTCCAGAGATGCGGCGAGGCGGAGCAGCTTGCTTTTATCCATGCCGATGGGAACCACGTCGGTAACGGATGGACGGCCTTCCGTCACGGTTCCTGTCTTATCCAGCGCAAGCATCTGCGTCCTGCCGGCGCCTTCCAGAGCGGCGGCGGTTTTATACAGCACGCCGGTTTTTGCGCCGACACCGCTTCCCACCATGATTGCGACCGGCGTCGCGAGTCCGAGCGCACAGGGACAGCTGATGACCAGCACGGAAATCCCGCGGGCAATCGCAAAGGAGAAGGGACGCCCGGCAATCAGCCAGCCGATCAGCGTCAGAACCGCGAGGCCGATTACCGTGGGCACGAATATGCCGGAAACCCTGTCCGCGATGCGGGCGAGTGGGGCCTTTGTTGCGGCCGCGTCCGAAACAGTGCGGATGATCTGCGCCAGCGTGGTATCCTCTCCCACGCGTGTCGCCCGGCACTCGATATAGCCGTGCTGGTTCATTGTCGCGGCGGATACCGTATCGCCTTCCGCCTTGTCCACCGGAATGCTTTCACCGGTCAGCGCGGACTCGTTGACCGCTGTCGTTCCTTTCAGAATGATGCCGTCCACAGGGATCTGTTCCCCGGGACGAACCGCGAACACGTCCCCGGCTCTGACTTCTTCGACCGCCGTCTCCGTTTCGACGCCGTCCTTCAGCACCACTGCGGTTTTCGGAGCCAGGCGCATCAGGCCCTTCAGCGCGTCCGTCGTGCGTCCCTTCGACTTCGCTTCCAGCATCTTCCCGATCGTGATCAGCGTCGGAATCATGGCGGCGGATTCAAAGTACAGGTTCATGCCGTACTTCATTGCCGTATCATGCGCGCCGTTTCCCTGGGCAAGGATCATCAGAAACAGCTCTGCCAGGGAGTAGAGAAAAGAAGCGCTGGAACCGAGCACTACCAGGGTATCCATGTTGGGAGCGCCGCGGAACAGGGAAGTGAATCCGGAAGTAAAAAACTTTCCGTTGATGATCATCACGGCAGCGGCCAGCAGCAGTTCAAACAGCCCCAGGAATACGGGATTGTCAAAGGCCGCGGGCGCGGGCCAGCCCCACATCCCGTGCCCCATGGAGAAATACATCAGCACCAGCAGAATCGGAAGCGAGAACAGCAGGCGCTTTTTGAGCCTTGGCGTTTCATGATCCTTCAGGGCTTCGGCGTCCGCCCAGGAGGGGGAATTCCCGCCGCTTTTCTGTGCCGCCCCTTTCAGGGAGGCGCCATAGCCCGCGGCCTCCACGGCGCGGATGATGTCGCCGGAGGAAGCGGTTCCTTCCACTCCCATGGAATTCATCAGCAGGTTTACGGAGCATGAAGTTACGCCCGGCACGCCCTGGACGGCTTTTTCCACCCGGCTGGAGCACGCGGCGCAGCTCATTCCCGTGATATCGTATTGTTCCATTTTCATTCTCCCTGAATCTTATTTCATCAGTTTCTGTAAGGTATCCAGCAGCACATCCACTGTATCGTCCCGCCCCGCGCGGATATCCTCCGTCACGCAGGTTCGGATATGATTCGCCAGCAGCACTCTGCAAAAGCTGTTCAGCGCGGAATTGACCGCGGAAGCCTGCGTCAGGATGTCCGGACACCAGGCATCCTCGTCCAGCATGCGCTGCAGCCCGCGCACCTGCCCCTCAATCCGCTTCAGGCGGTTCATCAGGTCACGGCGCTCCTTGTCCCCCCGAACCTTTCTCCGCTCCGCGGAGATGCTCGCATTTTCCATTGCCACTGCCTCCAATAATACCCTGTACGGGTATCTGTTGATGACAGCATTATATACCCCTTAGGGGTATTTGTCAACGGCAGGCGCGATTAAGTTTCTGTTTGGCGCTCGCGTTCATTTGGGCTCGCTTCGGAAAGAAGGGCGCGCCGGCCGGAAAGAAGCGCGGGGAAGGGGCGGTAAAACCTTCCGGGCAGCGCTGCGACGGAGCGGATCGGCGCGCTTTCCCTGCAAAGAATGCCGGCAGAAATCCTTCCTGACGCTTCGGCCGTGTTTTCTGTCCAGCCCTTCAGCAGACTTTTCACCGGACCGTGTTTTGCAATATGACTCTTCCATCCGGCCGGCAGATGTGTTATACTGCTGTCCCGGACCGATGCATGAACCGGCGCGCTGTCCATGGCGGCAGCCGGAAGAACCGGGAGACGCCGCTTCTGACGGAACTCCCTTCGGGATTCCGGCTGCGGAATTCGCGTGAGGCAGAACGGGATTCGGAATCGGCGGGAAACCCGGGGAAGATCCTCTTGCTGAAATCCGGGGCATTGCAGTGCAAACGGCTGTGATCGCAGAAACAGACTTCATATGCGCGCTGTAAAAGCGGAAGAAGCCGGTTCGGGCGTGTTCCCGGGAATCCGCGCCGGCCCGATCAGGCAGGAAAAGAGCGGACGCAGGCGGTTATAAGCGGGCAGACCGCAAAAAAACGAACCCGCGGAGGTATGTATGGTTGAACTCAGAAGGATCACGGAAGACAACTTTCTCGACGCGTTTCGTCTCAAACTGGCGCCGGGGCAGGAGAAATTCGTCTCTCATCCGATCCGGAGCCTTGCGCAGGCGTATGTCTACAGGGATCAGTGCCAGCCCTTTGGCATCTATGCGGAAGGAAAGATGATCGGGTATGTGATGGTGATTTACGATTATGATATTCCGGAATACGATATCTGG
>JAFWEY010000145.1 GCA_017512675.1 Clostridia bacterium | reverse complement strand
TCCCGGACGGGGGGAATCGCCACTTCCTGCTCCTTGCCGTCTTCCTTCCGGCTGCCCGGATACAGGGCTTTCCAGCCTGGAGAGACAGGCGTCGTTCCCGAGGATTTGAACGTATGGCCGGCGACCTCGGTAAGAACCATGGCGGATTCGTACAGATAATCCGGCATGTATACCGCGATCAGGCGGCGCGCCACCATGTCGAAAACCGATTTTTCCACAGGGGAGAGGCGGGGCAGCGCGCTGAATTGTCCGGTGGGCACGATCGCGTGGTGGTCGGACACTTTGCTGTCGTTGAAAACTCTGGAAAACTGGACGGGCTTTTCGAGCCTGTCCCGCTTCATCGTGCTGTACGGCTCGGGCATCGCCGTAAAGGTCTTTTCGATTTTGGACACCATGTCGTGCGTGAGATAACGGCTGTCGGTTCTGGGATAAGTGATCAGCTTGTGCTTCTCATACAATGCCTGTGCGATATCCAGGGTTTTGGCCGCAGACAGCCCGAGGGCTTTGTTGGCCTCGCGCTGCAGGCTGGTCAGATCGTAAAGCTGGGGCGGGGCCTGCTTCTTCTTTTCGCGCTTTACGGCAGTAATGACGCCTTCCTTGCCCTGGGTTTCCGCTTTGATTTTCTTTGCTGTCGCTTCGTCGGGACAGCGGCTGTCTCCGTTTTTCGGATGCTGCCACAGCCCGGTATAATCGCCGAAATCGGCGCGGATTTCATAGTATTCTTCCGGCTTGAATTCGCTGATGGCGATGTCGCGCTCGACAATCAGCTTCAGCGTCGGGGTCTGCACACGGCCGATGGACAGCAGCGCGCCGTAGCGCAGCGTGAACGCGCGGGACGCGTTCATCCCTACCAGCCAGTCTGCGGCAGAACGGCTGCGGGCGCTGACGTAAAGCGGGTCATAGACGGAATCGGGCTGGATCTGCGCAAACCCTTCGCGGATTGCGGCGTCGGTCATTGAAGAAATCCAAAGACGGTTGACCGGCTTCGTGCATTTTGCTTTTTCGTAGATATAGCGGAAGATCAGCTCGCCCTCCCGCCCGCTGTCTGTCGCGCAGACGATCGTATCGATCTGATCGCTGCGCATCCAGGATTCCACGATCCTGTACTGTTCCTTCGTTTTCGGAAGGACCTTGGTCGGGATGCTTTCGGGGAGAATCGGAAGATCCTCGCTGCGCCACTTTTTGTACTTTTCATCCAGTTCGTCCGGTTCGACCAGGGAAACCAGATGCCCGACGGCCCAGGTAACCACATAGTTTCCGTTTTCGAGACAGCCGTTTCCCCGCTGGTTCGCGCCGAGCACCCGCGCGATATCCCGGGCGACCGACGGCTTTTCCGCCAGCACCAGCGTGCGCGCCATATTACCGCACCACCCAAGTTTCCAGCGCGTTTCCGAACACGTAATAGCGCAGATGCATGCGCCGCGCATCCTGCACGCGGTCGGCCGTGGTCAGAACCGTCGCGGAAACGGTGCCGGACGAGAACGCGCCGATATCGACCGGATCGCCTTCAACCAGCGCAACGTCCGCCGGGGCGGGTTCGATCAGCAGCAGAGCCCATTCGGCCCCGAATACGCTATGGGACGAGACGGGAACGCTGTAGGTGACAAATACATACTGGCTGATGTCGCCGGTGATCGAGCCAAACTGGTTTGCACCCAGATCGCCGCGTTCCAATGCTTCGCGTATGTCTTCAAAGCGCGCTCTGTCTTCCGCCGCGGGTGTGACGGCCGTTTCCGGCGCGCCGGCTGTCAGCCTGGAACCGGCGAACGTTACGAGAAGCAGAGCGACCAGCACGACGGCGAGCGCCGCCAAACCTTTTGCCATCCGGATAACCTCCGCATACAAACAATACCTACGATACTATATCACAGAATTGTAAAATTGTCCAGCAAAAAGTTCACAAAAGTTTAATTCTTAAGCAAATTACTGCGCGCCTGCGGGACCGGGGCCCTCGGGCAGGACGCCGCCGGGCGAGGGCAGAGGATCGGCAGCAAAGCCGCGAAAGGAACGCGCCGTACCGAAAAAGCGCCGTGTGGGCTGCTCCCGATGCAAACCGGGAAACCGCAGCGGCCCTTTCGCGGCCTGACGAGGTACGGCACCCGTAACATCATTGTGCTTGTGTTCGTGACGGCCGGGAGCTATAATAATCCAAATGCCTGCCAAAGGAGTGTTGGTCATGAGCGATTATACGGTTCGAAAACTGTTTCAGGAGATGCCCCGGGAAAGCGTCGGGGATGTGCGCCTTCAGGGCTGGGTGCGCACCGCGCGGGAATCCAAAAACTTTGCCTTTATCGAACTGAACGACGGCACATATTTCCGGAACCTGCAGCTGGTGCTGGAGGAGGAGCGGCTGCCGGGTTACCGGGAACTGCTTAAACAAATCGGGGTCGGCGCCGCGATCGAGGCCGCGGGAACCCTGGAAATCACGCCGGATCTGCCGCAGCCGTTTGAACTGAAGGTGACAGGCTTAAAGGTTCTCGGCCCGAGCCCCGTCGATTATCCGCTGCAGAAAAAGCGCCATACGCTTGAGTATCTTCGCACGATACAGCACCTGCGTCCCAGGGCAAACCTGTTCCAGTGCGCGTTCCGGATCCGTTCCATCGCGGCGCAGGCCATTCACCGCTTCATGCATG
>JAFWEY010000144.1 GCA_017512675.1 Clostridia bacterium | reverse complement strand
GGCCAGAAGCAGCGGATCTCGATCGCAAGGATCTTTTTGAAGAACCCGCCGATCCTGATCCTGGACGAGGCGACTTCGGCGCTCGACCGCGTGACGGAAAAGCGCATCCAGCGGTCGCTGGACGAGCTGTCCAAAGGGCGGACCGCGCTGATCATCGCCCACCGGCTTTCCACCGTGCGCGGCGCGGACCGCATTCTGGTGATCGAGGACGGGTGCATACGCGAGGAAGGCACCCACGAGGAGCTGATGGCGCTAAACGGCGAATACGCGCGGCTCTGGAGAGCGCAGGAATAAGCCCGCTCCTTTCAACGGCGCGATCCGGCCCGGAACCCCCGAATCGGGGATCCCGGGCCGTTTTTTGCGGGCCTTCCCGCCTCTGCTCCCGCGGCGGCTCGCCTCCGGCATCCGCCCGTCCGCGAATGTCCGGGAATCCGTCCGGTTTGGATCCATGTCCCGCCCCGTCTGCCGGAGAACCCGCGCCGGATTGCGGGCGGGCACGGTTCAAGGGGCGCTCACACCCGTTTGCTCCGGCGGACGATCCACAACGAATAGCTGACGCAGATCAGCACGATGACGGTGGGGCCGACGACGTTTTGGTTGATCCAGGAAATGTTTTCGCCGTTGACGAATACGGCGTTCACATCGATCAGGCTGTGCGTGATGATGCAGGGCCACAGGCTGCCGCTGAAGTGGAACAGCGTGACGAACAGGAAGCCGATGGCGACAGCGTAGAGAACCTGCAGCAGGGTTTCCGCAACCTCATGCCCGGTAAACAGGTTCGAGATGTGGCCGATGCCGAAGGTAAGCACGGAAATGACGATGCCCTGCCTGAGGCTGTCCTTCGCGATGGCTTTGAACAGCAGGCCGCGGAACACGACCTCCTCGACATAGCCTACCAGCAGCATGGTTCCCACGGCGAACAGCTGCGAAACGCCGGGATAGTTCCAGGCCGCGCCGCCGCGCAGATTCAGAAACGAGAGAATCACGAGGGGAACGAAATACAGATACCTGCGGGCATCGGGCCAGGATGTCAGGCCGTACTTGCCGCAGAGGCCGTGTTTCGCCAGAAACGCCGTCAGGAGGCCGGCATACACGGCCAGATAAAGCACGCTCCACGGGCTGGCGTCTCCCACGGCGCCGCGCAGATTCGCCATCGGAATGACGTAAAGCAGAATTGCGGCGATTGAAAACATCAGTTCATTTCGGTCGTAGAGCTGTTTCATTGCGGCTCTCCTTTCATAGCCCCCTCAAAGGCTGCGTTCAGAATTCCCGAGCAGAATTCCGCATCGTATTGCATCCCGTTGTTGGCCAGCAGGCTGGCGAGCCCGTGGGCGGTGACGAACAGCTGGGCAAATACCGCCCGGCATCGCTCCGCATCGCAGCCCGTCTCCGCCCGGAGTACCGCGTAGACCGGCGCGAGCGCCTCGTCGTATTCCGCCAGCAGCTGCCGGATGTCCATGCGGGCGTACCGGTCCGATTGAAACAGGAAGCGGAACAAATGCCGCTCCTCCGCACCGAAGCGGATATACCGCAGGCCGATGCTGAGCAGCGGATCCGTATTCGGCTCCGGCACCATCAGATACTGCGAGTGCCACTCCTCCGCGAACCGGCAGATCGCCTCCCGCAAGGCGGCCATCGTGGAAAAGTGGTACATCACCGGCTGGGTGGAGCAGCCGAGCTCGGCGGCGGCGCTTCGGGCGTTCAAAGCTTCGGCTCCCTCCCGGCGCACCAGCCCGAACCCGGCTTCCACGACGGCCTCTCGGCTGATTCTCGGCTTTGGCGGCATATGTCGATCTCCATAACGAATGTAATATAACAAATGTTATTATACATGATGATCCGCCGCCTGTCAACAGGGGGGCGGAATAAACGGATGCGCGGAACAGGAACCCGGGCGTTTCCCGGCCGCCTGTCGGCGCATTGCAGGAAACGGACGGAAAAAGGCGGGGCGGCGCGCGTGCCGGCGAACCCGGCTGCGCTGCCTGAAGAACCGTCAGCGGAAACCGGGCGGCCGGGCAGGGAACCGCCCTCCGCGTTCAAACGAATCTGTACGTCCTGATGTGGTTTTTCTCGTCCGCGCCCGCCTCGAAGTACTTCAGCAGAATCTGAGCGCACGCGCGGCTGTCGCTGTCGGCCTTGTGGTGTTCCAGCGCGATTCCGTAGCAATCGCACATGACGTTCAGACTGTGCGAAATGCCCGGGACCAGTTTTCTGCCCATCTGCACCGTACAGCAGTATCTGGCCGAATCCTTCCAGCGGATCCCATAGCCCTCCAGGCACTTTTTCAGAACGGACAGATCAAAAACGGCATTATGCGCGACGAGGATTCCGGAGGACATCACCGGCTCGATCCGCTCCCACAGTTCAGGAAAGGCGGGGGCCCCGGCGACGGTGCGCTGATCGATGCCGGTCAGGCGCGTGTTGAACGAATCAAAGAAGGTTTCCGGATTCACATACGAAAAGAACTCTTCCGTGATCGACCCGCTGTCAATCACGGAGATTCCGATCGCGCTCATCCGATCGTTGTACCGGTTCGGGGTTTCCACGTCAAAGGCTATATAGCGATACAAGGCATTCCTCTCCTCCGGCTCAGTCGTTCAGGGGTCCATCGGGGCTCATCATGCGCCCGGGCGTTTTCGGCAGCGAAACGTGCCGGCTATCGGGAAAGGACAAAGGCGGCAATGCCCGCGGCGATGATCCAAAGGATTCCGGCCAAAACGGTCACTTTTTCCCCCGCGATCTGCCGGCTGAACAGCTCCTCCAGATGAAAACGGCTGGGATCGTCAGCGTCGTACAGGATCTCAACCCGTTCGCCGACCCGGACTCGATCCAGCCAGTATCCGGTACGGCTCTCATATCGATGCGTTTTCCTGTTCGCATCGAATTCCACGACCGGATGACAGACGGGAGGCTTCCCCCGCCGCAGCGAAACGTGCCGGACCAGATCAATTACGGTCCCGAAAGCGCGGACGCGCTCCCGTTCCTCCTGCTCGCGCGCTTTTCGGATTCCGGATGTGCCGATCCATATGAGGGCAATCCCCCCAACGGACAGCAGCGGGAAGAGCACCAGAAACAAAAGCAGATGATCGTTCATAGACAGGCTCCTCTGTGCGCGCGTCTCCGGCGCCGATTCCACAGGAGAATTATAGCACAAAACCCGGCGCCCGTACAAGGGCCGTCAAGCTCCCGACCGAGTCAGGCGGGATCCTGAGCGGACGAGTACAGCGCGCGCATTCGGCTGAAAAAAGGGCCCCCGTCAGCGGGAGCCCCGTATCACAGAGTTCCGGAGAAGCGCCGCTTCGGCAGCGCTTCAAAACCGTCAGCCGTCCAGCGGATCGCCTGTTTTCGGCACCACGCCGTCGGTCACGTAGCAGGTCACGCGGGAGCTGTCGCCGCCCTGGATCTTCGCGTGATTCCGGTAGTAATCGCCGTCCTCGGCATCCTCCGGTATGCGCGCGCGGAACGTCAGCTTTACGGTTTCGCCCGCGTCCACGTCGATCAGCCAGATGATGCGGTCGTCCTCCCAATAGTAGTCGCCGCCGCGGTTGATGCTGTCTTCGCTGATCTCCAGCTGCCAGGGCAGCGTATCGATGATTTTCACATCCTCGGCGTCGGCGTCGCCGACGTTTTTCACGGTGATCGTATACCGCACCCAGTCCCCGGGCTCAGGCGTACGGTTGGAAACCGTCTTGTGAATGGTCAGAATCGCCTCCGGCAGGCCGTCCACCACAGACAGCGCGGAAGCCGCGGAAAGCAGAGCGCCGTCGCTGTCGTACACGCGCGCGATATTGCGCAGCACCGTGCCGATCGCGGCTTCGTCGTCGACGAAGGCCGAAAGCTTCAGGATCTTCGTTTCCCCGGCGTCCAGGGAAATGTTCCATTCCACCTTGCCGCTTCCGCTCTTAAGGCCGCTGTTTCCGATTTTGTTGAGATGCACGCCCTTCGGAAGGGTGTCCACGACGGTCAGGCTGCCCGCGTCGAATTCGGATTCGTTCTTCACGCGGATGGTGTACGTGAGCAGGTCTCCGGCAAAGGGCGCTTCCTCATCGACGGTTTTCCGCACGGAAATCGTGGCTTCCCCGACGGTCAGCGCGACGTAGTCGGCGACGTCCGGATCGTCCTCATCCATCGCCATGAATTCCAGCAGGCCCGAAGCGTCGTACGGAATGTCCGCGTAGAATCGCAGCACCTTGCTCTCGCCCGCCTCCAGCGCCACATTCCACGAGCAGGAATCGCCGGCCGCGGGGGAAACGGTTCTGGAAAAATCGTGCTGGTACACGCCGGCCGGCGCATCCACCGACACCGTCCAGGCGCCGTCGGCATCGCCGATGTTGACGGCTTCCAGACTCATTTTGACGGTTTCGTTCTGGGAGACGACCTCCCTCGCCGCGCGAAGCACCAGCCGCAGTTCGCTGGCGCTGACGGTCAGATCCGTCTGAGCCGCCAGATCCTCCGCCGTCGCCGTGACGCTGAGAACTCCGCTGGCGCCCTTTTCCACAACCACGTCGAAGGTCAGCAGCATCGTTTCGGCCGCGGCGATCGTTTTGTCCCAGGTTACGGTATTTTCGTCCAGCGCGCCGCCCTGGCCCGCGCCGGTCAGCGTCAGGCCCTCCGGAACGTATGCCGTGACCGTTACGACATCGCTGTCATCGGTCCCGGTGTTTTCCAGCCTCACCGTGTAGCGGACGGTCTCCCCGGCGCCCGCATAGGCTTTGTCGCCGACCAGCGACAGGGAAAGCTCTGCGTTCCTGTCAATATCGATCTCCGAATCCTTCGTCAGCACCTCGAGTTTCAGTTCGTTGGACGTATAGACGCGGAGCCCCTCCGCCAGCGAAAGAGGCGGTACAATCGCGATCACGGCCGTCAGGATCCAAAGCAGTGTTTTTCTGATGTTGGATTTCATTTGTCTTTCCTCCTTCCGGTCAGCGTTTCGCGGAGTTCGCGGTCAGCGCAGAGAGCTCTTCCGCGGTTTCCCCGTCGCGTATTCTGCGGCCGATCATGATGAACCGCCCGTCGTCCTGCGAATAGCTGCAGGTGACCAGCGTAATAAAGGTATCCTGCGCGTTCGCGTCCGCTCCGAAATCGTACAGCGAGCGGCTGCGGGCATCCTCCAGCCAGCTGTTCAGCTCAAGCTCGTCGGAGAAGTTGGGCCGGCGGACCTTGAAATAGTCCTTGTTGTCCGGCGCCATCGAAGCATCGAACAGCGCAATCGGCACGTAGATGACGTCTTCCGCGTCGTAGATCGTGCTGAAGGCAATCAGCGGGTGCGCCTTCAGATAGGCGGGTTTCCGGTATTCGTCCATATCGCCGAACATCGAGCCGTCCCGCATGTTGTGCCCGTAGATAATCATATTCTGGTCCATCGGCCACAGCTTATTGCGCTCATCCAGAAACAGTGCGCCCGATTTGCTTTCCTTGCGGTCGAACCCGTGATTCATGTAAAACGAGTTGTCCGACTGCACGACGGCCTGGGCTTTCACCGGACCGAAGGTCAGGCGGCCGACAGTGTCCGGATTCTGCGCCGCCAGCCCGATAAAGCGCTCCTGCACCGGGGGCTGATCCTCCGCCTTCGCGTCCGGGAACGGATCCTGCGACGGCGCCGGCGTCACCTGTACCTGCGCCGGAACGATCGGCACGTCGGCCGGGAAGATATGCAGTTCCTCCGAGAAGACCGCTATGGCCGCAATGGCGAGAACCGCCAGGACGCACAGCGGCACAAGCACGCGGCCGCGCCTGGATTTTCTGTGTTTCATATCTCTGATCCTCCTCAGCCGGTGACGGCAAGGCGCCAGGTCCATCCGGCGTTGTCATCATCGATCGTATAGGTGTAGCTGGGCTGCGTCGCGCCCGGAACGTCGTGCCAGACGCCGTCCCCCACGGAGACCTGCCACTGATAGGACACGTTCTCCGGCTGAATTCCGCTCACTTCGGACGTCAGCGTTACACTGTCGCCCACCTGCGGCGTATCGCTGGCGTACCAGGCCGTGATGGTGATCACGGGCTCCTCTGTCTCCTCCTGCGGAATCTCCTCTTCCTCCGCATCCGTTTCTTCCGGCAGATCCGATTCCGTCGGGATCTCTTCAACCGTTTCCGTTTCGCTGTCCTCCGGCACGGTCTCCTCGCTCGGCTCCTCTTCACTCGGAATGCGATCGATCTGCTCCTGCGCCGGAATCACCTCTGATTCCTCTTCCGGAACGGCCTCCGGTTCCTCGGCCTCGTCCTCCGGAATCACTTCCGTCTCTTCGGCTTCATCCTCGGGAACGAGCTCCGGTTTTTCGACGCTGTCTTCCTGGTCGGATTCCGGTTCCCCGTCGTCCTCATCCGCAGGAATTTCGTCCGTCTCCTCGGTCTCGTCCTCCGGATCGAGCTCCGTCTCTTCGATCCCGTCCTCCGGATCGGGCTCCGGTTTCGCAATGATCTCATCCGCCGGAATGAAATCGATTTTCTCGTATCCGTCCTCCGGATCGAACTCCGTTTCGTCGTACTCGTCCTCCGGGTCGAACTCCGTTTCGTCGTACTCGTCCTCCGGATCGAAGTCCGTTTCGTCGTATCCGTCCTCCGGGTCGAACTCCGTTTCGTCGTATCCGTCCTCCGGATCGAAGTCCGTTTCCTCTTCCGGCTGTTTCTCCTCGCTCTCCGGTTCCGCGCGCTTCTTTTCTTTTGTCCTGTCCGGTTTCTCCTGCTCAGGTTCCTCTTCGTCGAAGTATTCATCGTCGAAGTACTCTTCGTCGGAATACTCATCGTCGGAATATTCCTCGTCGAAGTACTCTTCATCGGAATACTCCTCGTCGGGATACTCCTCGTCCGCGTCGAAGAATTCCTCGTCGTCGGAATCGGAATCCTCTTCCTCGCGCTTCTTGTCTTTCTTTTCCGATTTCTTTTGTTTGGGCTCCTCTTCCTCGAAGTCTTCGTCGTCGGTGTATTCCTCGTCGAAATCGGAATCCTCGTCGGCGTAATCCTCGTCGGCGAATTCCTCGTCCTCTTC
>JAFWEY010000143.1 GCA_017512675.1 Clostridia bacterium | reverse complement strand
CCTAAAGGAGAAGGCAAGAGCAGGGTCGGAATGATGAGCCGATTGATGATTGGATCTTTGTTTCCGGAAGAAATTGCGGGCGCACCGCGCTTCGCTTGGGGCGCCCCTACGGCGGGTTCGGGATGTTGTACCGTTTGATGAATCGGGATTCGTTACCGGAAGAGTCTCCTCCGTAACCCGTTGTCCCTTCGCAGCGCAGCGGCCGCGAAGGGACAAGTAATTACAGGATTGCAAAGGGTGTTCCCTTTGCGTCATTCCGCAGGGGCGGCTTTGCCGGCCCGAGGAGCCATTTTTGCGAAGGCAGCTTGCCGCCGAGAGCAAAAATGGTTTCCCTGCAGATTTTCCGCCCGCGCCTGTAAGGCGCAGGAAAATCTGAAAAACCGGATTGAAATGTCTGCGCAGCAGAGATTTCAATCCAAGCGAACGCAGTGAGCGTTATTCTCCCGTCCCAGGCTTGATATACACCTCGAACGGCACCGTGTCCTGCGCGCCGCTGCCGTAATGGGCAGTGAATTCGAATTCGAACTTGCCCTTGTCCCGGTCCGCCGTCTGCAGCCTGAACCCGCCGGTGGAAAGCGCGTTCATCATCCGGATCGCCACATAGCCGGCTTTTGCGGGAGACGCGCCCTGCGCCGTGTCGTTTTTGTCGGAATAATCCGCCACCAGCCACAGATCCCGGAAATCGCTGCCGGAGAGGCCGGCCTTTACGGTTCCCCGCGGGGTGATTTTGCCGGTTCCGGCGTTCAGGTCCGCGGCGGCGGCCAAAAGCCTTCCTGCCGCGGCGTTGACCGCGATCAGCGTGCCGCTCATGCGCGCTTCCCATTCCTGAATCCGTTTCAGTTCCATCGTGTTTTTCGGCACGTTGTCGATGTCCTCGCCGAAATCCTTCCATTTCGGCACCGCGCTGAAGGCGATGCCGCCGGTGGTGGCGCCGAGGATGTCGCTGCCGCTCAGCGTCGCGGAGACCGGATCGAAATCCGTCAGCAGGACGCCCGCGCCGATGACCAGGCTCGAGAACGTGTCGGCCGGGTATTTGGTGAATTCCATGGGTTCGCTCCTTCCTATCGGCGGCAACCGTATCGCCGGCGCCGCGGTTCGGGTGCTTTCGCGACGGGTCCGCGCTTCAGTCCGTATCCGCGTGCAGGATCATCGACAGCAGCATCACGCGAACGCTTTTGTCCGGATCGGGCTGCTCCTGCGCGAAGGCGACGCGGCCGTCCGCGAACAGGCGCACCGCGCCGCCGGGGGTTCGGACCGACGCGCCGCCCCGCAGCGCGGATTCGATTTCGCCGCACTTTTCGAGCAGTCCGGAAAAGGCGGTGCCGGGATACCACACCCAGGCCCGCAGCGCCGTTTTCGACAGCGGACCGGGAAAGCGCAGCTCGTAGGTGATGTACGGCATCCGCGCGCCGGGCGGCACGTTGTTCCGGCTGTACGCCGGAATCCCGAAGCTGCCGAAGAACGCGTTCAGCGCCCGCGCCGTCTGGATCATTTCGTTTCCCCCTTCCGCGAATGGTCAGGGCTCCCACCGTTCGCACGGCGCTTTCGCGACCGGCACGGTCGAGCGCCGGGGCGCCTGCGAATCCCGGGTGCTGCCGGTCATCCGGAACAGCGCGCCGTCCGCCCTGCGCCGGAACACGTCGTGGCAGGAAAGGCTGACGGAGCCGTCGACGATCACCGTGAACGCTTCGGCTTCCCGCATCTGCTGTGCCTGGGCATGCCGGGACGTGCTGTCCTTGCGGATCACCGCGTCGAATTCCTCCCCTTCGGCCCAGGCGGACGCGTATCCGCCCAGGCCGTCCCCGGTATCCGTGCGCAGAAGCTTCACGCACGGGGTTTTCATGCTGTCGAGCAGGCTCATGAAAGCTTCCTCCAGCGGCTCAGCCGCGCCGCGAACGCGTCCCGCCAGCTTTGGCGCTGCTCGCGCAGCCGGTAGCTGTAAACGCCGTTCACGCTTTCCTCCAGGTACGGGTTCGCGGCAGCGCCGCCGTATTGGGCGACCCATGCCCCGATCTCGTCCGCCAGCTCGAGAACGGCCGGCGGAACCGCCATCGGAACGACGGCTCCGTCGAAGGTCTCGTCTGTCAGGTCCGCTGCGGGATGCCGGTGAACGCCGTCGTTGAATACGCTGCCGGCGATCCGGTAATACTGGTTCTCCGCCAGGCAATCGAGGGGAAGGGTTCCGCCGCGGACGGCAAAGGTTCCCCGAATCGGCTCGCCGGCGGCGAAATCGTTGTGCAGGGCGTCGAGAATCTGTTCGAGCATCCGCCTCAGCCCCCTTTCGGCGCGGCCGCCTCAGCCGCGGCTGAGAATCCGCGCGAACGGGATCGTCTTCGTGTCGTAGCAGGTGATTCCATCGCTGGCGGTCACGGGCGCCCAGCGCGCCGCGGTTTCCAGCTGCGCGGCGGTGGGGGAGACGATCGCGGCGGACGGCTGCACGAAGCTGAACCCCATCGGCGCGAACAGCTTGCGCTGGCGGGTGATCAGCCAGTCCTCGCCGCCCTTGGTCTTCGGATCGCGCCAGATTTCGTTGGGCGTGGCCGCGCCGCAGTCGCAGGTATCGAACGCGCCTTGGCCGAGAACGTAGGTGGTGTAGGTGATGTACTCGACCGGAGCGACGGTCTCGGTCACGCTGCCGAGGGCGATGCTTCCGCCCGCCGCCTTCTCCGCGCTGACGGCAGGCGCGCCCCAGCCGTAGGCGGTGCTCTTCTGGGTGAACTGCACCTTGGTGGAGCCGGTCACCTCGATGGTGTAGTTGGCCGCCGGGCCGGAGGTCAGTGCGGAGAGCTTCGATGCGATGTTCGCCGCCTGCTGCGCGGCGGTGCCGGACGCGCCCACCCTGATCTGGTCCGCGGCCGGGCTTTCGGCGTCGTTGGCGACGAAGGTGTATTCGGTGCCGAACACCGTGATTTTGTCGCCGGCGGCTGCCGGGGTGCTGACCGCGAAATTCCACACGCCCGGGGTGGCAACCGTTTCTTCGGCGGGCACGTCGTCGTCCACGAACACGGTGCGGCCGTTCCAGCTGGCGATCTTCAGCGGCCGTTCGACGCCCTGGCTGTCGGTTTCCTTCCAGTAGGTCAGCAGCTGCAGGTTTTCCAGATGGGTCGCCACCACGCTGTGCATGATGACCGCGGTGAAGATGTCCTTGTTGGCGCCGGCGGCCTGCTGAATCGCGGTGTTCAGCGTGTCCGCGCCGACGCTGGCGGAGGAGGAGCCGGTGATATCCAGCGTGTGCTGCGCGCGGAAGTTGTTGGCGCTGACGCCGAAGATGCCCTTCAGAATCGACAGGATGGTCGCCTGGTCCACGTCGTCCCAGTAATCGCCGACCTGCGCGGCGATGGTCTCCATGAAATCCTTGCCGGTGATGTCCCGGGAGAAATCCATCTCCTTCCAGGCTTTGCTGCGGCCGACGACGATCATCGACTGCAGGTAGGTATCCAGGCCGGTGGCGGTGATATCGGTGTTGCCGTCGTAGTTGAGCGCGTCGCCGCCGATGTGCCCGGCCATCGGCACGGTCACGTAGCTGCCGCCGGTCTGCTCGGTCAGCATCGAGCGGATCTCGGGCCGCTCCCGCAGGACGCCGGCCCGGAGCAGCGCGTTCTGCTTCACCCGCGGCACCGTCTCCAGGTACTTGCCGAAAACCTCGCTGTTCCAGTTCTTGCTGTTGAATACGCCCATGAACGATCCTCCCTTTCGTGAATCGGACTGTCGCGGAAGGCCGGGGGAGAAGCCCCTTTCGGACGCCCGGGGTCAGGCGTCCGGAAGGGCTCCCGCCCCGGCCTTCTCATGGTTCCTTCGAATGCGCGTCAGCTCCGCAGCCATGCGCTCAGCTGTGCGTCATTCGGGTGCGCGTTGGCGAACGCCATCTTGTCCGCCAGGCTCATCGATTCGAACGCGCCGGCGCGCCCGGGCGGCGGCGTTTCCACCTGCGCGCCTCTGGTCCGCTGCGTGGGAATGTACCTGGCGTACAGGCTCCGGATGTCGGCCGTCAGCTTTTCCTCGTCCTCCAGCGCTCCGTCCTTCGTCAGCTTCATGCCGCTGAAATCCGTCGCCGCCAGAATCAGGTCCGCGTCCTGCCGGTCGATGTCGTGCTTGTCCAGCAGACCGCGGTAGGCGGCCCGCACGCGGCTGAGCGTATCCCTGCGCCGCACCTCCGCCCGGAACGCTTCGAACGCTTCGTGATCCGCCTCGAACCGGCTCTTCCATTCGCTGCCGGCGAGCGCGTCCTTCAGCTGCCTGCGAAGCTCCGTGATGATCTCCGCCTGCTTCGCGCCATCCGCCTGCCGGGGCGCGGCCTGCGCCTGG
>JAFWEY010000142.1 GCA_017512675.1 Clostridia bacterium | reverse complement strand
CTCGCTTCCCCGCCGCGCCGCCAAGCGCTCCGGCTCCGCTCCCTCAGCTGCTTCAACTCTCCGAATCTGACTTCTTCTTTCCTTGCTCTCGCTGTATCGTTTTCAAGGTGCTCCGTTGTCCGTTCGACTGGTGTCTCGCGCGGCAACAGGTGATATTATATCAAAACACTCGCGGTTTGTCAAGGACTTTTTTTCAAAAAATCGCAAGCCGGTTTTTCGGCCATTTTCTACCATATATAGACTCATAAACACATTATCTTTCCATATATTGTGTTTTTGCGGGGATTCCGCGCCAGTTTTCCGTTCTTCTTTCGAAACTCTTAACATTTATAATTCCCGCGCGGCCGGTTTTCCGGATTGGGGCAGCGCTGCATCAGCCGGTTGCTTCCTTATCTATGGGAATCTCCGGGATCCTTCCGATGCGGCGACATTCCCGCCGCTTCCCCGGGTTCCCGTCACGCGGCCTCTCTCCGCGCAAAGAAAAAACTGTCCCGATGCGCCGATTGCTCTTTTCAAAACGCCCGTTATGTGCTATAATGCTTTCACATCATTAAAGGAGGAGAACCTTTATGAAGAAGCTCATCGAGGAATTCAAAGCCTTTGCATTCAAGGGCAATGTAGTGGACATGGCCGTCGGCGTTATGATCGCCTCCGCGTTCGGCGCAATCGTATCCAGCGTGGTGGAAGATCTTCTCACTCCGCTGATCGGCATGATCTTCGGACAGCCGGATTTCTCGGGAATCAAACTCGGCAGCATCATGGTCGGCAACTTTATCAACGCTGTCATCAATTTCGTGATCGTCGCGGTCTGCATCTTCGCGATCGTCAAGGCCATCAACAAGCTGAAGAAGCCCGCCCCGGCCGCGCCGGAAGCCCCGAAGAGCCTTTGCCCGTTCTGCATGAGCGAAGTCAACGAGAAGGCAACCCGCTGCCCGCACTGCACTGCCGAAATGAAACCGATCAAGGGCTGATGCCTTTGCCCGGTCACCCGCCGCTGAGCGGCGGGTTTTTTTTCGCCGTCCGCCGCCTGCGGTTTTTCCCGCGGCGCATTGCGGCAAGCCGCCTTTTGTGATATGATATGCCCGAGAAGGAGGCGCTTCCATGGCATTGATTTCTGCACACGACGACTTTACGCTTTACGGATCGACCCCGGTCGAAAACCTGTTTCTGATGGAATTCATGCCGGGCGCGCCCGGCGATTGCGTGCGCGTTTACCTGTATTCGCTGCTGCTGGCGCAGCACCCTGACCTGTGCCGGACGGTGCAGGACCTGGCAAGGGTGCTCGGCATGACGGTCGACGATGTGCTGAGCGCGCTGCGCTACTGGGAACAGAAGGGGCTGCTGACCGGCCTGAGCGACGAACCGCTGTCGTTCCGGCTGAACAACGTGCGCAGCGCCATGATGACCGCCAAATCGGAAGACGACGGCGCGTACAGCTACAGCGCCTTCAACGAGCGCCTGCAGCAGATTTTTGGCCTTCTGCATCCGCAGCAGTTCCGCATGGCCATCGAATGGGTGGAGGACCTGAAGCTGAGCCAGGAAGTGGTGCTGTACATGGCCGAACAGACCAATGAGATCCTCAAGGCGAAAAACGGCGGCCGGCAGCGTTCCGTTCCATACGCGTTCAAGGTTCTGAACCAAACGGCTCTGAACTGGGCCCGGGACGGGATCACCACGCTGGAAGCGGCGCAGAAGGAGATTCAAAAGGAGCTTCCCCCCGCGCAGCTGGCAAAGAAGGTTCTCGAGGGGCTCGGTTTCCGGCGCAACGCCACCTCGGCGGAAATCGACCTGGCCGCCCGCTGGCTCAACGAATGGAATTACACGCAGGAGGATGTGCTTTCTGCCCTTCCCGAGACCACCAGTGCCGCCAACCCTTCCTTCCATTACCTTGATCAGGTGCTCAAGAACCACCGGACGCGAAAATTCGGCACTTCCCTGGCGCTGGAACTGGAGCAGTCCAGCCGGGAGTGGGAAGCGGCAGGCGCCGTCCTTTCCGCGCTGGGCTCCGCGTCCCGGGTGACCGACGAGCTCGCAGCCGCCTATCGGGGCTTTCTGGCCAAGGGCTTCGCGCCGGAAACGGTTCTGTACGCCGCAGCCTACTGTGCAAGGCACGGGCGGCACACTTTTCAGTCCCTGTCCGATCTGTTGGAGAAATGGCTGTCTCTCGGGCTGACCACATCCGAACGGGTCGAACAGTATCTGGCGGATTACGCGGCCCTGCGTCCGCTGACCGTCGAGGTTCTGCGGATCATCGGTCAGGACCGGCCGGCAACCGAGGCGGATCTGGATCAGATGCGGGAATGGCTGGAACTCGTCCCCGATCAGGACGTGATCCGTTACGCCGCGCAGCGCGCCAAAGGGCTTCAATTGCCGCAGCGTTCCATCACCAAACGGCTCGAGGAGTTCCAGCAGGCCGGCATTTCCACGCTGGACGCGGCCAAGGCGTTCCAGCGGCCGGGGCAGAACCGCGGCGGAAAGCGGACCGCGCCCGGCGGCGGGCAGCCCAATCCGGCACTGGGGTACACCCAGCGGCAATACGGTACGCAGGACCTGAACCAGCTGATTCTGAACATGGATCAACAGCAGGAGGAATAAGATGACACGCGCCGAGGCCATTTCCTATTTGGAAAACGAATACGCGAAGAAACGTGAATCCGCAGAGCGCGAGTGGATCGAACGGCGGGAGCGGATATTTGCCGGCGATCCGAAGATTCGGGAACTGCAGGACACTCTTTCGAACGCCCTGTCAAAGGCCGCCCGGTTGCTGGTGGCGGATCCCGGAAACGCGGCTGCGAACGCCGAACGCCTTCGGGAAGAGACCCTTGCGGCGCGCGGCGCCATCCGCAGCCGTCTGACGAAAGCCGGTTTTGACGCCGATGCGCTGGAGATACGCTACAGCTGTCCGCTGTGCAAGGATACCGGCTATACCGGACTCGTTCCCCGGATCATGTGCGCGTGCATGGAAAAGCAGCTGAACGCCCTCGTTTACGCACAGGATGCGTTCGGTAGCGAAGAGCGGGAAACCTTTCAATCGTTCCGCGAAGACATCTATCCGAATGAAGCGCAGAAAAAGCAGGCGCTGGCCATTCGCGACCTTTGCCTGCAATATGCCGACGCGTATCCGAACACCGGGAAGAACAATCTGCTGATTCTCGGTACGGCGGGGCTCGGCAAAACCTTCCTTCTGAATGCCATCGCCGAGAGGGTGGCCCGGAACGGGCACGTGTATCTGAAAATGACCGCCTATCGGATGCATCAGTCGATGCGCGCGCATTTTCTGAACCTGGATGACGGGAAAGACGGCTTTGAGCAGATGGTGAAAGCGCCGCTGCTGCTGATCGATGACCTCGGAACCGAACCGATGATGAAGAACATCACCCTTGAATACCTGTTTATTCTCCTCAACGAACGGGGAATCTCCGGCCGGCACACGGTCATCGCCAGCAATCTGATGCCCAACGACATGCTGGCCCGCTACGGCGAAAGGATCGTCTCCCGGCTGCTCAACCAGGCGACCACCCGGGCAGTCTGCCTGACCGGGGAGGACTTGCGGCTGAAGGGCCGCTTATGAGGATTTCCGTCCTCCCGCGGGCGGCCGCGGGCCGCCGGAAAAAGCGCGCGCAGACGAGGCTGTCCGCTCAGAACAGCGGAGTGCAGCTTCCGCTCTCTTCCAGAATGAACCCTTCGCCGCACGCTGTCTGATAATCGAAATAATCGCGATGCGGCGCCGCAAACGCTTCGAGGATCGCCATAATCGTGCCGCCGTGCACCACCAGCGCGCTGTCTCCGGCGCGGGGCCGTGCGCGCAGCGCTTCGAAAGCCCGAACGCAGCGGGCGGCAAACGCTTCCCGGCTCTCTCCGCCGGGAAACGGCCTGCGCCCGCCGGAATCGATCCACCGCTGATAATCGGCGGAATCCTTCAGTTCTGAATAATTGTATCCTTCAAAAATTCCAAAGTCGCATTCCCGAAAATCGCGGATGCTTTCCGGCCTGTGCATCGGATAGATGATGTCCGCCGTCATCAGGCACCTCTTCATCGGGCTCGAAAACACCCGTGCCACCGGCGGATAACGCTTCGCGCGCAGCGCGGCGATCCCCGCGCTGCTCAGCGGTTCATCGGTCCGGCAGCCGATGTACCGCTTTTGCGCATTGCCCCGCGTCTCGCCGTGGCGGATCAGAATCCATCTCATTTGATGCGCACCCCGATCCCGCATACGACCCGCGTCACCTGCTCCGCGCGCTGGGCAATGACGCACAGCGCCCGCCCCGCGGCTTCCCGGAACGCCCGCTCCGCGGGATCGACCGGCACGATCCCCGAACCCACTTCGTTTGCGACGATCACCGCATCCGGATGCTCCCCGCATACGCGGCGGGCAAAATCCCGTGCGTCCTCTCCCCGCAGCAGTGCGGCGCGCGCCGCATCATGAAAATCTCCGAGGATCTCCGCGCCGGGGTTTTCCCTGCGCGCCAGTTCCTGCTGCCCTTGGTACGCGCCTCCGATGTACAGCTTCATCCGATTTTCCCTCCGAGGTACACAGCGCCAATCAGCGCGAGCTCCATCACCTGCAAATACCATCCCGCCAGATCGCCCGTCACGCCCCCGAACTGTTTGTATGCCATCCGCACGTAGTACAGGGAGACGCACAGCGCCGCCGCCAGGCACAGGCCGGCCGTGCGCGCTCCCCCGAAGAGCACCCAGCCCAAAAGGCATGCCGCCGCGTACGCGAAGCACGTACACAGCACGATACGGCTCTGCGCGGCTTTTGCGAAGCCCTGCAGCATGCCGTCTGCGCGGGCGCCCCGCAGGGTGACGGCCGCCCCGGCGCTCAGCGCCCGGGACAGGACAAAGCACGGCATCAGCGCCGGCGCGGATTTCAAAGGCATTTCCCCGTACAGCGCGGCACAAAGCAGCAGGTACGCGCACAAGGCCATTGCGGCGAACGCGCCCACACGGCTGTCTTTGAGAATCTCCAGCTTTCTTTCCCGGGGCTGACAGGATCCAAGGGCGTCCATCGTGTCCATGAAGCCGTCCATATGGATGCCGCCGGTGATCAGAACCGGCAGAATCGCGGCGAACGCGCCTCTGAGAAGGCTTCCGCACCCGAGCTGTTCGCACAGCCACAGCCACAGCCGGAGCGCGCCCCCGATCACGGCGCCGATCAGCGGAAAGAAGCACATCGCGTACCGGCGGTTCCCGTCGGACCACTCCACCCGGGGGACCGGTATTCTCGAATACATGGAAAACGCCGTTGCCAGCGACCGGATTACACGCATGGCGCATCCCCTTTCAGCCAGACAGGAATGGAATAGACGACCTCCGCGACAACCTCCGCCATGCGCGCGGCTTCGCTGTTGATCTGTGCCAGGCATCGCATGTATTCCGCCGTGGGCGGATCGTAGTTCTCCCCGTCGGAAAACACGTCGTTGGTCACGATGACAAGATGCCGGCATTTCCCCGACAACTCCTTCAGCGCCGGCGCAATGCGCTTCCAGTCCCCGCCGCCGAACATCTCGTTCGCGAGCAGGTTCGGCAGATCCTCCAGCAGCACCGACGCGCCCGGCGCGAATTCCGTGCCGGACAGATCCTTCGGGCATTCGATGGTCCTATACCCTTTGCCCGCCCGCTGCGCGCGATGGCGCGCAACGCGCCTGGCCGATTCCTCGTCCACGACGCGCATCGTCGCGATGTAGACGCGGCTTCCGGCCGACAGGCTTTCCGTAAGCTTTTCCGCGAACGTCGATTTGCCGCATCCGCTCCCGCCGGTGATCAGAACGGTCATCTGTCTCCCCCCTGCGGCGTATAGGCCTGCATGCCCAGCGCGGAAAATGTGTGCCGGCCCCGGTATACGCTGAGCGCCATGTCGATCAGCGGCAACAGCGCAACGCCGCCGGTTCCCTCCCCCAGCGCCATACCGGCATGGATAACGGGCTCAAGATCCATTTCTTTCATGACCCGCCCGACCATTCCTTCCCGGCTCATGTGCGATGCGATCATATACTGCCTGACCGCGGGGCATATTCTCGCGGCGAGAAGGGCGGAGACAGCCGAAATCGCTCCGTCGATCACAATCGGAACGGAACAGGTCATGCCGCCGAGGAACGCGCCCGCCATGGCTGCGATTTCAAACCCGCCGACCTTCGCCAGCACGTCCAGCGGATCGTCCGGGTCGGGCCTGTTGATTTTCAGCGCACGTTCGACGGCGGCCCGCTTGCGGGCGAGTCCCGCGTCTGAAAGTCCCGCCCCGCGCCCGACGGCTTCTTCCGGTTCCAGCCCCAGCAGCGCGCAGAGAATCGCCGCGCTGGCGGTGGTGTTGCCGATGCCCATTTCTCCCGTCACAATGATCCGATACCCTTGCGACTGCATCTGCCGCACGATATCGATCCCGGCCTGCACCGCCTCTTCCGCCTGCCGCCGCGTCATCGCGCGCTCCCGCGCCATATTTCCGGTGCCCGCGGCGATGCGGCGGCGAATGATCGCCGAAGCCCCGATCTCCCGGGCTATGCCCATATCCACCGCGTAAACGTCTGCGCCGGCGGTTTTTGCCATCAGGTTCACGTTGGACGTGCCGTCTGCGACGGACGCGGCGACGAGACCCGTCACCTCCCGGCCGCACTGGGAAACGCCTTCCTCCACCACGCCGTGATCGGCGCAGAAGACCAGCACGCACCGGGGGCGAATGCACACGTCCTCCGTACGCTGAATGCCGGCGATTTTTACGATGATATCCTCCAGCTTTCCCAGCGAGCGAAGCGGCTTGGCGACCGCGTCCCAGACGGCCCGGGCTTTCCCGGAGGCGGCTGAATCCGGTGTGTTCAGAGAATACTGCAGCATAATGCTCCTCTCATTCTGCCGTGAGCGCGGCAGGTGCTTCCCGCCGGTCCGGCGGCGACGGCGTCCGCCGCGGGCGCTCTTCGGCTTTCAGCGAACCGCAAACGGAAGCGCACCCATCCATTTTGACAGCAGCAGCGTCAACAGCGCGATCAGCCCCATCGCAAGAAGCGCCGTTCCCACCAGCATAGCGTTTGCCCTGCCGATGTCCTGACGCTCCGCCGGACGATCGGGATCCCCGATCGTCGGCTTGAAAACATCCTTTCCGAAATAGCTGTGGGTCCCGCCCAGCTGTATGCGGAGCGCGCCCGCGGCGGCCGCCTCGCTCCACGCGCAGTTCGGGCTGCTGTGATTCGCATGATCCCGCTTAACGATGCGCCATGCGACGCGGGCGTCCAGGCGCAAAACCCATGCGGCGGCACACATCAGCAGCGCCGTCAGCCGGGCCGGCAGATAATTCAGCACATCGTCCAGCCGGGCGCTGGACCAGCCGATATCCCGGTATTTCTCATCCATATAACCCACCATGGAATCCAGGGTGCTGGCCGCTTTGAAGCCCCAGAGCAGCACCGGTCCTCCCAGCGCGGCGTAAATCATCGGTGAGACCACTCCGTCCGTCGTGTTCTCCGCCACGGTTTCCACCGTCGCCTTGATCACTTCCTCCTCGCTGAGCGACTGCGTGTCGCGGCCGACGATGCGGGCGACCTGCCTGCGCCCCGCCCCGATTCCTTGCGAAAGCGCCTGCTGCACCTGCCGCGCTTCCTGCGTCATACTCTTTGCGGCGATGCCCATCCAGTCAAGCAGCGCCATCGCGAGAAACAGCGGGGCTTTTCCCAAACGTCCTGCGGCCAGCAGGATCAGCCCTGCCGTTCCCATCGTGAGAAGCACGGCGGACAGCGTCAGAAGCACCGCGCAAAGCCGCAGGTTCCCGCCCCCCGCGCGCAGCTTTTTCTCCGCGAAGGAGATGTACTTCCCGATCAGCCGGACTGGATGACAGAGCCATTCCGGATCTCCGAAAAGGAGATCCATGCAGAATCCCGCCAACAGCGCGTAAAAGAACATCATCGCTTCGCGTGCCTCCGTCCCTGCCCGCCGCCTTTCGCCGCGTGCGCCGAATCCGCTTCCCCGGAGCGCGGGAACGCTTCTTTTGCCAACCCGGGACAGCCCTTCACGGGTTTCTCCCCCCTGTTTCGCCTTTGCGCCGGTTTTGCAGTGCAAAGACGTACACCGGATTCTGCGCGGTCATCAGGTGAAAGCTCCCGACGGCGCGGGGTTTTGCCACCGAAATTCCGGCAATGTCCGACCATTCAAACATCGACGCAATCTGCGCCATTTCCGACAGGTTTTCCAGGGTGACCGCATTGACGACGATGCGCACAGACGGATTCTTTTCCAGCAGGCATTCGAGAATCCCGCGCAGCCGGCCGCAGCTGCCGCAGATAAACGCATGGGTAGGCGCCGGCAGATCCATAAGCGCCTCCGGCGCGGTGCCGCGTATGATCCGGATGTTGCGCAGCGAGAATTTTTCGGCGTTTCTTTCCGTGAGACACGCCGCTTCCGGATTCTGATCGATCGCATAAACCGTTCCCCGGTCGGCAAGACGCGCGCATTCCACGGATACCGAGCCGCTGCCTGAACCGACGTCGTAAACGATCGAATCCCGGTTGAGCGCCAGCTTCGACAGCGTGACGCTGCGCACTTCGCATTTCGTCATCGGCACCCCGGTGCGTTCGAACAGATCGTCCGGCAGGCCCTGGGTAACCGCCGTTTTCCCGGCGTTCGGGTTTTCCACCAAAAGCACGCTGAGCGGATCGAATTCCAGGGCTTCAAGTTCGCTCGCCGATCCCCGGACAATGCGTTCCTGCGGATACCCGAGCCGCTCCCCGACCGTCACGGTCAGCCCGCAGATGCCGGATTCCGTCAGGCGCCGCAGCGCTCTTTTGACGCCGTCTGCGCCGCCCGCCAGCACGAACACCTGTTCGCTGCCGCGTACAGCGCCTTCCAGATCCTCTTCCCTTCCGTGCAGGCTCACCGTGCGGACGTTTTCCCAGGACCTTTTGAGCCTTGCGCAGAAATACGCCAGCGAGCTTATGCCCGGAAGGACTTCCACGGTGATCCCCGGCTGCCCCTCGAGCTCGCCCAGCAGTTTTTTCGCGCCGCTGTAAAAGCCCGGATCGCCGGAGAAGAGCACGGCAAAGTTCCGGCATTCTTTCTCGTCCCGGACATATGCGGCAATTTCCCGGGCGTCGAACGCCTCGTATTCGCGTTTGCCCGGCGCGTTCGCCGCATCCAGCATCCGCCTTGCGCCGATCAGGCAATCCGCCTCCCGCAGCAGCTGCCGCAGTCCGGCAGTCTGGGTTTCGGGATTTCCTGCGCCGATCCCCGCCAACGTCACCCGCTTCGGCGCGGGCGCGAGGTGAAAGCGCGTCTCCAGTTCCGCCGCCACAGCCTCGAAAGGCTGTCCCTCCCGCTGCGGCGGCCGGCCGATGATCACAGGGCAGACGCCGCACTTCTCCGCCGCGCGAATCTTTGCCGCGTATCCGCCGGCGCTGCCGCTGTCCTTGGTGACGATATATTTCGCGCCTGCTGCTCTGAGCATCGCGCAGTTCATGTCCTCGTCGAAGGGCCCCTGCATCGCGAAGATCCGATCCGCCGGAATCCCGTTCTCCAGGCAGGCTTTCAGCGAATCCGCGTTCGGAAGCACCCGGGCGAAAAGCCTTCCGCGCAGGGCGCCGTCGGCGCAAAAGGCTGCCAGATCCTTGCTGCCCGTAGTGAGCAGAACCGCGCCTTCTGTCGTCTTCAGGTATTCGGCGCAGCCGGCGGCGTCCTGCACAAACACGCCGTCGGAGCTGTCTGCGCTGCCGGACCGTTCCAGCCGAAGATACGCGACGCCCTCCGCGCCGCACGCCGCCGCGATGTTTTCCGTGGCCCGGTCCGCGTACGGATGAGTGGCGTCGACGACCGCGTCAAAGCGCTCTTCCCGCAGCATCGATTTCATGGCTTCCAGATCCAGCCGCCCCACGCGAACCCGAACGTCCGCATGGGTTCCCAGCAGTTCCGCGCCGTATTCCGTGGCCACGCAGGCCGTCAGGCGCGCGCCCCTGCCCCGCAGGCGCCAAACCAGCCTGCGTCCCTCGCTGGTTCCCGCGAACACACAGATTTCAGACATCTTTGTACCCTCTCGGCGTGACGATTCCCGATCCTACCGTTTTGGTCTGCGAATTTCCGATGAATACGGTCGTGCACATGTCGGCGGTATAGGACGCCAATTCCCGCAGGGTCATAACCAGCGTTTCTTCTCCCTCCCGCCCCGCGTTGCGCACCGCGCCGCACACGGTATCCGGCGACGCATGGCGCATCACGATTTCGCAGGCGCGCTTCAGCGCATCCGTTCGCCGGCGGCTGGCGGGGTTATACAGCACAAGGCAGAAATCGGCCTCCGCCGCCAGCGTCAGCCGCTTTTCGATCTTTTCCCAGGGAGTCAGCAGATCGGACAGGCTGATTGCCGCAAAGTCGTGCCCGATCGGCGCGCCCAGCCTGGCGGCTCCGCTCAGCGCCGCGGTCACGCCGGGCACAATCTCGACTTCCACACCGGTTCCGGCCGCCATTTCCAGCGCCAGACCCGCCATGCCGTACACGCCGGCGTCGCCGCTGGAAACGATCGCGGCGGTTCGGCCGGCTTTGGCACACTCCACCGCGGCCCTGCAGCGCTCCGTTTCCCTGCGCATGCCGGTGACGATGTATTCTTTGCCGGGAAACAGCGGCCGAATCAGATTGGCATACGTCGTATACCCGACGATCACGGAAGCGTCGTCCAGCGCCGCCCGGGCCCGCAGCGTCATGTCCTCAGCCGCGCCCGGACCGATCCCGACCACATACAGCTTATTCAAAGCAGACACCCCATTCTTTCTGTGCAATCGCGGCCGCAACGCCTTTTGCGGCGGTTTTTCTTACGGCCAGGCAGGCGCCCTCTCCCGCACAGCGCACGGCCGCACGCTCGCAGACGTTGTCCACGCCCGCGGTCCGCGCCACGAACTCCGATGCCGTAAACGCGCCCCGCAGCGCGTTCAGCGCCTCCGCCGAATAGAACCGAATCGGCAGCCCGCTTTCCTCCGCCCAGGACAGGAGCCCCTGTTCATCCCGCTTCAGATCGATGGACGCGGCGCAGAAAAGCGCTTCCTTCCTGAATCCTCCGCTTTCCAGCGCGCGCCCGACCGCCTCTTCGATCGCCTCTGCCGGCGTGCCGCGCTTGCAGCCGATGCCGACCGTCAGGATCCGGGGCACCAGGGCCAGCGTCGCGGCAAACGGCCGGATGTCCCGGCAGGAAACCGCAAGCCCCAAATCCCCTTCGCAGCCCGCATACAATCCCGGCGGCAGCGCGCCCCTGACCGGAAAATCGCAGGCAAACGGCAGATCGCGTTTCAGGATTTCCGCCGAAAAGCGCTTTGCCAGGTGCAGGTCGGGTACGGGAATCCCGTTTTCCGCTGCCCACGCATCCACCGAAAAGCGGCCCTGGACATCGGTCGCGGTGGTAATCACCGCGGCTGCCCCCAGCGCCTCTGCCACCCGGCGGGACAGCGCGTTCGCGCCGCCGATGTGTCCGGACAGAAGGGAGATCACAAATTCGCCCTTCTCGTCGCAGACCAGCACCGCGGGGTCGCTCGCTTTGCTCACCAGGTGCGGCGCCACTGCGCGCACCGCGATGCCGCAGGCGCCGACGAACACCAGCGCCTGCACCTTCGGAAAGATGTCCTCCATCAGCTTTGACAGGCTGCGCGCCGCCGGGTACAGCTCCACTTCATAGCTGCCCTCCAGCGCGCACGCGATCCGCTGTGCCGTTTTTGCGCCGCGTTCGCTGAACGCCAGAACCGCTGCGCGGCTCATTGCTTCGCCTCCCGGCATCCGGTCGAAAACTCCGGATCGTACAGCTTCGACCGGCTGCCGCCTTCGCCCAGAAACGCGCCCGCCAGAATCAGCGCCGTCTTTTCGACCCCGTGCTCGCGGGCGGTCTGCTCCAGCGTTCCGACGCGGCAGCGCAGCAGCTCTTCTTCCGGCCAGGTGGCCTTCGCCGCGATCGCCGCCGGAGTGTCTTCCGGATAACCGCCGCTGAGCAGTTCCTGCTGCACCCGGCCAATATGCCCCGCGCTGAGATAAAGCACCATGGTGGCTCCGTGTTTCGCGAGCTCCCGCAGCCTTTCCTTTTCCGGAACGGGCGTACGGCCTTCGACCCTGGATATGATGACCGTCTGCGACAGCTCCGGCACCGTGTACTCCGCTTTCAGCGCGGCCGCAGCTCCGAACATCGCGCTGACCCCGGGGCACACGTCGTATTCGATCCCCATCGCATCCAGCGCCTGAAACTGCTCCCGCACCGCGCCGTAAAGGCTGCTGTCTCCGGTATGCAGGCGCACCGTGGTTTTCCCGCTGCTTTCCGCGGCGCAAATGATGCCCATGATTTCTTCCAGCGTCAGCTTCGCGCTGTCGTAAATCCGCGCGTCTTTCCCCGCGTATTCCAGCAATGCCGGATTGACCAGCGATCCGGCGTAGATGACCACGTCCGCCTGGGCGAGCAGTCGCGCGCCGCGCACGGTGATCAAATCCGGTGCGCCGCAGCCGGCGCCGACAAAATGCACCATAATTATTCCTCCCGCTCAGCCAGCTGATACAGCGCCGCGTTGACGATCGCCGCGGCCACCGGGCTCCCGCCCTTGCGGCCGCGGGCGATGACGTACGGCACCGGCAATTGCATCAGCGCCTCCTTCGCCTCGACGACCTCAACGAACCCCACCGGCACGCCGATCACAAACCGCGGTTCCAGTTCTCCCGCGCGCACCATCCTGCAGATCGACAGCAGCGCCGTGGGCGCGTTCCCGATGGCAAAGACCGGCCGCTCGTGAAGCCGCGCCGCTTTTTCCATCGCAACCCACGAGCGCGTGGTGCCGCGCGCTTTGGCCTCTTCCGCCACCTCCGGGTCTGCGATGTAACAGTCAACCGCCCCGCCGAATTTCGAAAGCGCGCGGCTGTTGATCCCCGCTTTCGCCATCGCGGTGTCGGTTACAATGTCGGCGCCGGAGCGTATCGCGTCCAGCAGATTCTCCATCGCGTGTTCGGAAAAACAAAGGCTGTCCGCGTAATCGAAATCCGCCGTCGCGTGAATGACGCGGCGCACCAGCAGGTCGTATTCCGGATCAATGGGTTTGCCCTTCAATTCCCCGGCAATGATTTCAAAGCTTTTCTTCTCGATCTCCATCGGGCGCATTGCGCATCTTCCTTTCAACGCATCTCCGCACGAACCGGCGCGCGGCGTTCGGACAACCGGGGAAGTACAGATGCGGGAATCCGGCATACAGCGTATCCCAGGCATAGCCGCAGCGCCAGCTGCGGCCGGAAGGCTTCACCGCCCGAAGCGCGTTCCCGGTTTGCTCCGCATCCCAGTAGTGAAATTCGTGGCCCCGGACGGCGTCTCCCGCCCCGAACAGCAGGCTGTCGCGATCCGCGATCAGCTGCTGATATCCAAAGCGCACCAGCCTGCCCCGATTTACACAGCCTCCCGGCAGGACCCCTGCCATCGGATGCCCCGCAATCTGCCCGGTCAGGTACATAAAACCGCCGCACTCGGCGATCGTGGGCAGACCGCCCAGCACCGCTTCCCGCACGGACGCGCGCATCCGCGCATTCCGGCTGAGCTGTTCCGGGTACAATTCCGGATACCCGCCTCCAATGTACAGCCCGTCGCATTCGGGAAGCGCGTCGTCCTCCAGCGGGCTGAACGGCACCAGAGACGCGCCCAATTCCTCCAGCAGTTCCAGGTTTTCCCTGTAGTAGAAGCAGAACGCCCGGTCCCGCGCCACGGCCACGCGCACATCGCCGATTTTCGTTTCCCCGATCGGATCGGCCTCAAGCGCCGGCGCGTTCCGCATCAGATCCAGCAATCCCGCGATATCGACGCATTCCTCCGCCGTTTTCGCCAGCAGCTGCATTTTCGAGCGCAGGCCCTCCACCTCCTGGGCTGTCACCAGCCCCAGATGCCGGCTCTCCAGCACGGCCCCGGGCATATCCGGCAGGAACCCGTACACGGGAACTCCGCATTCGCTTTCGATCGCCGATTTGATCTGCGGATATCGGGACGCGGATACCCGATTGAGAAGGATTCCCGCAATGCGGCTCGGCGAGCGCAGGGTCAAAAAGCCTTTGACGGCCGCCGCGGCCGAAAGGGCCATGCCCCTGGCATCCACCGCCAGCACTGCCGGCGCATCCAGAACCTGCGCCATGTGCCATGCCGACGCTTCGGCCGAGGCCGCCGACAGCCCGTCGTAGTATCCCATCACGCCTTCGATGACGTTTATATCCCCGGCATGCTTCAGAAACAGGCTGCGCGTCCGGTCTCCGTCGGTGAAGAACAGGTCGAGATTCGATCCGCGAATGCCCAGAATCTCGGCATGAAACATCGGATCGATGTAATCCGGCCCGCACTTGAACGCCGCCGTATCCAGCTTTCGATTCACAAGCGCCTGCAGGATCGCGCACACCAAAGTGGTCTTTCCGCAGCCGCTGCCGGTTCCGGCGATCAGCAGCCGCGCCGCATCCTTACGCATGGGACCACCTGCCGCACGGAACGTCTTCGCCGCGCATGATTCTGTACACCGCGTCCATATCCAGATTCTGCCGTACGACCGCCGCCAGCCGATCGAATTCTTTCTCGCGGAACTGCGCCGCCGTCAGGGCGGTTCCGGCGCGTTCTGCCATTCCCTTTTCGGTCCGCACCCGGTTCACCACTGCCCTGCGAAAGGGCTCGCTGTCGAAAATGCCGTGCAGATAGCTGCCCATCACGCTGCCTTCCGGGTTCATGATCCCGTCCGGCTCCGTTCTCCCGTTCAGGGACAGAAACGGGATGCACTCCGGGCCGAAATCGTTCACACCGCTGTGGATTTCGTACCCGTCCACCACCGTTCCGTCGCATCTGCTGAGCCATCCGCTTTCCGCGCGGATCGCGCCTGCCGCCTGTACGGTGGTTTTCTCCGCTCTGAAGGTGACGGAAAAATCCAGCAGGCCCAGTCCCTCCGTCTGCGGGATCGCCGACTCCACATGCTGCGGATCGAACAGCGCGCGTCCGAGCATCTGATAACCGCCGCAAATGCCGATGGTCAGGCCCCCTTCACGGGCATGCCGCACCACCTGCTCCGCAATGCCCATCGCCCGCATCCATTCCAGATCCTCGATGGTATTCTTGGTGCCGGGCAGAATCACCACATCCGCTTCCCGTATATCCTGAGCCTTCGCGGTATAGCACAGCGCCGCATCCGGTTCCGCGGACAGCAGGTTAAAATCGGTAAAGTTCGAAATGTGCGGCAGATGCACCACCGCCACCTTTACCGGCGCTGCGCCGCCGCTGCGCTCGAAGCGGTCCGTCACGCTGTCCTCATCCTCCAGATCGATCTCCGTCCAGGGTATCACCCCGATCACCGGAATTCCAAGCAGCTGCTCGATCCGGTCCAGCCCGCTTTCAAGGATGCGCACATCGCCGCGGAACTTGTTGATCACGATGCCCTTGATCCGGGCCTGCTCCTCTTCGTCGAGCAGCTTCACCGTTCCGTACAGCGCGGCAAACACCCCGCCCGGATTGATGTCGCCGACCAGAATGACCGGCGCGTCCGCGCTTTTGGCCATCGACATGTTTACGATGTCCCCCTGTTTCAGGTTGATCTCGGCGGGACTGCCCGCGCCTTCGATGACCACCGCGTCCACGCCGCCCTCCAGGCGGCCGTAGACCGACCGGATCATTTCCCGCAATTGCGGCTTAAACCGCTCGTACTCCGCGGCAGACATGGTTCCGATGCTTTTTCCGTTTACAATCACCTGACTGCGCCGGTCCGACGTGGGCTTGAGCAAAACCGGATTCATGCGAACAGAGGGCTCGATGCCCGCCGCCTCCGCCTGCACCACCTGCGCGCGGCCCATTTCCAGGCCTTCGCTGGTCGCGAAAGAATTGAGCGCCATATTCTGCGCCTTGAACGGAGCGCAGCGCAGGCCGTCCTGCTTCATGATGCGCAGCAGCGCGGCGCACAGCACGGATTTGCCCACCGAGGACGCCGTTCCCTGAATCATCAGCGATTTTCCGCGCATAACAGCCCTTCCTTCAGCGCCTCCGTCAGGCGCGCGTTCGATTCTTCATCCTTCACCGCCACCCGCAGGTGATACCCGTCGTCGACACCCGTAAAATCCATGCACTCGCGCACCAGAATCCGCCGGTTCTTCAGCCACTGCGCGAGGGGATGCACCGGCCTTTGGTATTTCACCAGCAAAAACGGGGCCTGTGAATCGTACACGAATGCGCCCGTGTCCTCCAGTGCGCGCGCCAACGCCTGCCGGCGTTCCGCGCTGATCTCCGCGTCCCGCCGAATGTCTTCCGCGTGATCGGGCAGCGCGCAGGCGACGGCCTCGGCGACCGCGTTCACTTCCCAGGGAAGCCTCTTCGCCCGCAGCCGCCCGAGCGTGCGCGGATGCCCGCACAGATACCCGAGCCGAAGCCCAGGAATGCCGAGGATCTTGGTCATGGAACCCGCCACCAAAAGCCGCTCGCGGGCGGCGGCCGCCTGCCGCACAGAGAATTCCGGGCAATACTCAATGAACGCTTCGTCGGCCAGCAGGTATCCGTTCGCCTTCTCCACCCGGCATAGCAGCTGTTCTGTCTCCGCCGTTCCAAACGCGCGGCCGGTGGGGTTGTTGGGATTTGTCAGACACAGCAGGCCGCCGGCAAGCGCGCTGTCCGGGATCGCCTGCAATCCAGCGGACATCGGAAATCCGCGAAACGGCAGACCGTGCCGCGCCGCCAGGGACCGGTATTCGGAAAAGCACGGCTCCACCGCCGTCACGCCGCTTTCCGCGGCATACATCGCCAGATCAATCGCGGAAACGCCGCCCGCAGCAGGCAATACGCACCCGGAGGGGATTCCCAGGCAGGCCGCCAGCGCATCCGTCATCCGGCGCATTTCGGGGTCCGGATAATACCGAATGTGACGCATTCCCCGCAGGGCGGCCTGCGTCACCCACTCCGGGGCGCCTTCAGGCCGGGTGTTCGCCGAAAAATCGAGCCACTGTTCGGGCGCGTCTCCCTGCCACACGTTTCCTCCATGCATCAGATGCGCCCTCCGTTCTCCCGCTGTGCGCCTGCATGCCCCAGGATTCGCCCCTGCCGGTCAAGGCAGACGACGCGGATCTGAATTCCGCCGCCCAAACGCAGTTCACAGTAATGCCTGGCGGCTTCGGCGACCTTCCCCCACACCGCGTCGAAGCCGGCGCTGTGAATCCTGTCGGCGGCGGCGTCCGTCGTCACACAGGCATACACCGATTCGATCAGCGGCAGCGGCGCATTCATCCGCGCCAGCTGCGTGATGATCGCCTCCCGCCGTCCGTCCGCCCATCGGCTGTGGGTCTGCATGATTCCCGCCGCGACCTTCGCCAGCTTGCCGGGGTGTCCGCCCAAAAGGATGCTCTGAATGCCCCGTTCCCGCGCCGCGTCCAGCATAAAGCCGATTTCGTTGCTTACCTGCACCACAGGGATGCCGGGGAACAGCCGCTGCATCGCCCGTTCGCCCTGGTTCCCGAAGGTATAGATCAGGGACGTGTGCCCCTGGGCGACGCGCATATTCAGCTCCTCCGCGAGCGAATCCCGCAGCGCCCTGCTGCTCATCGGCCGGACGATGCCGCTCGTGCCCAGCACCGACAGCCCGCCTTCGATGCCCAGCCGGGGATTGAAGGTGCGCATCGCCAGTTCCCGCCCGCCGGGGATCGAAACCGTCACCAGACAGGCGCGCCGCTGAAATACGGAGCGCACTGCTTCTTCGATCATCTGCCGCGGCACCGGGTTGATCGCCGCTTCGCCCACCGGGAGTTTCAGCCCCGGCGCGGTGATCCTTCCCACGCCGTCTCCCGCCGCAAAGCGCACGGCGCCTTCATTTTCGGCGGGTTCGACCCGAACGACGATCTCCATGCCGTTCGTGATGTCCGGATCGTCTCCGCTGTCCTTGATCACGCCGCAGCTTCCGTCCGCATGGGATACGATCTCCGCCGTGAAGGTCCGCCCTTCGGGTACGGTCAAAGACACCTGCTTCGGACAGACGCCGTCGCGCTGCCACAGGCAGCAGGCCAGCGCCGCCGCCGCGGCACAGCTGCCGGTTGTAAACCCCTCTCTGAGCGCCTCCACGCCTCTTACGCCTCCCCGTATTTGCCAAGCGTTTTGGCTTCAAGGATCAGATCCCGGATCCTGCTGTTGCACGGACCGATTTTTACCCCCGCGTCGATCACGCGCGGCACTTCCCGAATCAGAGCCATCGCCCGCGCGCAGGCCGGATCGGAAATCGGGCAGAACGCTTCTTCCGTTACCACCTCGCACGCCAGGCGATGCGCCAGGTGACAGTCCAGATCGTTTGTATACAGAATTCCGGCGGCAAACGGGATCCCGTTCCCCGCGAGCTTTCTGTACACCGGAATCCCTGTGCCGCCCGACGACAGAACAAACACCTGCGGACGTCCCTGCGCTCCCGGCAGTTCGACCGCGCCGAAAAGCGGATCGTAGCAGCCGTTCTCCAGTTCGTACAGCGACCGGATCCCGTCTTCGGTGAACAGTTCCTCCGGCGTGCCGAAACGGACCGGGCGCCCGTTTTCCACGCACAGGATTTTATCGGAGATCTTCTGCGCCAGATCGATTTCGTGCAGCGACATCAGGATGGTGATCCCCTGCTCCCGGGCCATGCGCCTTAGGAGGCTCAGCAGCTCCAGCTTGTGGCGAATATCCAGGAAAGAAGTCGGTTCGTCCAGCACGATGATCTTCGGCTGCTGGCAGATCGCTCTGGCAATCAGCACGCGCTGACGCTGGCCGTCGCTGACGGCATTGAAATCCCGCTGCGCATAATCGCTCATTTCCACGGCCTTCAGCGCCGCGTCCACCTGCATTTCGTCTTCCTTTGACAGAATGCCGATCGGGCCGGTATAAGGATAGCGGCCCATCGCCGCGATTTCCCGGCAGGTCGTCATCTCCGGCCTGATCCGATCGGTCAGAACCACCGCCGTCTGCCTTGCGAGATCGCGGGCAGAGATGCTGTTCAGCAGGCGTCCGTTGATTTCAACCGTACCGGCAAGAGTCTCCAGCTGCCGGACGATGCTTCTCAGCAGCGTCGATTTCCCCCCGCCGTTGGGCCCGATCAGCGTGACGATTTCACCCTGCCCGATATCGAAGCTGACATTTCGAAGGACGGGTTTCCCGTCATAGCCCACGGCCAGATCCCGAACACTGACAGAATAGCGCTCCATCGAATCACCCCGCCTTCCGCCGTCTGAGCATCATAACGATGACCACTGGCGCGCCGAACACGGAGGTGACCGTGCTGACGTTGAGCTCGGTCGGCACGAACGCGGTGCGCGCGATCAAATCGCATCCCATGCAGAAGACCGCTCCGCCCAGGAACGCCGCCGGAATCACGATCAGCGGCCTGGACGTATTGAACAGGCGCCTGATCAGATACGGCACCGCGATGCCCACAAAGGAGATCGGTCCGGCAAACGCCGCCACGCAGGCGGAAAGCGCGCCGGAAAGCAGAATCAGCGCGATTCGGAACCACCGGATATTTACGCCGACGCTTCGGGCATAGGCCTCTCCCAGCTGGTACGCGCCCATCGGCTTGCTCATCAGCAGGGAAAGGGCGAACCCTGTGCCGATGATGGCGGAAGCCGCGCGGATGTTTTCCCAGTTCATGCCGGAAAAGCTGCCCAGCGACCATCCGCGCAGGTTGACGATATCGGATTCACTGGCAAAGGTTACGATAAAATCAGTGACGGCGGAGCAGATATAGCCGATCATGATGCCGGCTACAAGCAGCGTTGACATGTGCTTCAGACGGTTCGCAAGCAGCAGAATGAAGCCCATGCAGGCGAGGGATCCGATCATCGCGGAAAACACCAGCACCCAGGAGGACGCCGCCTGCATGCGATCCAGAAAGACGATCATCGTCAGCGCCACGGCCAGCCTCGCGCCGGAAGAAATGCCCAGCACGAAGGGGCCGGCGATCGGGTTGCCGAAAAACGTCTGCAGAAGAAAGCCCGATACGGCGAGCCCGCCGCCGAGAACCGCGGCCATCACGAGGCGCGGCAGACGGATCTGCCAGATGATGTCTTCATACATACGGTTATCGTTTCGGCGCAGCAAAACCTCCGCGATGTCCCGAAGCGGAATCTGCACGCTGCCCAGCGCGATATTCAGAACCGCGCTGACAAGAAGCGCAAATGACAGCATCGCGAACATCCACGTGATCCGCACCCGTTGCTTTCGTCTTTCCATTTCGCCCCGCTCAGCACAGCTTTTTCAGAAAAACCATGCCCTCTTCTTCTCCGCACAGCATTTTGTGAATGTCGGAAATCATGCCGGCCGACGTGTCCGCCGCCTGAAACAGATCGCTGCCCGCGCACCATACGTTGCCCTCGCGCACCGCTTTGAACTGTGAAAGCAGCCCGCTGCGGGCAATCAGATCCGCGAGGCCGGAAACCGTCGTATCGATGGAAGTATTGTAGATCAGATAATCCGCGTCCGACGCCGCGGCGTAGAAATCCTCCATCGTGATCGACACGGACGCCCTGGTGCTGTCTTCATCCGTCATGTCCGAAAACGCGTATCTGCCGCCGCCAAGCGCGATCATATCCGCCACGTAGTCCGAAGCGCCGCGCACTACGACGGAGCCGTCGGCGCTGATGTAGAAAAACGCGACCATCCGGTCCGTTTGGGGAAAGTCTCCGATCGAATCGAGAATGGCGCATTGCTCTTCGAAGAAAGCGCAGGCCTCGGCCTGTCTGCCGAAAAGCACCCCGTAAACCTTGATCCATTCGGTGCGCCCCAGCGGGTGGGGCTCGTAGCTGGAGCGATCGACGAATACCGGGATCCCCAGCATTTCCAGCAGTTCCTGCACCTTCGGCGTGTGGAGGATCATCGTGGATTCCACCGCCAGATCGCACTCCTCGCGCAAAAGCAGTTCGTAATCCGGCTCGCTGTATTTCCCGGCAAAAAGCATGGAGCCGGCGCGCATGGCTTCCGACGCGTTTTCCACCGTCCAGCCTTCCGCCTGCGTGCCCGAAAAGCGCACGGCGTCCATCGCGTCCAGCCGATCGATCAGCGACATGACGGGGGTGGCCGCCAGGTACACCCGATCCAACGGCTGGGGCAGCACGGTGATCCCGGGATCGAGTCCTTCGGGAACCGGCTGGTTTTCCGGCACGGCCAGATAGCGGGCGCCGTCCTTTACATCGATCAGCGCGTATCCTCCGCTGTAGAAATCCACCGAAAAGCATTCCGCGTAGGAAAGCGGCAGTTCGCTCTCCCACGTAAGGCCGGCCAGGTCTTTTTCGTGCCGGGCCGCGTTCAGCTGGATATACAGCGTGTACCCGATCCCGTGAGGGCGGCTCATCGCCGTGGTTACGGCGGTGATCTCAAAGGAACGGTTGAGCTCGGCGGGGATTTCAAAGACCGAGGCATCGCCTTCGTGTGCCGCCGTATACTGAACGCCGTCGTACGTGAGCGTCGTATAATTGGGGCTGCCGAACACGATGCGGGCAGTCGCCTGCCCGTCCGCGACGGCAACCTGCGGGCAATCGATGACCACCCTTCCCGTGCCGCCTGTGAAGCGGAATTCGTCGGGCGCATAAACGCCGTTCGGCAATTCCCCCTCCGCGCAGACGGCAGCGGCCACGGCGGCAAGCAGAACGGCCAACACCAGCGCAAGTCGATTTCTCATTCCGGTCCCTCCCGGCTCATTGCGGCGCAATGCTCTGCGCGTCAAATGTCATCGAATAGGCGACTTCGACGGACGGCGTAATGGCGGTGCTGTCCACCGTGATCGGCAGCTTCCGGTCGAAGACCGCTACCGGGACGGTGAACGCCGCGCCGTTCTCATTCCCCGCCGGCTCGAATCTCTGACCGTCCACGATCACGTAATCGATTTTCGAAGTGGAAAACACGATCCGCGCGCTGCATTTTCCGTCCTGCACGGTCACAACGGCGGGCGACGCCAGCGACGCGCGTCCCGCGCCCTCCAGCCTGACGTCACAGGTGTACGTCCCGTCAGAAAGCGCCAGCGATTCCGGCGTTTTCAGGCACTCCTCCTTCCACGCGTCAAGGGGAAGGGAATCGGAGCGGAACACCAGCGTGCGGGGATACCACAGCTGTTTGCGCGCGCTGAGCGCCGCGCATTCATAACCCGCATCGAACGCGTCGATGGGAAGCGTAAAGGTCAGCTTGCCGTCCGCCTGCTCTTCCAGCATCGCCAGCGCCTCTTTCGGCGCTCTTGCCGCGTCTTCCGCCGTGCCGGGATACATGGCCTCGTAGCTTTTGCTCTTCATCGAGAGGCGCGCTGTCATCTTTCCGTCCTGGACGGTCACTTCACAGCCGACCACTTTGAACATCGATGAGGAAACGTCCACGGCCACCGGATAGACGCCGTCGTTCAGCTGCTGCGCGGTTACCGGCACCGAGTTTTCGTCGACGATGTCGATCACATCGGTCATGTCCGATGCGCTTGCGACTCCGCTGCCATTCCCTTCTTCCGCCGCAGCCGCGAAAGACATAAACAGCATCGCAAGCAACAGGCTGAGTATACGGTATTTCATCCCAGTCCCCCCATTTGCGGTTTTCATTAAACAACAGCGAAGGGGGAACGCCTTCCCCCTTCGCACGGAATCTTATTGTGCGGTCTGCGCCGCCGCGGCCTGCGCGTGCTCGACGTAGATCTGCTGAATCCCTTCCACCTGGCCGAGACCTTCCAGAACGCATTCGACCTCGTAACAGGCCTCCGTCAGAACGGCCTTCCAGGAATCCTCTTCGTCACCCGCCATGTCGTTGTTCGCGTGATCGCCGGCAACCACCATCATCGGGCGCAGCACAACGCGCTTGTATCCCTTGCCGTCGATGGCCGCCATCACGTCCTCCAGCGACGGAGCCGCTTCCACGGTGCCGACGTAGGTGTTTTCTGCGCCCAGTCCGCTGAGCACCTGCTGCATCTCGCCGTAGATTTTGTTGTATTCGTGCTCCGTGCCGTGGCCCATCCAGACAATCGCGGTTTCGCCGTCATCGTATTCCTTTGTCACGTCGATCATGAGGTTGGCCACGCGGGAAAAATCGTCCTCGCTCGTCAGCAGCGGTTCCCCCACCACGATTTGCTCAAACGCGTCGGCGTACCCGCCCAGCGTTTCCACCAGCTCGTCGTACTCGAAGCCGTGCATCAGATGGGTGGGCTGCACCACAAGAGTTTTCACTCCGTTGTTTACCGCCCTGTCCAGCGCCTCGGTGACGTTGTCGATGTGGATACCGTCGCGCTTCTCAACGTGATCGATGATGATCTGCGCGGTAAACGCGCGGCGAACGGAGAATTCCGGCAGTGCTTCCGCGATGGCCGCTTCCACGCCGCCGATGGTCAGGCGCCGGCTGTCGTTAAAACTGGTGCCGAAAGAAACGACCAGCAGTTCCTTCTCGCCGATATCGTCCTCGTTGCGAACCAGATCCAGCGTCGCGTCGCCGGTTTCGTAGTTCTCCTCGTCCTCCGCCAGAGCGATCGTGCAGGACAGCGCGAAGACCAGAGCCAGTACCAGAGCAATCCACGTTTTCATGTCTTTTCCCTCCTTGTCGTAATGCCCGCACATGGCGCCGTGCCGGACAATTCGGAGAAGACAAACAAAAACCCCTGCGTTTTCACACAAGAGCCGAACAGTAAGGCGCGCAAGCGCCAATACGGTACGATCAGTTGCTCGTGATCTGGAAATACATTCCGGTACCGGCAGCAGGGCAGGTTTCCTGGCTTGAGGCTTTCGATCTGTGCGGCCTTCCCGGCTTTTGCCAGTGACCGCCTTGCACGGATCCATGCCATCCCCCGGGATGGCATTTGCCTGTTACAGTGACGAGTTCGTACAGGATTCGCACCTGTTTCCCTTTTAACGCCGCGCAGCCGCGCAGCGCACCCTGAGCCATTGTGCAATTGTCATGATCCGCTTTTCGCGGATCAATCAAATATTAACATAAGCCCTCTGTTCGATACAACAGAGGGCGATTAATTATTTGTAAAATGATGGTTCCTCTCAGAACGTCAGCTCCCGGCCCTGCTTCGCGTATGCCGCGATGCGCTCTTTCATGTCCGGAATCTTCGCAACCGCTTCCTTCGAGAAGAAGCCTTTTTCCGGATGCCCGGTGGACAGCCACTCATGCGCGATCAGCGCCCAGGTCGCCTCGTACAGGTTGCTGAATTTGGGATCCCTCTGCGCCATGCACACAAACGCCTGGCGCGGCTGATTGATGTCCTCGCCGCTGATCTGGAACATCTGATATCTGTCGCACAGCGCGCGAAGGCGATCCAGCTGTGCCGGCGTATTGCGGGAAGGCATGTAGCTGACGGCCTTGAATCCGATTTCCTTCAGGTACGGAAACAGCTCATCCAGGTATTCGTCCTCGAAGGTCTGCGCCTTTTTGTCTCCGGTAACGGAATCCCCCACGTCGCCCAAATACGCGTAGGAGGCGATGGCACCGATCCTGTCCGCCATGTCCAGTACATCGCGGATGTCCATCAGCTCTTCCTTCGCGTCCACATAGAACCGGGAAATCAGCTGCGCTTTGATCCAGCCGATCAGGTCATACAGCCGATGCGGATTGTTCCCGTCCAGCAGATAGCCTTCGATCTTTCCGGAAACCGGCAGCCGCATGTCATTTTTGATGAATGAAATCAGATCTGCACCGGCAGGATACCGCTCCAGCAGCTTTTTCGCCAGCGCGCAGCTGAGATGCCGCTCCGTCACCGAGCCGCCCGCTGCGTAATTGGACAGCGGCAGCACGTCCCTGTCGAAATCCACTTCGATCCCGTACGCGCGCAGCAGCCCGTTGATGCCTTCCACCATCTTCCGGTTCCGCCGGTTGCGAAGATCCCGGTATTTCCCAAAGCAGGCGTTCAGCTCTCCGGCTTTGTCATGCGGCACTCCGTGCAGCGTCAGATATGCGCATCCTTTCTGGTCGGGATTGTTCAGCCGCCTGTCTCCGAACGGCGTATCCGACATGGATGCGCGGCACTCCAGGCCCATGGTGCCCGGCATGCCGACGATATGGCACGCTTCCAGGAATTCTTCCGCGCCGCCGATCGAATCGTGATCCATCAGTCCGCACGTGCAAAGGCCTGCCTGCCAGGAAAACCAAACCGCTGCCGTGGGAGAATAAGGCGAAAAGGAATACGTCGTATGGATGTGGTTGTTGACGTCCGAATGCGTTTCAGGCAGCGGCAGGCGGCCTTCCTTCGCGTCCTGAACCAACCGTTTCAGATTCTCCAGGCGCTCCGGTGCATTCAAAAGCCTCAGCGCCTCTTCCCGGGTGATGTTTTCCATGATCAGAAGCCTCCCTCAGTCGTGTCATTCTTCGGGGAAGCAGCGGATCCACCGCCGCTTCCCCGTGTTTTCATTTCCGTTCCGCCCGTTTTTCCGCTTTCAGTGCGCGCGCTGCCTCCAGCATGTTTTCCGCGTGCCGCAGACTGCTTTGTCAGTCCCCTGCCCCGCTGACCATTCGCGCGATTTCCTGCACGCGCTGCTGCTGTGACAGGCGGTGCACGCCGGTTCCGGTGCGCTCGCCGCACGCGGTTTTCTCCACCAGGTACTGTTCGTCCGCCATACAGGCGATCTGCGCCAGATGCGTGACGCACAGAACCTGCCGCCGGCCGGCGATCTGCGCCATCTTCTCTGCGACGACCTGCGCCATACGGCCGCTGATCCCGGTGTCGATCTCGTCGAAGATCATGACACCGACACCGCCTTCATCCGCCTGAATCGCTTTCATGCCCAGCATGATCCGGCTCAGTTCGCCGCCGGAGGCGATGTTTGCCAGCGGCTTGAGCGGTTCGCCCGGATTGGGAGAAATCAGAAACTCGACCTGATCCCAGCCCGCCGCCCCGCATTGGCGCTGTTTTTCAAAGCGAACCTCGAACCGCGTGCGCGGCATTCCCAGATCGTTCAGTTCGTCCAGCAATCTGCCGGTAAATGTCAGCGCCAGCGCTTTGCGGGATTCCGTCAGCCGATCTGCCGCGGCATGGAGCGCTTCGCGCAGCAGTTTTTCCTGCCGCTCCATATCCTGCAGCTTTTCATCGCCGGCCTCGATGCCCTCGAGCCGCTTTCCGGCCTCATCGCGGAATTTCAGCACATCCTCTGCCGTCGGGCCGTATTTCTTCTCCAGCTGGTCGAGGGCATTCAATCTGCGCCCGATCCGATCCGCTTCTTCCGGATCGAACTCCTGCCCCTCGACGATATCCTGCAGTTCCAGCCCGACATCCTGCACACCGAAAAACAATTCGTTCAGCCGGTCCCGAATCTCTGAAAAGCGGGCATCCAGGCCGGCGATGCCGTCCAGCGCCTGTACGGCCCGCACCAGAGACTCCTGCGCGGAAGCCGATTTGCCGCCCTGATAGACCAGGTGGTACGCTTTTGCGACGGAAGAGGAAATCTTCTCGGCGTTGTGCAGCAGCAACGCCTTTTGCTTCAGCTTTTCCTCTTCCCCCGGCTTCGGCCTGACGCTGTCGATCTCGGCAATCTGAAACGTCAGGATATCCTTCAGCTGTTCCTTTTCCCGCATGTCCGCGCGGAACCCGTCCAGCGCCGTCTTCGCTTCTTTCCACAGCGCGTGCTTTTCCTTTACCTCCCCGATCAGCGCCCTGTGCCCGCTGTCCCCGTACGCGTCGATGAACGAGAGATGGCGGGACGGATCCGTCAGCTGCTGAAACTCGTGCTGACCGTGAATGTCCACCAGCATTCCCGTTATATCGCGCATTCTGCTCAGCGGCACGGCGGTGCCGGCGATGCGGCAGATGCTGCGGCCGTTTTCCGAGATTTCCCGGGTGACCGGCAAAAGCCCCTCTTCCGCCTCCAGGCCCATCTCCTCGAGCTTTTCCGCCACGTCGCCGCGGCCCGAAACGTCGAACAGCGCCGTAACGGACGCCTTGCCGGCACCCGAACGGATCAGATCGCGGTCCGCGCGCCCGCCCAGCGCGAGCGCCAGACTGTCCACGACGATGGATTTTCCGGCACCCGTTTCGCCGGTTAACACGTTGAGCCCTTCCTCGAAGGAAAGGCGCATCTCTTCGATCAGCGCGATATTTCGAATCGAGATTTCCAAAAGCATTCCGGCGTCCTCCCGTTATCTGCGGGTCATCGCGCGGAACCGGTCAGCGATCAGGCCGACCTTATCCTCCGATTCCACAACCACCAGAAGTGTATTGTCCCCCGCCAGCGTGCCCAGAATCTCGGGCCATTTCAGGCTGTCCACCGCTTCTCCCGCCGCGTTGGCGCTGCCCGACAGCGTGCGGATGACGATCAGATTCCCCGCCGCCGCGACGGAAAGCACAGATTCCGAAAAGATCCGAATGAAGCGATCCGTCGAACCCTTCTCGTTCTGATCCGCCGTCGCGTATTTGTATCCGCCGTTGACCGAAAGCACCTTCAGCAGGCGCAATTCCTTGATATCCCGCGAAACCGTCGCCTGCGTCACGCGAATGCCGCGCTGCTTCAGTTCTTTCGCGAGTTCTTCCTGCGTTTCAATCTCCATCGAATCGATGATTTCCAGGATCATTTCCTGCCGTACAGATTTCATCGATGTCCTCCTTCAAAAGGATGTTTGCGGCCCCTGTCAATGCTTCCAATCCGAAAGCTTCTCGTGCAGCAAGTCGTAGAAATTCCGCCGGGAAATCCTCACGAAGCGCGCTTTTGCCGCCGCGCGCCTGACCAGAACACCGTCCCTGCCGGCGCTGTCCGGGAGACTGCGCCGGCCGTCCAGCAGAATCCGGGCGACCGCGCGGTTGTCGGTCACGCGGACGCGCACCGTTTCGTTCGCCGATATCACGACGGGACGCGCGCGCAGCATATGGGGACAGACCGGGGTCAGCACCAGGCAGTCCAGCTCCGGCGACAGGATCGGCCCGCCCGCGGAAAGCGAATAGGCCGTGGAGCCGGTCGCCGTTGCGATCACCAGCCCGTCTCCGGAAAACCGGTCGATCACGGCTTCGTGCGAAGAAACCTCAAGCGAGAGGATTCCAACCGCTCCCGCGGCGTTTTTGAACGAAACCTCGTTGAGCGCGACGCCCGAAGCGTCCCCGGAACGCGCCTCCAGAAGCATACGCTCCTCAATGCGGTATTGCCCTGACAGCAGGCACCCGACATCCCGTTCGATATCTCCCACCTGCGTCTCGGTCAGGTACCCGACGCGGCCCATATTGACGCCCAGAATCGGCACGTCCAGGCGGAGCGATTCCTCCAGCGCGGACAGGATCGAACCGTCGCCGCCGATGACCGCCAACACGTCGCACCCGGTATAATCGGGGCCGGAAACGCATATGCCGCCCGCGGCTTCCACGGCGCGGGCAAACCGGCCGGCCACCTCGTCGTAGGACGGATTCTCTCTGATCGAGAGGATCCCGATTCGCTTGATCGGCATGTCCCTTCTCTCCTATCTTATACCAAAATGTATAAACATACAAGACGGTTGGTCAGATTTTCATGAATTTCTCATAAGCATATTCGACTTCCCGTTCGATATCGCCTTCGGTCACCCCGGAGCACGCGCAGTCTTCCGGAGAAAGCGCCATCAAAAACTCGACGTTCCCCCCGGCGCCGGTGATCGGCGACGGCGCAAATCCACTCGCCTTCCAGCCCAGCTTTCCCGCGTACCGGCACAAATCCAGGCACACCGCCCGGTGCACCCCGATATCCCGCACCACGCCGCCCGGGCCGACATCTTCCCTGCGCGCTTCAAACTGCGGTTTGATCAATGCGACGAACCTGCGGCCGCTTCCCTCCAGCACCGCCAGCGCCGGAGGAAGTATCGCTTTCAGGGAGATAAACGAAACATCCGTCGCGCCGAAGGAAGGGCGCGGCGCAAACATCTCCGGCGTCAGAAAGCGCGCGTTCGTGCGCTCCATCACTTCCACCCGCGGATCCCCGCGCAGCGACCAGTCCAGCAGCCCGAAGCCCACGTCCACGGCATAGATCTTCGCGGCGCCGTGCTGCCGCATGACATCGGTAAAACCGCCGGTCGAAGCTCCGACATCCAGGCAAATCCTGTCCTGCACGGACAGGCCGAAGACCTTCAGGGCTTCCTGCAATTTGTATCCGCCCCGGCTGACAAACGGCAGCGATCTGTCCCGGACGGTCAGCGGAAGGTTCCGGTTGACCCTGTCCGAGCCCTTGACCACCTTTCCGGCACCCTGATAAACCTTTCCTTCCAGAATCATAAGCCTGGCCTGTTCAATGGAAGCAGCCAGGCCCCGATTCACCAGTTCGGCATCGACGCGACAGGTCGGCATGCCTTTCCCTCCTTCCGGCCGGTTTCTACATGATCCATACGGCCAGCAGGATCCCCAGCAGCGCGCCGACCAGCACTTCAAACGGCGAATGGCCCATCATTTCCTTCAGCTTGCCGTAATCCATCCCCTGCCCGGTTTCAAACAAGTCCTGAATCATCTTGTTGAGCACCTTCGCCTGCCGCCCCGCGTTGCGACGCACGCCGGCCGCGTCCGTCATTACGACAGCCGCCAGCACCAGCGCCAGCGCGAATTCCGCGCTGTAAAAGCCTCTGGAAAGGCCAATGGCAGTGGCTGTGCCGCACACAACCGACGAATGGGAGGACGGCATTCCGCCGAGCCCGAAAATGCGGGCCGGCTTCCAGGTCCCGCTGCCGATCAAAGGGAAAACCACTTTCAGCGCCTGCGCAACAACCAGGCGAGAACAGCCACCAGCAGAACCCGATTCTGTCCGATCTCCGAAAAAAACCGCATATGTCCTCCGTTACGCCTTGCGATTCACCATCTCGCGGATCAGATCGCGGAAGAACTCCGCGCGTTCGTCAAAGATCTCCATCGCCGCGATTCCCTGCTCCGCCAGTTCCTTTGCCCTCTGCCGGGTCCCTTCCAGGCCGTACTGCCCGATACAGGTGAGCTTGCCGCTGGCAGCGTCCTTGCCGACGGATTTTCCCAATACGGAAGGGTCGCTTTCCACATCCAGCAAATCGTCCACCGCCTGAAAGAGCAGCCCGAAAGCGCGGGCGTAATCAAACAGCGCCTGCATCTGAAGGCTGCTTGCGCCCGCAAGACATCCGCCCGCCTGCATCGCGCCGATGAACATGCAGCTCGTTTTCCCCAGCTGCATGGCTTCCAGCATTTGCGCGTTTGAAGGCATCTTTCCGTTTTCACAGGCCAGATCGATGGTCTGCCCGGCAATCATTCCCTCAGCGCCCGCGTTCGCCGCGATGATCTGCATTGCCCGCAGGTACCCCGGAAGGTCAAAGGACGGATTCTTTTCCAGCTGCGCCTGCGCATTTCTGAGCAGCAGCGTAAACGCGTGATTGAGCAGGCCGTCTCCCGCGAGAATCGCCTGCCCGACGCCGTAAACCACGTGATTGGTCGGCCGTCCGCGCCGCAGCGTGTCGTTGTCCATCCCGGGAAGATCATCGTGAATCAGGGAATACGTGTGGATAATTTCCAGCGCGGCGGCGGGAATCAGCGCGCTCCTGAAATCGCCGCCCAGCATTTCGACCGTCGCCAGCAGCATCGCGGGGCGCAGCCTCTTTCCACCGGCCATCACGGAATATCGCATCGAATCCAGCAGCAGCGGCGGAATCCGGTACATGGCCCCGGCGTACTCCTCCCGGCTCTCCCGGAAGATATCCTCCAGCGTGTTTTCCGCCATCCGGGCGTATTCTTTCAGGCTGTGCATCCGCTATTCCTCCGTTTCCAGCCGGAGCGCTCTCTCGCCCTGCTCCGTCAGCTCCGCCAGCCGCTTTTCGCCGGCATCGAGCATTCTGCTCAGTTCCTTGACCAGTTCCACGCCCTTTTCATGCACCTGAAAGGCCCTGTCCAGCGTAATATCTCCTTTTTCCAGTTCGGCAACCAGCTCTTCCAGCTGACCGAGTCCTTCTTCAAACGATTTGATTTTTTTCGCCGCCATCCGAATCCCTCCAGACTTTCTGTATCTGCGCGCCGGCGCGCCCGCCCCGCAGGCGGATTTCCACGTTCTGGCCCGGCGAAAGGGCTTCTGCGTTGTCCACGATGCCGCTCTCCGTCGAAACCACCGCGTACCCGCGCCGAAGAACGCCTGTCGGGTCGAGCGACGCCAGAGCCGCCTGTGCGCGCTCAACGCGCAGCCTGTTCCCGGAAACCGTCCGCTCCATGCCGCCTTTCAGGCGGGAATGCAGAAGCACGACTTCCCGCAGGGCTCTGTCTGTCTGCCGCTTGAATCCGGCATCCAGCCGCACCCGAAGCTGACCGAGCTGCTGCCGCCGGATGCTGCCCAGATTCGCCGCGTCGCGCATCGCCTTTGAACCCGCAGCCCGGTCAACCCGTGCGCGCAGCCTCTGCAGGCGGTTCTGCTGCGCCCAGTCCATCCGCGCGAGATCGTGCTTCAGCCGGTCAAGAAGCGCCTTCTTTTCCGGAATCGCGTACTCCGCCGCCTGTGATGGCGTCGCTGCGCGAACGTCCGCCACGAAATCCGCGATCGATGTATCCGTTTCATGACCGACCCCGGAAACCACCGGTGTCGCGCAAGCCGCGATCGCGCGCGCCACGCTTTCCTCGTTAAAAGCCCACAAATCCTCCAGGGCGCCGCCGCCGCGTCCCACCAGAATCACGTCCACGTCGGGGACCGCGTCCAGAAGCTGAATTGCACGCACGATCGTAGCTGCCGCCCCTGTGCCCTGCACCTGCGCGGCGCACAGCAAAAGCGGCATTCCCGGATACCGCCGGTTTGCCACCCGGACTATATCCCGAAGCGCGGCACCGGATGCGCTGGTCACGATTCCGACCCTTCGGGGCAAAAGCGGCAGCGGTTTTTTCCGCGACGCGTCGAACAGCCCTTCTGCCAGCAGCCTGTCCTTCAGCTCCAGGAACCGCCGGAAGAGCTCGCCCTGGCCCTCCCGCTCCATCGCCTGCACGTACACCTGGAATTTCCCAGCCTGGGTGTACAGACCAGCGCTTCCGCTCAGAATCACCATCATGCCGTCCCTGGGCTCGAAATTCAGCCGCACGGCATTCTGGCGAAACATGCAGCAGTCCACCTTCGCGGAGGAATCCTTGATCGAAAAATACAGGTGTCCGCTGGGAGTATGCCGTTTAAAGCCGCTGATTTCGCCGCGCACCCGCAGGGACAAGAGAATCGGGTCTCCCGCCATCAGCCGGCGCGCGTATTCATTCAACTGGCTGACGCTCAGCGCGCGATCATCGAGCATAAGCTTCCGCTGCCTCCACGGCGTTTGCAAGCAGCATCGCGATCGTCACCGGGCCGACGCCGCCGGGGACCGGCGTAATCCAGCCCGCCGTTTCCCGAACCCGGTCAAAGTCCACGTCTCCGGCAAGCCTTCCGTCCCCGAGACGGTTGATCCCGACGTCGATGACCGCCGCCCCGGGCTTTATCATGTCCGCCGTGACGAATCCCGGCCTGCCGACAGCCGCGACCACGATATCCGCCTTGCTGACGACCGACGCAAGATCCCGCGTACGGGAATGACAGACCGTCACGGTCGCGTTTTCCCGCAGAAGCAGCAGCGCCGTCGGCTTGCCGACAATATTGCTCCGCCCGATCACCGCCGCATGGGCGCCCTGCAACGGGACACCCGCGCCCTTGAGCAGTTCGATGATCCCGCGGGGGGTGCACGGAAGCACCCCTTTTGTGCCGGTGAGAAGCGCGCCTGCGTTGGCCAGCGTAAAGCCGTCGGCATCCTTCGCGGGAAGAATCTGCCGGAGCGCTTCGGCTTCATTCAGGTGACCGGGCAGCGGCAGCTGCACCAGAAGCGCGTGGATCGCCGGATCCCCGTTGATCTCCCTGATCATCGCGTGCAGCTGTTCCTGGGTCGTATTCTCCGGCATCCTTTCCACCCGGGAATGGATTCCCGTGTTCTCGCAGGCGCGCGCTTTGTTGCGCACGTAGATCTGCGACGCCGGGTTATCGCCCACCAGGATCACTGCAAGCCCCGGCACGATTCCCTTCTGCTTCAGCCGCAAAACCCGTTCCGCCAGCCCGGCGCGCACCTTTTCCGCAGCGGCCTTCCCGTCGATGATTGTCGCGCTCATGCCTTTCCCTCAGCATTCAAAAGATCCAGTCCGATCAGCGCGGTGCCGACCGCGTTGTCGCCGGACAGGTCACTGCGCGCCCAGAAAAGGCGCAAATGGCATTCCAGCCGGTCAAGCCGCTCGCTGAGCATTTTTCTGAGGAAATCCGAAGAAGCGACCCCGCCGCACAGAAGCACGTCCGCGGTCCGGGTCCTCAAGGAAGCCTCCTTCAGCATTTTGGCCAGCGTCCGGGCGATCACGGAATACACCTCCGCCGCCACGTCCTCGCAGGACGCGCCCGCGGCGAGCATTCTCAGCGCCTGTGCTTCCGCGCCGGAAAAGCTGCACGTTTCCGCGCGAATCGCCGTCGGAAACAGCGAAGCGCAGCGGCCCTTCCCCGCCAGCCGTTCCATTTCGGGGCCCGATGGAAACCCGCATCCCATCGCGACGCCGATGCGGTCGATCAGCTGCCCCGCGTGCAGATCTCCGCTGCCGCCGATGCGCTGAACGCGAAGCCCGCGGTCGCACTGCAGGATTTCCGTGGTCCCTCCGGACAGATGCACCGCCAAAAAACGATCCGCGATGGCAGAATTTCCCACCATCGCAGCTCGTATATGGCCCTGCTGATGGGATGTACGGTACAGCGGAACCTGCATCGCTTCCGCAAGCGCGATTGCCTGCCCTTCTCCCACCAGAAAAACGGGCATATAGGACGCGTCAGCCGGACGGGGCTTTACGCTGACGCAAACCGCATCGATTGAAGGGTGTCCCGCTTCGCGCAGCAGGCCGGACAGCACTGCCGGCAGGGTTTGAACGTGTCGAAACACGCCTTCGCTCTGCCGAAAGCCGCGCGTTCCCTTCGGCGCTTCGAGCAATACCCGTCTGTCAAAGAAACTGCCGTCCCGATCCGCCAACGCCGCGCTCGTGCGGTAGCAGCTGGTATCAATTCCGAGAATCAAGAATTCTTCTGCCTTTCCCGGTAGATGCTGCCCAGCACGCCGTTCACAAAGTGACCGGACTTCTCGCCGGAATAGATCCCCGCCAATTCCACCGCTTCGTTGATCGCCGCTCCGGGCGGAACCTCGTCCCCGTTCAATTCGTAAACCGCCAGGCGAAGGATCGCCAGGTCCACACGGGAAACCCGGTCCAGCGTCCAGCCCACCAAATGCCTGCTGATTTCCGCGTCCAGTGCTTCGGCCTGCCCGGTAACGCCCCGAACCACTTCCTGCGTGTACCCGAAGTTTTCGTCGTCCGGCGTAATCTCCAAAAGCCCTTCAAAGGTATCTGTGCCGCCGTCGCCGCCCAAATCCCATTCGTAGATCAGTTTCATCGCAGCGGCGCGCGCGTCCTTGCGGTTCATTCTCCGTCCTCCGTTTTCTCTTCCATGTGCAGGATCTGCCTGACGAAGGCAGGGAGCTTGCATCCGCCGCTGATCCACCAGCCGAGAAGCGCCAGCACGATCAGCAAAAACGCTTTCCAAAATCCAAGGACAAGAATCAGCGCACCTGCAGCAATTCCCGCGGCTGCGCCGAGAATCCTCGTCAGCATCGCTTTGTCCATATCGAATCTCCTTCAGCCTGAGCGGTATCGAAACCCCATTTCCGATGCCGGCCGGCGGTTACGGTTTTCTGATCTCCGGAATCTCCCAGTCATCCGCTTCGAAATCGCCGCCAAACGCATCGTCATGCTGTTCTTCCGGCTCCCCGGGCTCATTCGTTTCCTCCGCGTCCGCTTCGAAAAAGCCGTCCTGCTTCGGGTCCTCGGAAAGCGCGGTTTCTTCCGCGTCTTCCCAGGGCATCCCGTCACTTCCGGCTTCCGGCGCGTCTTCCGGCGGCAGTTCGTCCGGTTCGGTGTCTTCCCCGTTTTCGTCCTCTTCCGCGGCGGTCTGCGCTTCTTCCGGTTCCGGGTCCTGTGCCGCCCACGCGAATTCGTCCGCGTCCCCTGCGGATTCGGCAGCTTCTTCGGCGGGTTCCTCCGGTTCTTCTTCTTCCGGTTCTTCCGCGGGTTCCTCCGTTTCTTCGGCGGGTTCTTCCGGTTCTTCGGCTGACTCTTCCGGTTCGGCTCCCGCGTCCGCGGTTTCGTCAGGCTTTTCCGGTTCAGCCAGCTTCGCCGGGTCCTTCTGAGGCGGCAGGCTGACAGCGGGGGGCGGGGTCACTTCGACGATTTTGTCGATCATCACCCGGACGTCCCGTACGGCAATGCCCGCGTACTCTTCGATAAAGCTTTTGATGCGCCGCTGCAGCATCATCGTTACGTTGGGGATGTGCACATCGCTTTCCAGCGTCATGTTGATATCGACGGTAATCGAATCCTCGTGGTTCTCCACCGCCGAATGCAGCTCCGACACGCCCGCCTCTTCTCCGATGGCCTGGCGCACCAGCGTATCCATCGCGGCGATCGATACCCGCACATCGCCGTTTTCGGTGTTCTGAACGGAGACGCTGGTCCGGTCCTTTTTCGGAGGACGCTTGAACGCCAGCATGATCAGCCGGACTGACCATGCGAGCAGAACCAGCGCGGCCAGCGCGGCCAGGATCGACGAAAAGATGTTCTGGCCGACCGCGAATTGGCGGCCGAAGGCCTGGAAGGCCAGCCCTTCCGGGGAAACAGCCGCGGCGCCGAAAAACAGCGCGGCCAGCAGCCCGAGCAGTGCGTAAAGCGCCAGCAGCACCCGTTCCGCCGGTTTGATATTCACCTTCATAGTTCTTCCACCGTTTCCTCTTCTGCGCCGTCCGGCGCGTCGCATTGCGTCTCCTCGTCCGGCAGCTCTTCAAACGGCTCCTCTTCCGGGTCGTCCTCTTCCGGTTCCTCTTCTTCCTTCGGCGCGTTCACGCCGCCCTGCGGCGCCGTCTCCCCCTTGCCTTCCTTTTTCTGCTGCAAGAGAACGCGCTTGCCGGAAGAGATCTGCGCCGAATCGCGGTTTTCCTTCTCGAAACTCAGCCCGACCACGTTGACGTCCACCAGATCCACCGTCAGGCCGCTCATGGTCTCCACGGCCTTCTTGACGTTTTCCTGGATGTTGCGCGCCACATCGGGAATCGCATAGCCGAACTCCACATTGATGGAAACCGCCACCGACACGTTGCTGCCGGTTACCTCCACTTTCACGCCTTTTGTCAGGTTTTTTGCGTTCTTGTCGCGTCCTCCGAGAATGCCCGCAAGCCCCATCGAACCTGAATACATGCTTGCGACCCCTTCCACTTCCGTGGCGGCAAGCCCGGCAATGGTGGCAACCACGTCTGTGGCAAAGGTCACGGAACCGTTTTTATTGGTATCCAACTGAACATTTGTCGGCACATTTTCACTCATCGATAAAACACCTCCTCGCGGTTGATTCATTATAGCAGATTTCCGGCGCCTGCGCAAGCGAATATGCTCGGGAAAGCGGAAGTTCATGCAACCTTCGCTTACTGGCCTTCCTTATAACGCGATATGGCGCGATCTGCCCGGCTCCCGGACTGTTCGTCCCCGGCTTCCCCCGCCCGGCCGTAAAAGCCGCGGTTCGCCCGGCATTGCGCCTCCGGGCCCCGGGATACCCGTACCGCTTGAACGCGTCCGGCATTTCGTATTCCTTCCTCCGCAATCCGATCCCCCGGGAAATCCGCATCGATATAGGCTCCATTCGCGTCACCCGCGCGTCCGAAGGCATCCCCGATTGTTTAAATATGCGCCTGCGACATATTTATGCGCGCCGGCTTCCGCGCTCTTTGGGCTTCTTCTGGTTTAATAAGTTTCGGACACCTCTATTGACAAAACGACGGCCGAAGGTTACAATGAAAATGATTCATTTTAAGCTTTTTCCGGTTCTCCTTCAGGCGCGGAAGACAGCTGCCGCAGGAGGAATCACGGATGCCGTGCGTCCGCCGGCAGCGCGGAGGATCCGCATGGCGGCCGTGCCTGAGCGTCAGCGCCGAATCCGCCTTCCGGGCGGGAAGCTTCCTATCGGTACGGGTCCGATGATTCTGAAGAACCGGTATCCGGCAGCGGCACTCTCACTACGGTGCACATGCCCGATCCTTCCGAACGCGAATGCGCGAAGCGCGGCGCCGATTCCTGAAAGCGCCGGAGACGATCATCCGCCTGGAAAGGCTCAATTACAAGGAGGCATAACCCCATGGAAAACAAGTTTCTGAAGTGGCTCTCCTCTCAGACCCAGTCCGTTTACTGGCATGATTCCGCCATCCGCGCAGAGCAGCTGGAAGGATTTGCCAACGGTGCTGTCGGCATGACGACAAATCCGTTCCTCGTCAATCAGACGCTGGTGAAGGACACCGCCTTCTGGGCCGATGCTTTGAAAAATGTACCCCAGGGCCTCAAAGGCGACGAAAAGGTAGAAGCGCTGATCCGCTGCGTCACCACCTACTACGCGAAGGAAGTCAAGCCCTTCCACGATCCCGTCAAGGGCAAAGGCTACGTCTGCGCCCAGACCAGCCCCCTGCATACCGGCGACGTACAGTACATGATCGATCAGGCTTCCAGGCTTTCCTCCTGGGCGGAAAACATCGTGGTGAAGCTCCCCGCGACCCGCGCCGGCATCGAAGCCTATGAAGAGTGCGCGGCCCGCGGCATGAACGTCGCCGCGACGGTCAGCTTCACGGTGCCCCAGGTGCTGGCGGTCGGCGAAGCCGCGGCCCGGGGCAAGGCCCGCGCGAAGGCCAACGGCGTCAAGCCCGGCCTGACCATCGCGGTTCTGATGGTCGGACGTCTGGACGACTATCTGCGCGACGTGGCGCACGACTCCTTCCCGAACGTGCAGGAAGGCGATATCATCAACGCCGGCACCGCATGCATCAAGCGCGCCTACGGCATCTTCAACGAAAACGGATGGGATACCTTCCTGATGCCCGCCGGCTGCCGCGGCGCCAACCATATCGTCGATCTGGCCGGCGCGAAGATGCTGATGTCAATCGCCCCGAAGATCGCGAAGCTCCTCGAAACCGTGGACACTTTTGAAGAGCGCATCGACGTACCGGTCGACAGCGCCGTCATCGACCGGCTGATGACCATGCCGGAATTCCGCAAGGCCTATGAACCCGACGGCATGAAGCCCGAGGAATTCATCACCTTCGGTTCCACCAACCGCACCACCGACCAGTTCATCAACGACGGCTGGAACCCCCTGGCTTCCTTCAATTACTGAGATAAGGCAACGGCAGCACCGCACAATTCGATCTGATTTGTGCGGTGTTTTTCTGGATGCGCGTCTTCCGAAGCCTCGAAAGCCGCTGTCGGCGCGCCCGTCCGGTCAGCCTCCGCGGCGGGTGTGCGGGCTTTCGCGGCGGCCGCGCCAATGCATGAAAAGCGGTCCTTCGGCGTTCCGGACGCCGGCGGCGGGGCGTCGGAGCCGTCCGTTTCGCCCGCGCGGGTTCTGGCCCGCAGGACGTTTCAGGCTCCTTCGGGAGTCCGTACGGCAGGATCTGCGAATATGTCATCGGCCCAATCCTTTGATGCGGGAGGGAATCGTATGAAAATCGGCTATTGTCTGAACATGGTGGCCACACGCCCGGACGGCACCGGCGCGGAACATCTCGGGACGCTGAAAAAGCTGGGCTACGACTATGTGGAGCTGCCCTGCGCCGAAGTCGCCGCGCTGGACGACGAGGCGTTCGACGCACTGGCCGCGAAAGTATCGGAAACCGGCGTTCCCTGCGAAGCCAGCAACAATTTCTTCCCGCCGTCGGTGCGTCTTACCGGGCCGGACGCAAACAGCGAAAAAGCGGATTCCTACGTCCGCCGCGCGCTTTCCCGGCTTGAACGCCTGGGCGCGATGACCGTGGTCTTCGGTTCCGGCGCCGCGAAGAACGTGCCCGTGTCCTGGCCGATGGAGGACGGGTACGCACAGGTCATCGGTCTTTTGAAGCGCATATCCCCGATTGCCGAAGAACACGGCATTACGATCGTCATTGAACCGCTGCGCGCCGCCGAATGCAATCTGATCAACAGCTTTGTGGACGGCGTGTGCCTGGCAAGGGATGTAAACCTGGAAAACGTCCGCGTTCTGGTGGATTACTACCATCTGCGCGTGATGGACGAACCCGAATGGCATCTGGCCGTCTGGGGAAGCGAGTTCCTTCGGCACGTGCATTTTGCCCAGCTGGAGAAGCGGCACTGCCCCAGCCTGTCCAGGCTGGACGCGCACTATCAGCCGTTCTTTGACGCGCTGAAGAAAGCCGGTTATGACGCGCGCATCAGCTGTGAAGCCTACACGGCCGGAAACTTTGAGGCCGACGCCGCAGCCGCCATCGAATTCCTCAGAAGCATGACGAATTGACCCGGGATCTCTGCCCGGCCGGCACGGCGGGATTCCTCCCGCGAAACGCCTTCGGATTCCGCCGACGGCAGTGAATCGGCCGTCAGGGCACCGGAATCCCGATTGACCGCATTCGATCCCGGCAGAATCATTCCAAAAAGCGAAGCCGCGCTGCGGGAATCCCGCGCGCGGCGCGAAGCTGTTCATTTCCAGGGTCCGCCCCGCAGATATGCGAAAGCGGAACGGCAATCGGCGCGGCCGAACTGAACGCAGCGGCCGCGCCGATTTGAATCCCTGTTGAACTGTCCGGACTTCTTTTGAAAGAAAACCCCGCCGGATGCGTCCGGTGATTTCCGCGTCCGCCGGATGCAGCGGCGACCCCAGCGGTGCTTCCCTAATACAATTCCTCTTCTTTGGGCGGATTGCAGTCCTTGCAGGGAGAATACCCCGCGGAAATCGCCTGCTGCAGTGTCGCCCTCGGCGTCGTTTTTTTCACATAACGGCAGTTCTTGTTGTGATAATAGCGCCCGCCGTCGTTGCACCAGACGTAAATCGGAACCGGCGTCGGGGTCGGCTGTACGATCAGAGTCGCCTGCGGCACGTATACGGGAACATATACCTCGTAATCATCGCCGCTGCCGATCTGCTGCACCGGGCCCTGGGTTTCGTATGCCGCGGTCAGCGACACCGTTTCCACGCCGCCGCGCTTCCGCTCCGGAGGAAGGGTTTGCGGCAGAATGGCTGCCGCGAGCACACAGGCAATCACCGCCGTGACCGCGGACTTGACAGCCTTATGCCAACGGCACCGGTCGTTCCACATCATCATCAGCCCGATCGGAAAACAGAAAACCAGCCAGCGGATGACCGATTTGCTGTAATTGCTCATCGGACGGCGTTTCGGCTTTTTCAACGATTTTGCCATCAAAGCGCTCCCCCTTTCCTTTAAAATTTGTCATACATATTTATTATACTCCATTCCGGGCAAATTGTAAAGGGAAACTGTATCGTCTGAATGTTATGAAACCATGATGCGGCTCTGCTGCGATTCCGTTCCGCTGCCCGCCGCGGCGGGCGCATTGTCCGCGAATCCCCGGAAGAGGCCGCCCCGGAGCGCGTCTTCTGCGCGCCGAAGCGCCGGAAAGCCGCGGCTGCCGTCCCGGCAACCGCCGGCGCCCTTTCGAGGGCAAAGAAATCGCCCGCGGGCTTTTCCCGCGGGCATATGCGCGACTGCGCAGATTCTCAGAAGAAATAATGGAACATATACTGATCCAGCAGCACCAGAATGCCCAGCACCCCGGTATAGACGCCGAACCAGGTCAGGCGGACGCGGCGGATGATCTTCAGCATCAGCCGGATTGCCAGATACCCGGCGGCCGCGGATACGAGAACGCCGACGATGATCGGCATCCAGCTGCCGGTGACCACCTCCGGATTCCTGATCAGCTTGACCCCTTCGAGCACCGCTGAACCCAGAATCGCCGGAATCGCCATCAGGAAAGCGAAGTCTGCCGCGCGCTTTCTGCTCAGCCCGGCGGACACGCCGCCCGCAATCGTGGAACCGGAACGCGAAACGCCCGGAAGAATCGCCACTGCCTGCATAATGCCCATTACGATCGCCTGCGGAAGCCCGACCTTTTTGATCTGCGGAGCCAGGCCGCTGACCAGGTCGCTGAGCCAAAGGATCAGCGTTGTCAGCAGGAACGAGAAACCCAGGTATTCGCCGGCAAAGGCGTCGTCAAAATCGATCACCAGCGCGGCAATCACCGCCGGAATCGTGGCGACAATCAAAAGCAGAAACTCGTTCTTCAGCGGATGACGGAACATATCGGGTATGCGGCGAATCATTTTCCATATGCGCTTGCGGTATACGACGATAACTGCCAGCAGCGTGCCGAGATGCAGGAGCACGCTGAACAGAAGCGACGAGTTTTTCAGGCCGAACAGCCTTTCCACGAGCAGCAGATGGCCGGATGAACTGACCGGCAAAAATTCTGTCAGGCCCTGTACCAAACCGAGTATTGCAGCCTGTATGATCGTCATACAAGCGTCACCCCTTCCATTGCGTCAATCAACACAAATATTTTACCGTATTCGCGTAAAAATGGCAAGGCTCAAATCTTACGTTTCTGTGCAGGAATTGTTCCAACACAAACGCGCACGCGAATATTTGACGGAGTTGCGCATCGTTTGGTTTCCGCGGCGCAGAGCGCGGCCCCCCGCGCGGGTCAGCCGTTTCTTTCGATGGCCATTTTCAGGGCTTTCGCCGCCAGCGGCGCGGCGACGGACCCGCCGGTTCCGCCCTGCTCCACGACCGCCGCGATCGCGTAAGGATGCCTTTCGTCCTCCACAAAACCGACAAACCAAGCGTTCGTGGAAACGGATTTGTCGTTGGATATTTCCGCAGATCCCGTTTTCCCGCAAACGGTGTACCCGGAAATCCGCGCCTTGGTGCCGGTTCCCCTCTCCACCGCGTAACGCATATAGTCGCTGAGCGTCCGGGCGGTCGAATCCGAAAATGCCCTCCTGTAGATGCCCCCGCCCGTCCGTATGCGGGGAATCCCGCCCTCTCCGGTCACCTGCAGAATGAGCTTCGGTTCCCGCATAATGCCGCCTGCGCCGACTGCCCCCGCGATCATCGCCATGTGCAGCGGCGTTACCAGCGTGGTCCCCTGTCCGACGCCGGTCCATGCGAGATCGTACAGCGGCAGATCTCCCTTTTCCATCGACGACTCGTAGAGAATGAGATCCTGAAAACGGAAATTGTCGTTGAAGCCCGCGTCCTCGGCGGTTTTTGCCAGCAAATCGGAACCGAGCGCACAGGCGATCTCGGCGAAGGACACGTTGCAGGATTCGGAGAACGCCTGAAGCAGCGAGAGCTTTCCGTGCTTTGTATGCCCGTAGCAGCTGACGGTTCCGTCGCCGAAGGCCTGCTCCGCTTCACAGTAAAAGTGCTCGTTCTGCACGTTCGGCAGGTTTTCCAGCGCGGCGGCCAGTGTGATCACCTTGAAGACGGAACCCGGCGCGTACTGCCCCTGCAGGCAGCGGTTCAGATACCCGGAACCGTTTTCATCCGCGCCTTCCCGCCGGTTTACCAGCGCCTGCGGGTCGTAATCGGGTTTGGACACCATGGAAAGGATTTCCCCCGTTTGATAATTGATCACCGCCACGGCCCCGTTTTTCCCTTCGGGAAACAGCCCGGATATATAGCTTGTAAGCTCCGCGTCGATGGTCAGGCGGATGTCCTCCCCGGTATACTCCTTGCCGGTCAGGTACTGCCAGGTTCTGTCGATCAGCGAGCCGGAAATGCCCAGCAGCGTCTGCGCGTGGAAGGTTTCCACGCCGGTTCCCGACATGCTCATCGTGTCGCCGACGGTTTGCGACACCGCGCGTCTGAGCGCCGGATCGGCGCTGTACATTCGCATGCCGTCCTGATCCGTCGTTGCGAGCAGCAAACCGTTGCGGTCCGTGATGTTTCCCATGCGGACCGTGCGCTTTGCATGGGTCAGCCGGGCGTTGTACCCGCTGGTCAGCCATCGCGATGAACTCGTGTATACGGAATACCCGACGTACAGGATCAGGCCCGCGAACGCCGCCAGCAGCAGAACGGAAATGGCGCGGATCGCGCCCCGTATGCGCCTCATGCGTTCGCCTCCCGCCACTCCAGCCGCTTCAAATCTTCCGCTTCGTCGTACGCGTTAACCGAAGACACGCCGAGCAGCATGCCAAACGCCCCCATCATGCTGATGATCGAGGAGCCGCCTGTGCTGACAAACGGGAGCGTCACGCCGGTCAGCGGAATCATTTTGACATTGCCGCCGATGATGATGAATGCCTGTACGCCGATCAGCACCACCACGCCGACAGCGATCAGCATATGAAAGCTGGTGCGCGCATTCATCGCGACAGAAATGCCGCGCAAAATGATGATCACATAGATCAGAATCAGCCCGACGGCAAACACGAGGCCGAATTCCTCGCAGATCGCCGCAAAAATGAAGTCCGAATTGTACAGCGGTATATTCCTCGGATACCCCAGTCCCAGCCCCATGCCGAACAGCCCGCCGCTGCCGATCGCGATCAGCGCCTGAATGATCTGCCATCCCTTGTCCAGCGGGTCGGACCAGGGATTCTGCCATACCTCGATGCGTTTCTGCACATAGGGAAACATGCGAACGGCAAGAACGCCGCCCGCGACCCCGGCGCCAAGCCCCATCAGGGTCACCGGAAGATTCCCGGTCGCGGCAAAATAGGCAGCGCAGGTGACAAGAAAGTACAGAAGCAGCGCGCCCAGGTCCCGTTCCGCAAGAAGCAGCCCGCACAGCGCGGCAGCCACCGCCAGGGGCACGACGCATTGACGCATTCGCGGCCGATTGGCCAGCCCGCACGCCAGAAGGAGAATCAGCGCGCATTTCCCGAATTCCGCCGGCTGCACCGAAACGCCGCCAAACAGATGGATCCAGTTTTTGGCGCCGTAATGCCATTGCCCGAATACCAGCGGCAGCGCCACGCCGGCCACGGCCGCGGCGGACAGCGGCAGGAACCACTTTTCATACCTGCGCAGCTTCCGGACCGTCAGTATGCCCAGCGCCATTGCAAGAAAGCCGCCCAGCATATGCGTCGCCTGCTGCCACGGCGTGACGGCGGAACGCGCGATGTCCTCCAGGGTGACCAGGCTGACGGAACACAGAAACAGCATCAGAATCAGCAGTGCGCGGTCAACCTTCCACAGTGCCGAGAACAGCCGAACGATGCCCGCGGAGGCGCAGGGCATCGCAGCCGCGAACAGCAGCGCCTGCCAATCCGGCGGGCTGGTTTTCATCGCCAGCAGCAGCATTCCGCTGATCTGAAAAGCAATGACGCCGCTGAGCAAAAGCCGGGTATTTGACCTGAGAAGAACCTGCATCAGCGATGATGCCTTGATTTGCCGCTTTGCCATACCGTCTCCTCTGTTTCGTCTCCCCACAGCGCGTCGTCGTCAAAAAACGGGTCCGCCGCATCCGTCCGGCCTGACGGGTTCCGCTTCTCCGGGTCCTGTGCCGCGGAGCGCTTTCGGGGTTCGTCCCACAAGCGCTCTTCGTCCCCGAACGGGTCTTCCCCGCCACCCCGGCGCGCCTCCGCCGGGTCAAACAAAACCGTTATCAGCTGAACGCTGCCGACGGTAAAAATATCCCCGTCCCGCAGCAGAAACGGCTCCTGCATCGTTTCCCCATTGCGCGCAAAAATCCCGCGCTTCAGCGGACGCACCCAAACGCCGCCTTCGCGCAGTTCGATGTGCGCCTGATTGCGCGCGATTCCGCGTCCCCGTATCTGTATATCCGCGCCTGACGACGAACCGAGGACGCCTTCCCGCGGAATCGGCAGCCGGATTTCTATCCTGTCGCGCGCGCCGCTCGCCAGGAATTCGCCGATGCAGCCGGTCTCGGGCATCCAGCCGCGCAGTACGCGCGCCCTGCGGTTGTCCACCCTCGTTGCGTGCCAGGCGCGCGCAACGGTCACAACCATCAGCAAAGCGAACCAGTAACGGGCCGCAAGAGAAACCAGTGTATACAAATCAGAATTCATGCATTCCTCCGTGTGACACCCATTATACCAGAATTGCGGCCGTGCAATCAAGCGTTTCCCAAAAAGCAGAATCGCTTTGCTTTTGGACGCCGATCCCTGTATAATGAATGCAGTGCAGCCAACCGCCCGATCCGCGGGTTCCTCTCAGGAGCATATTCCCGGTGAACGGAGAATTCTGCGGCATCCGTTTTCGTCCTAATGCGCCGGTCACCGCGCCGGTATGGTGATTCTCATGTACATAAAAATCGGCACCCTGGCAAAGCATTTTCGGATTTCGCCTCAGACCATCCGGTATTACGAGGAGAAAGGCTTCTTACAGCCTACGCGCGACAGGAACACCGGCGACAGGCGCTATCACCTGCGAACCCTGAAGCTGCTGTCATCGGTTCGCCAGTATCACAACATGGGCTTCGGCACCCGGGAAATACAGGAGCTGTTCTCCGAAACGGAGCTGGATGCCATCGATGCCCGGCTGAAAGCGCAGGCTCTGAAAACAGAGCGCGAGATGGAAGAGCTCAGGTTCCGCCTCGAGGCGCTTCGGCGTCAAAGGGCCAACATCCTGCGCGTTCACGATCTGCAGGGCCGCTTTGAACTGTGCGCTTTGCCGCCCATGTACCTGCTGATCGATCGAAGAGACGACCAAATCACGGAAGACGACGCGGTCTGGAGCATGCTGGAAAAGTGGATCAACGCACTGCCGATCGTCGAAAGCGCAGTGCGCGTGCATCCATCCTCGATCCTCGCCTGCGACCCGTGGAGCGGCCGGGAAAGCGGATACTGTGCTTGGGAACAGGATGCGCTGCGCCTGGGGCTTCCGATCGGCACGCCGGCGGAAAAAATCGAATGGCCGCTGTGCATTCACACCGCGGTCCGGCGCGCGATGGACGAGCCTTCCTATCAGGGGATCGCCGCGTATGCGGAATCACAGGGACTGGAAATCTGCGCCCCCGCCATTCAGCGCGTTCTTTCGAAGGTCGGGGAGTTCCGGGCTCTGGGCGAAGAGGTCATCCCCGCCGCCGTGTATTACGAGTGCTGGATTCCCGTGACCCGGAAACGGAATATGTTAAATCCAGACAACCCCCTTGCATCTCAAACAGTTTGAGGTGCTATAAAGGAATGGAGGTATTGGGCTTCCATGCCCGAAAAGAAGGAGGTTTCAGGATGAAGAAGACAAGAATACTGTCCCTGCTGCTCGCAGTCTGCATGCTCTCCGGCGTATTTGCCGCGTTTGCGGAAGCGGGCAATGCTTACACGGCGTCCGCGAAGGGATTTGGCGGCGAGGTCACCGTAACGCTGACCATCGAAGGCGACCGGCTGACGAACGTAACCGTCGAAGGCCCGGATGAGACCCAGGGCATCGGTTCCAACGCGGTGGATTTGATGCCGGATATGATGCTGAAGGCCAACTCGGTGGAAGTGGACGCCGTTTCCGGCTGCACCTTTACCTCCACCGCCATCCTGACTGCGGCGAAAGAGGCGCTGGCACAGAGCGGCGTGACGCTTGCGGCGCCGGCCGAAGAAGCCGCAGCGGCAGCGGCAATGACGCCCGGCACTTATACCGGCGAAGCCTACGGCAAATGGCAGAAGGGCTCCATCGAGGGCGAGCGCTTCGGCTCCCCGGCGATCATCGAACCGACGCAGGTTTCTGTCACCGTGGATGAAACGAGCATCCTTTCCGTGGAAGTGGTTTCCACTTCCGACACCCCCGGCTTCACCGATCCCTGCATCGAGCGGCTTCCGGCGGCAATCGTCGCCAATCAGTCGATCGCCGTGGACGTCGTCACCGGCGCGACGCTGACCAGCCGCGCGATTCTGAACGGCGTGGCCCAGGCGCTGGAAGCGGCAGGCGCCGATCCGGTTGATTTCATGAAACCGGTTCCGAAATCCGACGCGTAAGAGACCTATGAAACCGACATCGTCATCATCGGCGCGGGCGCTGCGGGAACCATGGCAGCCATCGAAGCGATGGAAGCCGGCGTGGACGCCATCGTTCTGGAAAAAACCGGCAAGCTGGGCGGCACCTCCGTATGCTCCACGGGGTTTGCCGGCATCCAGTCCCAGCAGCAAATCGACGCGGGCGTAGCCGATTACACGGTAGACAGCGCGTTCCGCGAACTGATGGATTTCTGCAAATGGCGTGCCAACGGCCCGCTGGTGTACAACATCCTGAAGGTTTCCGGCCCCAATGCCGACCGGCTGCAGGCGTATTGGAACCAGACCGAAGACCCGGGCGTCACCAAAGCGGGCGTGACCGCACACGACACCGGCAAGGGAACCCGCAAATTCGACGTGCTGTACCGCCAGTTCCTTGAACCCGCGGGCATCAACGTGATGCTCGAAACCACTGCGAAGCACCTGATCGTCGAGGACGGTACGGTAGTGGGCGTCGAAGCGGAGAAGCAGGACGGCACCAAAGTCACCGTGCGCGCCAAAAAAACGCTGGTCTGCACCGGCGGCTTTGGCGGCAACGACGAGATGCTGCGCAAGTACATCGGACACGACAATTTCTATCTGAACGGGCTGAGCTCCAATGTGGGCGACGGCGTAAACATGTGCATGGAAATCGGCGCGATTCTCTCGGACGAAGTGAGTCCGCACCTCGCGGAATTCTGCTCCAACAAAAAGGTCGATTTCTACGCGGGATACATGAAGTTCATGAACCAGGCGGGCTCCCTGGCGCTGGATCCTTCCGGCGAGCGCTTCGTGAACGAGGAGTTCTTCGTAACCCAGGCGCTTTCCTACGGCGCTTCCGCGCTCCGGCGCGTCGGCTTCGCGTACCTGGTCTTCACTCAGGAGCAGCTGGACGCGATGACCGAAAAGGGCCTGTACGGCGTGCTCAGCGAAGAAACCATCGACAGCCTGAAACTGCGGGCGCGCATTCTGGTTCCCAGCTACTACACGCTGCAGGACGAAATGGCGGTTGCGCTGGAAGCGGGCGAAGCCTGGAAGGCTGACACGCTCGAAGACCTGGGTGTCGCCATCGGGTTTGCCGATCAGGAAATCTATCAGAAGAACATTCAGGATTACATGACGGTTCTGGAGACCGGCGAAGATCCGCTCTTCGGCAAGCGCAGCGACATGATGCCTCCCCTCTCCGAAGGGCCGTTCTACGCGGTGCGCGTGATTTCCGCCATCGACGGAACCTACAACGGCATTCGCGTCAACGAGAATCTTCAGGCGGTGAACGGCGATTACCAGCCGATCAGCGGGCTGTACGTCGCGGGACAGGACAGCGGCGGATTCTTCAGCTATCCGTATTACGAAGGGGTCGGCTGGACGCAGGGCTATGCCTGGAACTCCGGCTCCGTCGCTGCCAAACACATGATCGCTTCGATTCAGGAAGGCTGACCGAAAGATCGCTGACGAAGCACGCAAATCCCCCGCCCTGCGGCGGGGGATTCTGTTATGGTTCGCTTTTCCGCGTCATCCGGCCTCGAATCAAAGAAGCTGCACTCCGTGCGCCAGATACAGGTCGCGCACCTCGTCCGTCCAAACCGAACACTGAACTTCGCCGATATGCGCCTTGCGCAGCAGGAGCATGCAGAGCCGGCTCTGTCCGATGCCGCCGCCCATGGTCAGCGGCAGTTCATCGCGCATTACCGCCTGATGGAACGGCAATTCCAGCCGGTCCAGCGCGCCCGCTTCGCTCAGCTGCGAGAACATGCTGGACGCGTCCACCCGAATCCCCATCGAAGACACCTCAAAAGCGCAGTCCAGTTCCTGGTGGTAATAAATCAGATCGCCGTTGAGCTGCCAGTCATCATAGTCCGGCGCCCTGCCGGAATGCGGCTTGCCGTCCGGAAGCTTGTGCCCGATCTGGAGGATCAGCGCCGCGTGATGCTCCTTGACGAACATCCTCTCCCGCGCGTCCGGGCTGACATCGGGATACATCTGGTAAAGCTCCATGCTCGAAACGGTCGTCAGTTCAGCCGGCAGCCGCGGGTGCAGCGCCGGATACCGGCTGTGCAGCACAGTTTCCGCCTCCAGAACCGCCGCATGGATGCGCTTTGCGGTGTCCACCAGGGTTTCGATGGATCGATCGCTGCGGCGAATGACCTTTTCCCAGTCCCATTGATCCACATACACGGAATGCAGGTTGTCCGTCTCCTCATCGCGCCGGATCGCGTTCATGTCGGTATACAGCCCGCTGCCCGTCGGATACCCATAGCGTCCCAGCGCGTCGCGCTTCCACTTGGCCAGAGACTGCACCACTTCGATTTCGTCGCCCGGCGTCTCCAGCAGATCGAAACCGACCTTCCGCTCGGTGCCGTTCAGGTCGTCGTTCGGTCCGGTCATTTTCCGCACAAACAGCGGCGCCGACACGCGCGTCAGGTTGAGCGCCGCGGCGAGCTGCTACTGAAAGCAGTCCTTCAGCGTCTTGATTGCCTGCTGCGTGGAACGCAAATCCAGTACCGGCTTATAGCCTTCAGGGTAGATGTGCCGCATATCGATCATCCTTTCTCTGCAAAAGCAAGCGCGCACGAAGGGTTTCCCCGGCACACGAAAAAATATGCAGTGATTATATCACCGCACCGCGAATACCGTCAAGAACATTGGCGTGGAATTTCGGGGAAAATTGGCCAATGCAGAGCATGGGAACCGACTCACAGCGCTTTAGGGCGCCGGCTTTTTGCCGCCCGGAAAACGCATTCGTGCGCCAGCCCTTCCCCCGCGCGCTTCGCGTTCTTCCCTGAACTGACCCGGATTGGTCTGCAGCTGGTTCACCGCAACAGATTCCACTCCTTCCGTTGATTTTCATCGGCCAAACTGCTATACTGATTCCGGAGGCGGCGCAGAATCGGGGCTCCGGCGGGACATGACGCGATTCCACTGAACGCTTCTTCGGTGCATTGGAAACGCCGCGATCGGTCGCGCCTGCCCCCGAAAGGCTTTGCTGTACAAGGAGGAAAAAACCAAATGGGCAAACGGCTGCTTGCTGTAATGATCATCGCATTGCTCGTTCCTGCCGTGTTTGCGCAGGAGTACGATCCCGCACTGCTCGTGGAAACGGGACAGACCGCGGCAGAAAACCTGTCAGCGCTGTGCGAATTACAGGGATATGCAGAACTGTATACGTCGGATCAGGAATTGCTGTCCCTGATCGGCGGATGGGGCGGGGATTGGACAAAACCCGAAAATCGCCGCCGCGCGGCAGTGGCTTCCATTCCCCGGGAAGCAGTCGCGCAGCTGATGCCGCTGGTGCCCGGCCTCAGCACGCAGGATGCAGGAACGCACCTCGATCTCTTTTGCCTCAATCTGATGGACCTGCCCGCCTCTTTTCTGAACAGCAGGGCTGGGGTCACCAGGCTTGCCGCGTCTTCCATCGCGCGTTATGAATCCCTGCGGGTGATGGACGAACACCGATCCCGCCTTTCCTTTGTTCTGCTGGATTACGGCGACGCACATCCCATGGTGCTGGTCAGCTTCTGCGCCGGGGAGGACGGAGCCTGTGCGATCCATACGGCATTTGTCGATGTCCCCCGCAGCACGGCGGATCTACTTTTCATGATCGCCAGCGGGAAACGCGACTTCACGGGAATTCTTTCCCGTCTGCCTGAGCTTTGGGGCCTCGGGGAAGACCCGGACGAGGAGGCTGCATTGGCCGCACTGAAGGCCCTGGATCTCGTGGAGTTTGCTGTATTCTGAAAAACCGGTATTTGCTTTCCGATCCCCCGTGCCGAACAGAGCAAACCGCTTCTGAATAGCATCAGCCCAGGGCAGCAGGTCATCAATGCCGGCGTTCGGATCAGCAACGAGTCGCTCCGGCAGAACGGTCAGCAAGTGCTCGATATCGCCTTCCAGGCGGAGGTTGTTGGCCTTTGCCGTTTCCACCAGGGAATGGACGATTGCGGTAGCCTTCGCACCATCAGGTGTGTCGGAAAAAAGCCAGCCCCTCTGTCTGCATGCGCATGTCGGTGTCTCCGCAGCGGAAATAGCAGTTTCTCGCCCTTGTGAAGTCTAACACGGCTGGTCCAGAGCTTTCATCAGCACCGCTATCTCTGTACTCCCACTCCTGCCGGCATTTCCACCGACATCCTGCCGTACTGCGCAAGACCGTGCTTATCTTTTTTTCCTCTTTTTTTGATTTCGAGGCTGCCTCGTTTTGAGACAGCCCCAAATGAGGTAGTCGGTCGGGAAATAAATTTTGCATCAGGCGTTTCTGCAGATTTCGAAGGTTTACTGGGGGAAACAAATCGAAAAATCTGCAGGAAATGGATAGCGCATAAAGCACCGCCGAGCGTACCGGCGAATTATGCGGTGTTGCTTTAACGTCGCTTATAGCCTCTCGTGCCACCCATATTGAGAGTTATTGAGCCACCATAGATCTTTCGATCTTCGCTTATTGTATACCACCCACTAAGACTGCCTGTGTATGCCCAATAATCCCCCAAGTGATTCTGCTGTGTGCCTGCAGAATCTAGTATCAAGAATTTGTTGGTATCTTTATTGTAATCGACAATTGCCATTACATGTCCGCCTTTGTTTGATGATCTATCTCTTGAACAGCCCATTATAATAACTCCTCCCTCTTGTATAAATCCTTTATATCTTGATAATGTGTCATTAACTGATTCCCTGTAGAACCCACAACCCTGCCCATATGAACTACTTGCAAACTTCTCGTAAGCAGACCAGTAGGTTCCGTCTGAGCAATGACATCCGTTATCATTCCAAAACCTTAGTACGGTATTAACATCTAACAAGTATCCTGTTAAATAGGCGACAGCATTTATAGTTGCGCACAATCCACATCCTGAATCTGCTATTGAATCGCCATCTTCAAATCTCAGTGATGGATAATTCCTCTGATCCACTACCCACGACAAATCCGATCTGTTGACTTTTCTGACAACTCCATTCGGCAGGGGATTAGGACCCTTAGTCGTAAACTCATACGTTGCAGGAACAGAGTCGATTTCATTTTGAGCATGGACAAAAGCCTCATATGTTGTTCCTTTTTCCAAATTAGGTATCGTAAAGGGTGACGTTTTATGATCATGTCTTCCCTTTACTACACCGTCTTTTAACACTATGATATTATAATACTTTGCACCAAGAACTCGAGTCCAGCTTACTTCCGCAGAGGTCTCTGTCACATCATATACATTGACATTCCCAGG
>JAFWEY010000141.1 GCA_017512675.1 Clostridia bacterium | reverse complement strand
GGCGAATGGAGACGCCATTAATCGGGAGATCCGGAGAAGAACCAACGCTGTTGGCTGTTTCCCGGATGGCAACAGCGCATTGATGCTTGTTTGCGCGAGACTACACCATGTTTCGGCATCGAATTGGGGGACGAAGAAATACCTCGAAATGGCGCGCTTATACGATATGGAGAAAGAACAGGCCTGCCAGGCTTTGCCGTCCTGACACCGCCAGTTTGACAGAGCCCGGAACGGGTGATGCCGCCTGTGTGGCGACGGGAACTCAGGGGTTACTGATATGTTTCCGTCCCATCGCCCGGCCATTGTATCACCCGTTCCGAAACCTGTCAAACCAAGCCGCCTGCCGGCGGTGGCTGCCTTGGTGCTTATTCGTACTCTAGCTCGGCTCCGAGAATCCAGGGGTTACTGGCGCTCACGCGCGGGTTTGGCTCGACCAAATGTGCGAAAATAACTTGACACAACCCTGAGATCACAGAGCCCCGTCCCCTTGTGTTCTCGTCCTCTTGTGTTCTTCGCCTGTTTCTTCGCCCTTCCCGTTCTCCCTCCCAGGAATCGGCTCCGCGGCTTACTCCTTCGGGCCCTCGCTCCGGTCCTCCGCCGCGCCCTGCGGTTCCGCGGCGGGCATGCCGCGCCAGGCGCGGTACTGGTCCAGTTCTCCCTTTACCGTATTCAGGCAGAAGCCGACGACAGCCGCGTCATCCAGCATCCCGACCAGCGGAATCGCGTCCGGGATCAGGTCGATCGGCGCGAGCACGTAAGCGAGCGCCAGCACGGTCACGCCGATGGACACCACGCTGACCTGGGTGTATTCCCTGCGAAGATAACTGCGCACCAGGGAAATCATCGTCGGCACATACGCCAGCGTGCCGCCCAGCTTGGGAAAAGACGCGAGCTTCTTTTCCAGATCAAGCAGCATTTTCTCGACCTTGTCGGGATCCCGGATCGTCTCCTTCGCCTGTTCCTCGTTCACCGTGAAATTCTTTTGCATGTATTCCGGCGTAAAAGTGCCGCGGATCTTCTCCTGTGCCTCTTTCATGTCAATGATGCGTCCCATGCGTTTCCTCCCTGCTGCCCGGCAGAAAGCCGAACGCATCCGATCGGTGAATGCGTTCGGCCCTATGGTTACAGAATCTTCGTGATCAGCCCGTCCCTGCGGGGCTTCGGCTCCGGCAGAGCGCCGTCGGCATAGCCGACGATCAGGTTTCCGATGCCGCGCAGGGTGTCCTTCAGGCCTATTTCCCTGAGCATCGCCTTGCCCTCTTCGGTCTCAAACACCTCGTAGGCGCGGTTGATCCAGCAGCTTCCCAGCCCCAGCGCGTGGGCCGCCAGCATCATGTTGCCCAGCGCCAGGGACCCGTCCTCCACCGGGCACTTGCACGCCTCGGGATCCGCCAGCACCACGATCACGCAGGGCGCCCCGTAGAACGGGTCGATGTCCCTTCCCCAGACTTCGGCGTTCATTTTGCTCATTCGCGCGATCAGCGCTTTGTCCTCCACCAGCACCAGATGGACGCCCTGCAGCCCCTTCGCGGTGGCCGCGTACCGCCCGCATTCCAGAATCTGATCCAGCTTGTCCATCTCCACAGGCTTTGCCAGGTATTTCCGCACCGAACGGCGGGTAAGCAGGCAATCGATCGTCGGATTCATCGGTTTTCCTCCTCTTCCTGGTCGAACTTTTCGAGAAAGCTCGTTATTGATCCATCGCGCTTGTACCCGGGGAACGTATCCACCGCCACCGCGTGCAGCGCGTTGAATATGCTCTTTTCCACGTCCGGATGATCTCTTTTCAGTCGGGCGATCAGTTCCTTGGTTTCCCTGCGCGCGGAGAACACCGCGTCCTCCGCCTGGCCCTCGGTAAAGCTGCAGGCGCAGCGCAGAAACGTCAGGCCGTTGTACCGCGCCCAGGCGATAATGTCGTTTTCGTGCACCGCGTACAGCGGGCGGATCAGCGTCATCCCCGGAAAATTCCTGCTGTGGAGCATCGGCAGCATGCCCTGCAGCTGCGCCGAGTGGAACAGCGCCATCACCGTGGTTTCGATCACGTCGTTGAAATGGTGCCCCAGCGCGATTTTGTTGCAGCCCGCTTCCTGCGCCATATGGTACAGATGCCCGCGGCGCATCCGCGCGCACAGATAGCACGGGTTCTTTTCCGCCCGGTTCGCGACGGTAAACACGTTGGTGGCGAACACCTCCAGCGGAATCCCCATCTCCGCCGCGTTCTGCTCCAGCCTGGCGCGGTTCGCCGGGCTGTACCCCGGATCCATCGCCAGGAAGCGGCAGGAAAACGGAACCTCGCTGTGGCGCGCGAGGGTCTGCATCATCTTTGCCAGGAGCATCGAATCCTTGCCGCCGGAAACGCACACCGCGATGCTGTCGCCGCTTTCGATCAGCCGGTAGCGCCGTACGGACGCCATAAACGGCCTCCACAGCTCCTTGTGATACTTTTTTACGATGCTCTGTTCGATTTTCTGCGCCCGGTTCATCTGCCGCATGGCGTCACTCTCCTGCGCTGTTCTGCCCGCCGGGCCGCGTCAGTTCGTACATCAGGACGCCGGCCGCGACCGCCGCGTTCAGGGATTCCGCGCCGCCGCGCATCGGGAGCATCAGCCTTTCGTCGGCCAGATCCCGAACCTCTTCCCCGACGCCCCGTGCCTCACTGCCGATCACCAGCACGAACGGGCCCGGCCGGGCTTCGCGCCGGTACACGTCCTTCTCGCCCAGCGCGGATACCAGAATCCGCCAGCCCGATTCCTTCAGCGCACGCAGCGCGCCGCTCAGGCGGTCCGCCCTCGCGTAGGGCAGGCGGAAGCCGCTTCCCATGGTCGCCCGCTGCACCTTGCCGCTCATCGGATCCGCGCACCCGCCGCCGAACAGGATGCCGGTAAAGCCCGCCGCGTCGGCGGTGCGCCAGATGGTGCCGCAGTTCCCCGGATCCTGCACGCCGTCGAGCGCCACAATCCTCCCGCCCAGGGCCTCCGGCGCGGTTTCCGGCGGAATGTGAAACGCGGCCAGGCAGCCCTGGGGCGTCACGGTATCCGCGCAGCGCGCCAGTACGCCGGCGGGCACCGGATGCGCGTCGCAGCGGAACATCGCGATCAGGCCGGCGAGCGCGCCGGCCCGTTCCTCGTCGTACAGCAGCACCTCAGGCCGCAATCCCGCCCGAAGCGCCTCCAGCAGCATTTTCTCGCCTTCCACCGGCATCAGGCCCGTTTCCTTCCGGCCCCTGGCGGTTTTCAGCCGCGCCAGCTCCTGCACCAGCGGGTTTCTGGCGCTGGCGATTCTCTCTCCGTTCAACGCCTGTCATCCTCCCCGCGCATGTCCAGCAGCTTTTCCGCCACCACGCACAGAAAGCCCATGATCAGCAGCAGATAATACGTGAAGAAGCGCCAGCACGCCAGGCACGGCATGATCAGGCTCTCCGGAATCATCCCGCGAAAGAACAGGTAAAACCCGCCCTCCTGGGCGCCGGCAGCGCCCGGCAGCGGTACGAACGCCGCCGCGATGAACAGCAGGAACAGCATCGTCATGACCTGCCCCGCGCCGTAATCGTTCAGCCCGAACGCCCGGTACACGCAGTAGCCGGTGCTCATCAGCAGAAGCAGCTGCAGGAACGAGAACAGCAGAATCATCAGCGCGCTTCCTGGATGCGACCGGAGCGCCAGCATGCCGGCGCGGTATTCGGTCAGCTGATGCTTCGCCCACTCCTTGGTTTTCTCCGGATGGTGGACCAGGCGAAACCGCGCGCCCAGATCGATCAGCCAGTCCATCAGCTTCACGATCGCGCCCGTCTTCGCCACCGACAGAAACACGAGGCTCATCAGCCCCAGGTTCACCAGGTACCCGATCAGCACCAGCCAGATCATGCCGCCCAGGTTTTCCCGCACCAGCGTTCTGTGGGTTCCCCACAGCACCGCGCCCAGAATCAGGAACGCGGCCTCAAAGCCCAGGTACTTCACCAGCACCGTCTCCGTGCCGTCTGCCACCGGAATGCCCATTTTGTGCATGGTGAAAACCTGCATCGGCTGCCCGCCGCTGGAAGACGGCGTGATCGCCGAATAGAACTGCCCGACGCCGGTGACGATCATCGCGCGCAGAAACGGAATCCGCTGCTTGCGCCTGCGAAGGTAATAATACAGCGTCGCCGCCCGAACCAGCAGGTAGCCGACGCCGGCGCAGCCGGCAAGAAATACCCAGCGCAGCTCAAGGTGGCTCAGCTCGTGCACGATCACCGGAATTTCACCGCTCATCGCGAACACGATGACCACCGCGGCGGTCGCCGCCAGTATGTAGATCAGCCCTTTGTTCTGTTTCAAAAACTGCTTCATCGCGCGTCCTTCCCGGCCGGTTATCATATGGATATTATTATACATTCCAAATCGGATTTCGTCAAAGAATCAACAGGCATTTTACAGGAAATCCGCATCCCCCGAAGCCGCACGCCCTCCGGCAAACCGGCGGCAAAGCGCTGTTGAATTTTTCCGGAAATTGCGGTATAATCCTGCCATCAAACTGAACGGAGGACAAATCAATGCAGAAATCCGCATGGGAAAAGTACGACAGCGAAGGGCTGAAAGCCATTGAAGCCTTTTCCGGCGAATATCGGGAATTTCTGGACCTGGGCAAAACCGAGCGCGAATGCACGGCTCTGTCCGTCGCCGCCGCGAAGAAGGCGGGCTTCATGGATCTCGGGGAAGTCATCCGCGATCGCCGCGCGCTGCGCCCGGGCGACCGGGTATACTGCGCCTGGATGAAGAAATCCATCGTGCTGTTCGTCATCGGCAGCGAGCCGGTGGAAAACGGCATGCAGATTCTCGGCGCCCACATCGATTCCCCGCGCATCGATCTCAAGCAGAACCCGCTGTACGAGGACAGCGGCCTGGCGTACCTGGACACCCAGTACTACGGGGGCATCAAGAAGTACCAGTGGGTGGCGCTGCCGCTGGCGCTGCACGGCGTCGTGGTGCGCACCGACGGGAGCGTCCTCGAAGTCGCCATCGGCGAAAGCGAAGCCGATCCGGTATTCTGCATTTCCGATCTGCTGCCGCACCTGGCGGAGGAACAGATGAAGAAGGACGGCCGCAAGCTGATCGACGGCGAGGATCTGAACCTGATCATCGGCGGCATCCCGCTGAAGGATACCGAAAAGGATCCCGTCAAGAGCGGCATCCTGAAGATCCTCCGGGAGCGTTACGGCATCGAGGAAGAGGATTTCCTGTCCGCCGAGCTGGAACTCGTTCCCGCCGGCAAAGCCCGCGACATGGGCTTCGACAGCGGCATGATCCTGGGCTACGGGCACGACGACCGGGTGTGCGCCTATCCGTCGCTGCGCGCGATTCTGGATTATCAGGGCACGCCCCGCCGCACGCTGTGCTGCGTGCTGACCGACAAGGAGGAAATCGGCAGCGTCGGCGCCACCAGCATGCAGTCCCATTATTTCGAAAACATCGTTTCGGAGGTTTACGGCCGCGTTCAGGAATACAGCGAGCTGGGCGTCAAGCGGATGCTGCAAAACAGCTGTATGCTCTCCAGCGACGTATCCGCCGGCTTCGATCCCAACTTCGCCTCCGCCTTTGAAAAGAAGAACGCGGCCTATCTTGGGTGCGGCGTCTGCTTCAACAAATACACCGGCGGCAACGGCAAAGCCCGTTCCAGCGACGCCAACGCGGAATTCATCGGCGCTTTGCGCCGCGTGATGCACGAGGGCGATGTCTCCTTCCAGTTCGCCGAATTGGGCAAGGTGGATCTGGGCGGCGGCGGAACCATCGCCTTCATGTGCGCCAAATACTGCATGAACGTGATCGACTGCGGCGTCGCGGTGCTGTCGATGCACGCGCCGTTCGAAATCATCAGCAAGGTGGACCTTTACGAGGCCTACCGCTGCTACTGCGCGTTCCTGAACGCGTAATGCGGAGGCTCCCATGAAAAAGATCGGAATCATCGGGATGGGCGCGCTGGGCCTGCTGTTCGGCGGGAAAATGCTGGAGGCGAGCCGGGACGGAAGGCTGGACGCGCAGGTGTCGTTCCTGATGGACGACGCGCGGCTCGCCCGGTACGCCGGCGCCCGCTATACGGTCAACGGCGTTGAGGCCGATTATCCCCGCACGGCGCCGCGGGATTTCGGCGCCGCGGATCTGATCCTCTTCGCCACGAAATACACGGGGCTCCCGCAGGCCATCGAATGCGTCGCGCCCTCGGTGAAGCGCGATACCGTGTTTCTGTCGGTGCTCAACGGCATTTCCAGCGAGCGGATGATCGCGGAACGCTACGGCGCCGGGCACGTGCTGTACGCCGTGGCGCAGGAAATGGACGCGCAGCGCACCGGCGAAAGCCTCCGCTACGTAAACGCGGGACGCATCCTGATGGGTGTGCCCCGCGGCGGGTCTGCCGCACTGCAGCGGGATCTTGAAGCCGTTGCCGGGGTGTTCGACCGATCCGGTATCCATTACGCGGTGGAGAAGGACATCGAATCCCGGCTCTGGAGCAAGCTGATGCTGAACGTGGGCATCAACCAGACCTGTATGCTGTTCGACACCGGCTACGGCGGCGCGCTTGTACAGGACAGCGCGGCCCGCGCCGTGCTGGTTTCCGCGATGCGCGAGGTGATCCCGGTGGCGAACCGCGCCGGCGTCCCGCTGAACGAAAACGATCTCGCCGAATACCTGGCGATCGTCGGGCGGCTCAGCCCCGAGGCGCTCCCGTCGATGGCGCAGGACCGAAGGGCCCGCCGTCCCTCGGAAGTGGATATCTTCGCCGGCGAAATCATCCGCCAGGGCCGCGCGTTCGGCATTCCGACGCCGGTCAACGACTGGATCCTGTCCCGCGTCCGCGAAATCGAGCGCGGATACGCGTAAGGATTTCCCCCGGCGCTTTCGAAGGGGCTGTCCCGACACAGGACGTGCGGGACAGCCCTTCATGATGCCGGGGAATTTGGCCGGGGAAGAACAGAAAAGCGGGCAAACAGGTGAAACAAAACCGGAGCATCGAGGAACAGCCGGGCAGATCAGAGATTTCAGCCTGCGCTGCAGCTCCGCGGCGTCCGTTCCTTTGCAGCCGGTCCT
>JAFWEY010000140.1 GCA_017512675.1 Clostridia bacterium | reverse complement strand
TCCTTTGGAACGTATACGTCACATTCCAGTGAAATTCGCAGTTGATATCCGCTCTCATATGCGCTATAATCAAGTTGCGTGTTATGTTTTTTCTTCACACAATTATCATAACAACGCTGCCAGGTCTGCGCAAGACCTGGTATCCTTTTTTCCTCTTTTTTTCATTCAAAAGAGGCTGCCTCTTTTTTGAGACAGCCCCTTTATGAACGCTCAGTGGAACGGGCGAACGGCGATTCTTCCGCAATTGACCTTGAGATGGTTCAGGGCGCTGAGCCGGTCGCAGATTCTGGCGCTGAGCTCCCAGCGCATGGCGTCGGTTCCCAGCGTGCGGTAGTACTCGGGGTCGGTATCGCCGTACCAGGAGTAGATATCCCGGAAGGTGATATCCTGCGTTCCCCGGTTCGCGGCCAGCTTGCCGGCCATCGCCACATCGCGGAAGGACTCGACCGGACGGTTCAGCGATTGGGGATCGTCCCAGGACAGGCGGATCCGGTCGCCGAGGACGCTCAATTCCACGCTCTTGCGCAGCTGCTTCAGCATCATGTAGCCGGGCTGCATTCTGTCCATGTAGCTGGCCATGTAACTGCAGATCATTTCGGTTTCCGGCTGCTCGTCCACCCAGCGGCGTTCTTCTTCCTCGCGGCGGCGCTTTTCCTCCGCCTTTTCCCTGTGCCTGCTCACCGCGCTGTTGATCACATTCATCAGACTCATTCCCGTATCCTCCTCTGTTTTCGGAGGCGCGTTTCGCGCTCCGTTTGATGGTTTCATTATAAACGGCCCCGCATGCATTTTTGTCCGCCGTTTTTTCGGCATGACCGGCATTCGCTGCGGGCGAAGAACGGTTCGGTCCGGAGCGCCGCGGGGATGCGTCTGTCTGCGGAGGCCTGTTCCGGCGACCGGCGCGAGCCGGGCGCGCCCTGCCGAACGACCCGGCGTGTTTTCTGATTGACGAATTAACACGGACTGTGCTAAAATCAAAAGGTTAATGAGAATCAGCCGGAGGGAAATATGGCGAACGATTACGGCGCAAAGGATATCAGGGTTCTTGAGGGACTGGATGCGGTGCGCATGCGGCCCGGCATGTATATCGGCACCACGGGGCCGCGCGGCCTGCATCATATGATATGGGAAATTGTGGACAATTCGATTGACGAGGCGGCCAACGGCTACGCTTCGGAGATTTCGGTCTCGCTCAACCGGGACGGATCCTGCACGGTTTCGGACAACGGCCGGGGCATCCCGGTGGACATTCACCCGGAGCAGGGCGTGTCGGCGGTGGAGGTCGTCTATACGCAGCTGCACGCGGGAGGCAAATTCGACAACAAGAACTACGCCTATTCCGGCGGACTGCACGGCGTGGGCGCTTCCGTGGTCAACGCGCTTTCGGAATGGGTGGAGGTGGACGTGTACCGGGATTTCGGGCACTACCACATCCGCTTTGAGACGCGCTACAACCGCAGGACCAAAAAGATGGAGATCGGCAAGCCGGTCGCTCCGCTGGAAAAGGTCAGCAACACCCGCAAGAAGGGAACGACGGTCACCTTCAAGCCGGACCCGGCGGTGTTTGAAGAGGTGGAGTTTCAGTACAGCACCGTGTGCGACCGCATCCGGGAGCTGGCATATCTGAACGCGGGCGTCACGTTCCGCCTGACGGACGAACGGATTCAGGACCCGGCGAAGCGCACGGTGGAATTCTGCTTTACCGGCGGGCTGCGGGATTTTATCGCCTATCAGATCGCCGGCGAGGATCCGGTGGGGGATCTGATCGAGTTCTCCGGGGAAAAGGACGGCGTGCGGGTGCGCTGCGCGGTGCAGTACACCAACACGTTCACGGAAACGACGCTTTCCTTTGTCAACAACGTGCCGACCCAGGAGGGCGGCACCCACGAGGCCGGCTTCAAGAGCGCGCTGACCAAGGTGTTCAACGACTATGCCCGCAAGCTCGGCGCGCTGAAGGAAAAGGACAACAACCTGTCCGGCGACGATTTCCGCGAAGGCATGACCTGCATTCTGGCGGTCAACGTGCGCCAGCCCCAGTTCGAGGGACAGACCAAGGGACGGCTGGGGAACACCGAAGTCAAGCCGGCGGTGGAGGCGGTATGCGCCGAGCACCTGACGCTGTTCACCGAAAACCTGAAGAACCAGGAAGCGGCCCAGCGCATCGTGGACAAGGCGATGACGGCGGCCAAGGCCCGGGAAGCGGCGCGCAGGGCCAAGGCGCAGGTGCGCATTCTCAAAGAGACCAGCGCGACTCCGCTGGTCGGAAAGCTTTCCAGCTGCACCGGAAGGGACGCCTCCAAAAACGAGCTGTTCATCGTGGAGGGAGATTCCGCCGGCGGTTCCGCCAAGCAGGGCAGGGACCGGCGCTATCAGGCGATCCTGCCGCTGCGCGGAAAGCCGCTGAACGTCGAAAAGAAGAAGCTGGACCAGGTGCTGGCCAATGAGGAATTCCGCTCGATCATCACCGCGCTGGGCACGGGCATCGAGGACGAATTCGACATGCGGCGCCTGAAATACAACCGGGTGATCATTCTGTCGGACGCGGATCAGGACGGCGCGCACATCCGCGCGATCCTCCTGACGTTCTTCTACCGCTACATGCGCCCGCTGATTACCGAAGGGCATGTGTACATCGGCATGCCGCCGCTGTACCGCTGCCAGAAGGGCGACCGCACGGTTTACTGCTACGACGACCGGGAGCCGGAGAAGGCGATTCAGAAGATCGGCAAGGGCTATACGCTGCAGCGGTACAAGGGGCTGGGCGAAATGAACCCCGAGCAGCTGTGGGAAACGACGATGGACGGCGCGAACCGCAAGATGATGCAGGTGTCCATCGAGGACGCCGCGGCTGCCGAGCGCATGGTGACCATCCTGATGGGCGACAAGGTCGATCCGCGGCGGGAATACATCGTTCAGCACGCGAATTTCAACAAAGTCGATACCTTTATCGATCGGGTGAACCTGGAAGGAGGCGCCGCAAATGGCCGGTAAGAGGAAGCAGGAACCGCCGCGCGGAACGCCGCCGAGAGGCGAGATCATCATTCAGCGGAACATGGAGGACGTCATGCCGGAATGCATGATGCCGTATTCCGAACACGTGATTCTGGAGCGCGCCCTGCCGCGGGTGGAGGACGGCCTGAAGCCGGTGCAGCGCCGAATTCTGTACACGATGCACGAACTGGGAATCACCCCGGACAAGCCGCACCGCAAGTGCGCGCGCATCGTCGGCGATTGCCTGGGCAAATACCATCCCCACGGGGACAGCTCGGTGTACGACGCGCTGGCCCGCATGGCGCAGCCGTTCGTGATGCGCGGCCTGCTGGTGGACGGACACGGAAACTTCGGCTCCATCGACGGCGACAGCCCGGCGGCGATGCGCTATACGGAAGCGCGGATGACGGAGCTCGCCCAGGTCCTGCTGCAGGACATCGAGAAGGACACCGTCAATTTCCACCTGAATTTCGACGATACCCAGAAGGAGCCGGACATGCTGCCCGGCCGTTTCCCGAACCTGCTGGTCAACGGCGCCAGCGGCATCGCGGTCGGCCTGGCCACCAACATTCCCCCGCACAACCTGGGCGAAGCGATCGACGCGGTCATCGCGCAGATTCAGAACCCGGAGATCACTTCCGGCCAGCTGATGAAAATCATGCCCGCGCCGGATTTCCCGACGGGCGGCATTCTGCTGGCCGGCGACGAGCTGCGCCAGGCATATGAAACCGGGCGCGGCAGGCTTCAGGTGCGCGCGCGGGTGGAAACCGAGAAGGGAACCGCGGGCAAAACGCTGCTGGTGATCCGCGAGATTCCGTACCAGGTGAACAAGGCGCAGATGCTCGAGCGGATCCAGCGCCTGACCGAGGAAAAGAAATCCCTGTTCGCCGACATCAGCGACATTCGGGACGAATCGGACCGGGAAGGCATGCGCGCGGTGATCGAGCTGCGCCGGGACGCGGATGTCGACAGAACCCTGGCGGCGCTTTACCGGTATTCTGACATGCAGGTGACATACGGGGTCAACATCGTCGCCATCGCGGAAGGCAAGCCGATGCAGATGGGCATCAAAACGATGATCGCCTATTACATCGCCCATCAGAAGAACGTGGTCACGCGGCGCACGAAATTCGATCTGGACGCGGCGCTGCGGCGGGCTCACATCCTGGAAGGCCTGATCATTGCGGTGGACAACCTGGACGAGGTGATCCGGCTGATCCGTTCGTCCCAGACGCCCAGGGAAGCCCGCGGCAAATTGATGGACGCGTTCCATCTGACCGAGATTCAGGCCCAGGCAATCCTCGATATGCGGCTGCAGCGGCTGACCAATCTGGAGGTGCTGACGCTCCGGCAGGAATACGCGGAGGTGCAGAAGCTGATCGCGAAGCTGCAGGGCATCCTGAAGAGCGAGAAAAAGCTGAACCAGGTGATCATCCGGGAGCTGCAGGAAATCCGGGACCGGTACGCGGACCCGCGCCGCACGCTGCTGATGGAGGAAGAGCCGCAGCAAATCGAAATCGTGGAAACGGCTCCGGAAGCGGAGGACGCGGTGGTGCTGCTGACCGAAAGCGGATACCTGCGCAGGTACGCCCCGAAAACCTTCGAAAAGCTGGTGGCCGGGGACGCGCAGGAGCCCGGCTGGCATCTGGAGGTCAAAACGGACGAACGGGTGCTGCTGATGACCGACGCGGGCTTTGCTTATCCGGTCAAGGTGAGCGATATCCCCGAATGCACGCCCAAGGCGCGCGGAGTGGCGCTGAGCGGCATTCTGATGAACGTGGAGGATCAGGAAAAGCCGGTGGCGCTGTTCCGCGGCGCGGACGGCAGCGAAACGGAGAACCTGCTGTTCATCACGGAGAGCGGCGCCGTCAAGCGCAGCCCGCTGTCCGAATACGCGGTCAGAAGCCGCCGCTTTGCGGCGATCCGGCCGAAGGACGGAGACAGGGTGTTCCGGGTGCTTCGGGAAGAGGCGATGGAAGCGCTGCTGCTGATTACCCGCAAGGGCATGGCGGCGTGCTTCCCGCTCGACGAGGTGCCGATGCAGGGCCGCGTCAGCAGCGGTGTCCGGGGCATGACGATCGCCGCGGACGACGCGCTGCTGGAGGCGCTGCAGCACGATTTTGAGGGCGAAGTGCTGCTGGTCACCGACAGGGGATACATGAAGCGGTGCCTGCTGGCGGATTTCGATCCCCACGGGCGGGGCGCCAAGGGCGTCAAATGCATCGCGTTTGAGAGATCCGGCGCCAGCGGAACGTGCCTTGCCGGCGCGCTGCGGGTGATCGATCCCTGCACCGTGGCGGTGACGCAGGCGAGCGGCGGGCGAACGGAAATCTATTCGGAATCGGTGCGCATCGGCCGGCGCGAGGACAAGGGCACGCCTTACGTCATCGCGGTGCTGGACGACGTGGTCACCGGAATGCGGAAGGTTTGACGCCCGGGACGCGCCGGCAGCGGGGTCCCCGAAGCCAAGCCGGCGGCCGCGCCGGAAACGGGAAAGGAGAATCGCGATGATTGCACGCGCGCGCGTTGTCGTGACGGAGTGCTGGGATCCGTACAGGAACCTGGCGATGGAGGACGCGCTGCTCACAGGCCTTCCGGCGGACGAGGCGATTCTGTTCCTTTGGCAGAACCGGCACACGGTGGTGATCGGCGCGGGGCAGAACGCCTGGCAGGAATGCAACACGCAGCTGCTGGAAGCGGAGGGCGGAACGCTGGCGCGCCGCGCCAGCGGCGGCGGCGCCGTGTACCACGACCTGGGGAACCTGAATTTCAGCTTTCTGGTGCCGCGGGCCGATTACGACGTCGCCAGGCAGCTTTCGGTGATCAGCAACGCCGTCCGGGCGCTGGGCGTCCGCGCGGAAACCACAGGCAGGAACGACGTGACGGTCGGGGGGCGCAAGTTTTCCGGCAACGCGTTCCGGCTGCTGGACGCGTCCGCGCTGCACCACGGAACCCTGATGGTGTCCGTGGATATGGACCGGCTGACGCGGTATCTGACGGTGGATCCGGAAAAGCTGAAAGCAAAGGGCGTCAAATCGGTGCGGGCGAGGGTGGCGAATCTGTCCGAATTCGCGCCGGTAACCGTCGAATCGCTGCGCGGGGCGATGATCGGCGCCTTTTCCGAACTCTACGGCCCCGTGCGGATCGCGGACGCGGACGAGGCGGTTCCGGAGGGCTTTGAGGAATCCTATGCCCGGCACAGGAGCTGGGAATGGAATTACGGGCGGTCCCCGCGGGGCAGCCTGCGGCTGACGAAGCGCTTCGACTGGGGCAGCGTGACGCTGACCGGAGAAATCGTCTCCGGCGCGCTTGCCGACGTCCGGGTGTTCACCGACGCGATGGACGAAACCCTGGCGCCGCGCCTGGAGGCAGCGCTCGGCGGGTGCGCCTGGCAGAGCGGCGCGCTGGCGGCCGCTGTGCGGGCGCTTGGAATTCCGGATCTGGAAAGCTGGCTTTCGAAGGTGTGAATCCGGAAAGAATCGCGCGATGCCGCATCGGCGGCCGGCGCGATTTGGCGGATAAGCCCGGCCGCGCGCTTCGCGGCGTTTCGGACGGGAAAATGCCGGGCAGCAGCCCGCGGCATGGCAGGAGATGCGAAGGCGCGCGAAGGAGCGTTCGCGGCCTGACGATCATAAAGGAGGACGATTCCATGAAGAAAACCGTAACCCTGATTCTGGCGCTGGTTCTGGCGCTGCTTCCGTGCTGTTCCGCCCTGGCCGTCAACGAGGACGTGGAGGGCGAACTGGTGATCTACACCTCCATGTATCCGTTCGTCATCGACATGATGGACCAGGCGATCCGGGAGGAATTCCCGAACCTGACCCCCGGCATCGACGGCAGCTTCTTCTTCTATGCCGGCACCAGCAAGCTGATTACCAAGATCTACGGCGAGATGGGCGACGGGCGCGATCAGCCGCTGGAATGCGACATGTTCATGGTCGCCGAGCCCGCCTTCTCGCTGGAGATGAAGGACTACGGCTACCTGCATTCCTTCGAGGTGGAGGACGCCGCGGAGCTTTTGCGCTTCCCGTATGACGAAGACGGCTTCTGGTATCCGATTCGCGTGTGCAACATGGTGCTGGCGTACAACCCGGAGATGGCGGAGGACTGGGCGGCGAAGGGCGTGAATATCCCGAAATCCTTCAAGGACTTCGCCTATGATCCCGCGCTGAAGGGCTATATCTCGATGGGCGATCCGATGACCAGCGGAACGGCTTACGCGGCGGTGTGCTCGCTTCTGGACACATACGGCGAGGAATACCTGGACAAGCTGGGGGAGAACCGGGTGATGAGGGAATCGGGTTCCACCGCCATCGCCAAGCTGCAGAGCGGCGAGTGCGCGGCCATCATGATTCTGGAGGAATCCGTGCTCAAGTACATCGCCGACGAGGAAGCCAACGGCAACGAAGTTTCCAACATCGAAGTGATCTACCCGGAGGACGGTGTGGTGTTGATTCCCTCCACGGTGATGATCGTGGCCGAGGAATTTTCGAAGAACGTGAATACCGAGGCGGCCGAAGCCGTCGCCCAGTGGCTTCTGACCGAGGAAGCCCAGCAGCTGATCATGCAGGGCTATATGCACTCCGTGCTGGCCGGCCAGACGGAATTCCCCGCGCACTCGGTGGATACGGAAAGCCTGATCGCCAGGGATCTGGGCGTCGATTGGGAAAACGCCTACCGGAACCGCGAAGCGATCAACAATCTCTGGACGATGAAGGTTACCCAGTAAAATCCACAGGATTCCTGCGCGCGGGGGAAGCCGGCATCCGTTTCCCCCGGCGCGGTTTCTTTCAAGGGGTACTGCCAAATGATAAAACGCGGGTTGCTGACCAGGACCGGACTGTTCCTGTGCTTTGTGCTCGGCGCGGCGCTGGTTTTCATGGGACAGCAGGGGCAGTCGGCGTTCACCGAATCCGGCTTTGCGTCGGAAAGCGCCTACGATTCGATCTATAGCCTGTCCGCCGACGTCGCCGAAGCCTGGAACGGGGCCTTGAAGCCGGAATTGGACCGCCTGTCCGCGCAGGAGCGGGAAGGCATGGATTCGATCGCGCGAACCCTGGCGTCGCGGCTCTTCGACGGGGCGGGGGAGGGCACGGCGGAGGAGACCTGGCAAATGCTGTACGCCGGCTATCTGACCGGCGGGCCCAAGGTGACATCCGCCGCAAGGAAGGCCGTTACCGCGCTGAAGAACGGCGACGCGGCGCTGTTGCGGCAGTCGCTGATCCGGTGCATGCTGAACGGGGAGGAACCGGTGCCCGCGCAGGTGGAGAAGCTGGTGGGCGGCGCTTCCGGCGAAGAGCGCCAGGCCGCGCTGATGCAGGCGCTGTTTGTCAGCCTGGGTTCCGCGGAAGGCGACGCGGCGGAGCACGTCAGCCAGTTCAAGAAGAGCGTGCGGGGCAAGGAGCAGCAGGAGACCGCGCTGCGGATGATCGGCGGCCGGAAGCTCAGCGGAATCTGGCGCGTGATCGTCAGCCGAAGCCGCACCGTGATGCTGATCGGCGTGCTTTTGATGCTGAACGCCGTGCTGCTGGCGCTGCTGATGCGCTCGGAAAGGCGCTGGGCGTTTGACGTGAAGTGGCTCGTGATTCTGCTGATCGTCGATTTCCTGCTGGTGTTCCAGCTTCTGCCGGTGATTTACATGACCATCAAGGGCATGTTCCCGGAGGGCCGGCTGTCGCTGTCCGCCTTCCGGCGCCTCTACAGCTATCCGCTGAACCTGGAGGCGCTGAAGAACACGCTGATCGCCTCGGTGGCCACGATGCTGCTGGGCACGGCGATCGCCTTCCCGCTGGCGTGGCTGGTGGGGCGGACCGATCTGTACGGGCGGAAATTCTTCCGGGCGCTGTTCGTGATGACCTATATGGTTCCGCCCTATGTGGGCGCGATGGCGTGGCTGCGGCTGACGAACCCCAACGTCGGCGTGGTGAACCAGTGGCTTCGGGCGCTGCTGCACCTGGGCAGCGAGCCCGGCCCGCTGAACGTGTACACGCTGCCCGGGCTGATCTGGGTGCTGACCACGTTCTACTATCCCTACGCGTTTATCACCATCAGCCGCGCGATGGAGAAGATGGATCCGTCCCTCGAGGAGGCCAGCCGAATTTCCGGCGCCGCGCCGCTCAAAACGGTGCTTACCGTCACCCTGCCGATGGTGATGCCGTCGCTGATCGCCGGGGCGCTGCTGGTGTTCGTCAGCGCCGCCAGCTGCTACGGCATTCCCTCGATCATCGGTACGCCGGGCAACGTCAATACGGTGACCACCCGCATCGTGGAATTCGTTTCGTTGGGCCAGCAGGGCATGAACGACGCCACGGTGCTGTCGGTGTTTCTGCTGGCGGTGGCGCTGGCGATCCTGTTCCTGTCGGACGTGGTGCTGGCCAGAAAGCAGTACATCACGGTGTCCGGCAAATCCGTCCGCCCCGCGGTCGTGGAGCTGCGGCGCGCGCGCGTTCCGCTGACGGCGCTGGTATCGCTGTTCGCGGTGATCGTGGTTCTGATTCCCTTCGCGACGATTCTGACGACCTCCCTGAAGACGGACATCGGCAAGGGCATTCTGGCCGCGGGCAATTTCACGCTGGCCAACTGGAAGACGGTGTTCGCCCGGGGAGAAACGCTGTCCTGCCTCAAGAATTCGCTGATCTTCGCCTCGGCCGCCGCCACGGTCGGCATGGTGATCGCCTGCGTGATGAGCTATCTGCTGCAGCGCACCCGCATCCGGGGCCGGAGCATTCCCAACTTCCTGATCACGCTCGGGTCCGGAACGCCCTCGGTGGTCATCGCGCTGGGGCTCATCATGACCATGCGCGGCGGATTCGGCGTGAATATCTACGGCACGGCGTACATCATGATCATCGCCTACCTGATCAAATACCTGATGATGGGCATGCGCACGGTGGTGTCGGCGATGAGCCAGATCCACGTGTCGCTGGAGGAGTGCTCCCAGGTATCCGGCGCGGGCTGGCTTCGAACCATGCGGCGGGTGACCGTTCCGCTGATTTCCCCGTCCATCGCGGCGGGATGGTTCCTGATCTTCATTCCCAGCTTCTATGAGCTGTCCATGACGACGCTGCTGTATTCCAGCACCACCAAGACCATCGGCTTCCAGCTCTACGAAACATGGACCTTTACCAGCCAGCCGATGAGCTGCGCCATGGCCTTTGGCATCCTGCTGATCGTGATGCTGCTGAACCTGATCCTGAACCGGCTGACCAAGGGCGAGTTTTCCATCTGAAAGGAGCAAAGCGCATGTCGACCATTACGATCAAAAACGTCACCAAGGCTTTCGGCGACAAAGTGGTGCTGCAGGCGTTCGACGCGGCCTTTCAGGACGGCGAATTCGTTACGCTGCTGGGGCCTTCCGGCTGCGGCAAGACCACGATGCTGCGCATGATCGCGGGCTTTGAACGGCCCACATCCGGCGAGATTTATTTCGACGATCAGCTGGTCACCGGCGAAAAGACATTTGTTCCGCCGGAAAAGCGGGGCATCGGCATGGTGTTTCAGAGCTATGCCGTGTGGCCCCACATGAACGTTTACGACAACGTGGCCTATCCGTTGAGCATCCAGAGAATCCCGAAGGGCGATATCGGGCGGCGGGTCGAACGGGTTCTGGAAATCACGCACCTGGGCCAGTACGCGCGGCGCTTTCCCAATCAGCTTTCCGGCGGGCAGCAGCAGCGCGTCGCCCTGGCGCGGGCGCTGGTGGCGGAGCCCCGGCTGCTGCTGCTGGACGAGCCGCTGAGCAACCTGGACGCCAAGCTTCGGGAATCGATGCGCTTTGAAATCAAGGAGATCCAGAAGAACCTGGGCATCACGGTGGTTTACGTCACCCACGACCAGACGGAAGCGATGGCGATGAGCGACCGCATCTTCCTGATCAACGGCGGCGTCATACAGCAGTGCGGCACCCCGGAGGAGATCTACAACGCGCCGGTAAACCAGTTTGTCGCGGATTTTCTGGGCAAGGTGGATTTCTTCAAGGGCGAAATCAGGGACGGGCGCATCTTCTTTCCGGCCATGGGCGGGCAGTCCATCGCCTACGGCGGCCCCAAAACCGGCAGGGCGGACGTGGCGGTGCGGCCGGAGAACCTGTGCTTCAGCGACGACGGTGAACTGAGCGGCGTGCTGGAGACCCACTACTATCTCGGCGATACCGACGACTGCCGCGTGCGGATCGGCGACACGCTGGTGCGCGTCGTTGCCGACGGCTTCGGGCATTCGGCAAGGCATCCGGGGCAGCCGGTGCGGCTTGCGGTTCGAAGCTGCATGGTGTTCGAGGACGACGGGACGCTGGAGGAAATGCTCAGAATCCAAACGTGATCCGCCGCTGCGGATCGCACAGACGGCCCGCACGGCCATGGGAAAACGATCGGGGCTTTCTGATCGGAAGCGGGGAGGACCGGATGGACAGGATAAAAACCCATTTTCTGTATGAATTGAGGAAATCCCTGGATAAGCCGCTTGACGGGCGCACTGCGGAGCTTATCCCGGAAATCGAAAGAAGGCCTCAGCTCTTTCTGGGCAGCGATGATGTAAACATTCTGTGCCTGTTTCATTTTCTGAACGGGTGGCAAGCAGCGCGCTTTGAGGATTTGGGGCCCTCACAAGCCAGTCTCAGTGAAAGGATGAACGCGTTCCTTGCCTTGAAATACAATGATTTTGATTCGCTGAATTGGAAAGACCTGCTGATTCGCCACGAAGGGGAGGACGCTGCGTTCGGCAGGTTCTTTGAGTATTTCCACATGGCGGCCGGCCGGTAAACAAAACCCGGGGGTCTTCCGCGGATAGAAGCTTCGGAGCCCGGAAATTGCCGCGGCGGGAACAGCCGTTCCGAGGGGACAGCGAAAACCGTCCGCGGAATGCGGACGGTTTTCGCGGAAAAACGCCGCTGCAGTTCCGGCCTGGAATCCCTGTTCCGGGCGCGCAAGGCTGCCGGAAACGAGCTGTTTCCGGCAGCCTTGCGCTTCGGATCGGGAAGCGTTCAGTAATCGAAGGGATGATCGTTGACCCGAACGGTCGTGTTCAGCTTCTCGCCCTTATAGGGCTTTCTGATTTCGATCAGGTTCAGAACCGTGTATCCCTTTGAGCGGAGGAACCCGATCATGCCGTCGTTGTTCGGATGCACGTAGTTATAGACGGTATCCTCCCCGAGGGAGCGCGCGATCCCCTCGGCCTTTTCAAACAGCAGCGTCGCGACGCCGCGGCGGCGGTACGCCGGCGAGACATAGATGTGTTCGACCCAGAGGACACTGTCTTCGATTCGGCAGACGATGTAACCGACGTGGAGATCCCCGACCGTCGCTGCGTAAACCGGATACCCGGACCGGATAAAGTGGAGAACCTCTTCCTCTGCGCTCAGAATGTCGGGCCCGGAAAGGATTCCCTTGTAAGAATTCAGCGTCCGACGAAAATCGGCCAGCAGCGAAGCGACGGAACGCGCGTCCTTTTCCGCGATCCGCAGGATTTCCACCGGGAGGCTTCCCGCCTGCGCATCGGCCGGGAACCCATCGGGGGAAACGATGCCGGGCGCGCCGCGATTCCGCTTGCGTTCGGCCTCCTTCCGCTTCTTCTGTTCGAGCGCACAGTCCTGCAAAACCTGACGCATAAGCTCGTCCGGGTCGGGAAAGCCGTCCGGAACGCCCGGGGTCTCCCAGGACTTCGGGGCCCGCAGGATCGCGGCGATCTCTTCCAGCACCGGCACGCCGTAAACATACCCCAATTCCGTTTCGTGCAGGATGCCGCCGTCCCCGTCATACAGGGTCATGGCCCAGCCTTCGCCGTCGAGGGCGTCATGGTGCGTCGACGCGCTGCGGAAATCGCCGTTCAGCAATTCCAGGAGCCGTTCAAACGCCTCCGGCTTCAGGGGCTCGCTCCATACGCCCTGTTCAACGGTTCCGTCATCATAGACGCGATACCGGGATTCGCCGATCGAATCCCCTGCCTCGTCTTCGAACAGAGGATGGCAGGTCCAGTCCACACAGCGGGCCGTGAACAACAGACGGCTCATAACCGCTCCCCCTTCCGCATCCATTGCCGTTCTTCGCCGGAACCCCGCCCGCGCGAGCAGGCTGCCGGCACAGGCATTATAGCGGGGAAGCAGGGCGCCTGTCAAGCCCGCCGGGAATTTCGGGACTCGGAGCGGCGGATGAAAGCCGGGGAACGGGCGAACCTGCCGACGAGGGCAAACAAACGGGGCTGCCTCTGCTTTGAGACAGCCCCTTCGGTCGATTCGCTTTGGAACGTCTGTCAGTTTGCCGCTGCCGCCGCGCCGGCCTTGCGTCCCCAATGGACGGTGCCGATGATGGCGGTGCCGCTGCCCGGGTAGTACGGCCCGATCCAGCCGCCGGCGTTGAGGCCCGCCGCGTACAGGTGCGGGATCACATTGCCGTTCACGTCGATGACTTCGGTGTTCACGTTGATCTTCAGTCCGCCCAGCGCGCCCAGGTTGTAGGCGACGTTCTTGTAGGCGTAGAACGGGCCGGTGATCTCTTCCAGACCGGTCAGGCGGCCGAATTGGGTATCCTCGCCCGCCGCTGCGTAGCTGTTCCACATGTCGAGCTGCGCTTTCAGGTTGGCGGCCGGGACGCCGATGGCTTCGGCC
>JAFWEY010000139.1 GCA_017512675.1 Clostridia bacterium | reverse complement strand
TATTCTCTGCTGGTGGACGAGTGCGTCGATCTCGGCGTGCGCGATTCCTTCGCCGACGTCAGCGCCACGATTCTTGAGGCGCTGGGGCTCAGAAACCCGCTGGACGGAACGTCGTTCTGGCAGGATATCGCGCTGTAAAGGCACACCGCACAATTCACCGGCGCACCCGACAGCCTCTTTTACGCCATCCGTTTCCTGCAAATTTCTCGATTTGCCTCCAGTAAACCATCGAAATCTGCAGGAACGCCTGACGCAAAATCCGCCTGCCGGTCGACCGCCTCATTTGTGCGGTATTGCCTAAACAGAGCGCTGCGGACTCTTGTCAAGCCTTCCCCGGCCGGGGAAGGCTTTTTCGAAAGAGGGCTTTGCATGATACGGGAAAAGCAATTCTATCGTTCGTTCTTCGCCATGTGTCTTCTTCTGGTCGCGCAGAACGTCATCACCCTCAGCGTCAATCTGGCGGACAACCTGATGCTCGGAGCGTTCAGCGAAAAGGCGCTGTCCGGCGCGGCGGCCGCCAACCAGATCCAGTTCGTCTACCAGCAGATTCTGATCGCGTTCGGTGAGACAGCCGTCATCTTGGGCAGCCAGTATTTCGGCAGAAAGCAATACGAGCCGATTCGCAGGCTGTTTTCCGTCGCGCTGCGATTCGGGGCCGGCGCCTCCCTGCTGCTCTTCGCCGCCGTTTCCCTGTTCCCCGAAAGGCTGATCGGCATATTTACAAAGGATCAGGCGATCATCGCCGAAGGCGTTTCCTATCTGTCCGTCATCCGATACACCTATCTCGTGTTTGCCGTTTCGCAGATTCTTCTGGCCACGCTGCGCGCCACCGGCGTTGCCAACATCGCGCTGATGCTGTCCGTTCTTTCGCTGGGCATCAATGTCGGCGGCAACTGGCTGCTGATTTACGGCAATTTGGGGTTTCCGGCCATGGGCATCAAAGGCGCCGCCGTTGCCACACTCATCTCGCGGTTGGCGGAAATCGGAGTTCTGCTGTATTATGCAATCCGAAGGGAACGGCATTTGCGCCTGACGCCCCGGGATCTGCTGCGGGGGCCGGGGAATCTGCTGCCCGATTACGTCCGCGTGATGCTGCCCGTTCTGGTCAATGCGGCGATGTGGGGCTTCAATACCGCAGCGCAGAACGCGATTCTCGGAAACCTGGACGCCCGGGCGATCGCCGCCAACAGCGTCGCATCGACGCTGTTCCTTTTGGTGAAATCCGCCGCAGTCGGAGCGTCCTCCACCGCCTCCTTTTTTATCGGCCGCAAAATCGGCGAAGGCAGCATGAGCGAAGTGAAGCGCTGTGCCCGCACGCTGCAGGTGCTGTTTGTAATGATCGGCGCCGCCGCAGCGCTGGTGCTGTTTTTGCTGCGCGGTTCCATTCTCTCGCTGTACAATCTCGAAGCCGAAACCCGGGCAATGGCATCGGCCTTTCTGGGCATCCTTACGGCTGTGATGCTCCCGATGTCCTATCAGATGCCCACCAACAGCGGAATCATCAAGGGCGGCGGCGGCACAAAGTACTTTATGATTCTCGATTTCGTCAGCATCTGGCTGATCGTGATTCCCGTTTCCTGGTACGCGGCTTTCCGCCTTCACGCGGCGCCGTCAACGGTTCTGTGGCTTCTCAACGCCGATCAGTTCTTCAAATGCGTTCCCGCGTTTCTAATGTGCAATTTCGGCCGCTGGGCGCACAGGCTGACGCGGGACGCGTGAACCGTTCATCGTGCCGGCAGAGCGATCGCGCGCTGCCGCTGCAGGCTTTGCAAGTCTTTGATGCGCCTTTGCGCGCGGCGACAGGAGGAACACCATGAAGGGGTATTTTTCCAAACCGATCCCGCTTTTGCTCGCGATCCTGATGCTTTTGACCGGCGCGTTCGCGGAAACGGACTGGGCGGAAGACGATCACGAACACAGCTATTTCAGCTACGTTTCCATCGAGCCAGGCTGTGAGACCGAGGGCGAGGAAATCCACGAATGCGACTGCGGCGACAGCTATGCGGTTCTGATTCCCGCGCCGGGCCATCATTGGCACGACGGCGTGTGCGCCCGCTGCGGAAAGGCGGCGGAGCTGCCCGCGGAGCCCGAAGAGGCGGCGCCGTCCGAAACCCCGGAGTGCCCGGAAACGAACGGATCTTTCGGAGAGCCCGGGATCGCGGAAGAGGCGCAGGACGGCGCGCCCGGCGCACTGAACGCGGCAGCAGCGTGTTCCCACGAAGAATACGCAACGTTCTACGGCATCTTCGACCGCTCTGCCGCGAAATATGCGGACGATCCCGGGGATAACTACTGCCACCGGGCCGAGGGGGATGTCTGTTTCTGGAGTGTATGCGAGATCTGCGGGGAGCGCTTCGACATCGAAAAAGACGAACACACGAAATCCGTTCGGGAGCCGCACGAATACGGCTCCGACAGCGTCTGCAGGATATGCGGCCACAGGAATTCCTGCGTTCACGGCGGCGGCACCTATACAGTTATGGAGATGGAGTACGGCGAAATCGTCTACGAGCAAAAGAACGCGTACGAGCATCTGGCGACCGTCACCTGCGCCGATCTGACGTACTGCTCCGACTGCGGCGCCGTTCTCTCCGCTGCGAACGAACACACGGCAACCGAAACCCAGGCCCATGTGTATCCGGCGGATTCCAGCATCTGCAGCTTATGCGGTTACGCAAACCCCTGCAGGCACGACGGCAAAACCAATACATCGATGCACTTCTCGGGGGATTTCCTCGACAACCGCGACGGCACGCAGACGTTCACGGGCACGATCACCTACGAGGAAACCTGTGAATCCTGCGGCTTTGTCCTGAACGTGCGTTCGGAAACCGCGGAAAACTACGTCGCCCCGCACGAATTCTCAAACGGCAGGTGCATATTCTGCAAGGCGAAAAACAGCTGTTCCCACGACGACCCGTCGTATCTTGAAAGCACTGCCTGCATCGACGGCAGATGCGTTGACGACGGAAACGGCAAAACCCATTCCACGTCCGGAACGCTGCACAAAGTCGTGCGGTGCCTCAAGTGCAATT
>JAFWEY010000138.1 GCA_017512675.1 Clostridia bacterium | reverse complement strand
CGCAAAAAGTCTGGTATACAGCAACCCTTTCAATAGAAATGTCATCCACCGTTTCCGCCGCTGGAACCAGTGGCGGCGGAAACGGAGCAATTTCTGCGCGGCAGCTATTGGGTGCAGGGCTTCGCCCTGCCAAATCCCAATTTGTCTGCTTGACCGAACAGTTACTTATTGGTAGTATAATACCGATATACTTTGCTTTGCCGCAAAACGACCGCCAAACTGAAAAGAGGTACTGCATGGATACAGCTGCATACATTCCCGTTTTTGAAACGGACAACGCCGGGGTCAACCGCGCCTATCGCCTGGCGGTTGAGGACCTGGCGGCCAACATCGAACCCTTCAAGGACGGCCTTTTGAAGGAAGCGGCGCCGTGCATCATCGCCGGGCGCGGCTACGATACGCCCTGGACGCGGGACACGGCCATCAACATCTGGAACGGCGCGGGACTGCTTTACCCGGAAGCCTCGCGGAACACGCTTTTGTCGGTGCTCACAGAGGACGCGCGCGGCGTTCGCGTCGGCGGGCAGTATTGGGACGCGATCATCTGGGTCATCGGGGCGTGGCACTATTGGCTCTATACGGCGGACGCGGCCTTCTACCCGCTGTTCAGGGAGGCGACGGTCAATTCGCTGGCGTATTTTGAGGCGACGGAATTCGATCCGGAGCGGGGCCTGTTCCGCGGGCCGGCCTGCTATGGCGACGGCGTTTCGGCCTACCCGGACCGATACGTGGCGGGGGAGAGCTTCATACTCACCTTCCGCGAGGTCTTCCCGGAAAAATGCGTGCGGACGGGCTACGGCATGCCCATGTTCACACTGTCCACCAACTGCCTGTATTTCGAAGCCTATCGCATCGCCCGCCGCCTGACCGGAGACGAGGCGTACGCGCAGCGCGCCGCGGCGCTGAAGGATGCCATCAACCGCGCCTTCTGGGACCCTTCTCGGGGCACCTGCCGCTACCTGATCGATACCGAGGGGCGCTGTGACGCGCAGGAGGCGCTGGGGCTGAGTTTTGCGCTGGCCTTTGGGATCGCGGACGACAGCCAGGCCGCCTCGATCATCGAAAACGTTCGGCGCACGCCCAACGGCATCCCCTGCCTGTATCCCGGCTTCAGCCGCTACGACGCCCTGGGCTACGGCAGGCACAGCGGTACGGTGTGGCCGCACGCGCAGGCCTTCTGGGCGGACGCGGCGGCGGGCCGCAGACCTGAATGCCTGGATTTTGAACTGACGGCGCTGACCCGCAACGCCCTGCGGGAGGGCTTCTTTTCGGAGATCTACCACCCGGATACCGGACTGCCCTACGGCGGCATTCAGGAGAGCGGCGGCGTCGCGAACGATCGTTGGCGCTCCCAGCCGCGGCAGACGTGGAGCGCGACGGGGTACCTCAGAATGCTGCTCTTCGGCCTGACGGGCCTGCGCTTTGATGAGGACAGCTTCAGCGTATCGCCGAGGAGGATCGACAGCGTCCGCGAGATCCACATTCGCGGCCTTCGCTGGCGCGACATGACCGTCGATATCGACGTTTCCGACTTCGGCGGCGCGGCCGACGTACGCCATGAAGCGGGCAGGCACGTGCATATATGCCTGTGAAACGGCGGGCTTTGCCCCGATGCCGCGCGGGGCGACATTTATCTCACCCCAAACAGTCACCCTGCTGAACTGAGAGGAAACACTTTTCCCAAGAGGCGTTTGCTGGCCGCGGGGCCTCTTTAAAATTTGTTAATATTATGAAAAAAGATAGACAGAAGTTTGAAACCATGGTAATATTGGCCTAAGCGTTATACTGGAATAATTATCGGAGTGTGAACGGACATGAAGAAGGCTCTCGCCGCGCTGATGGCGCTTTTATGCATGGCAACGCTGCTTTCTGCCTTGTGTGAGGAAGCGGTCCTGCCATCCTCGCCCAGCGTGACGGTCCTGAAAAACGCCCCGATTTATGCCGCCGTTACGGACAAGAAGGAGAACAAAAAGCTGACGAAGGATGAAAGCGCGGCCATAACCTCCATTGAAAACGGATGGGTCTATGTGCGGAACCTTGGATACGTTCAGATGAACCAGCTTTCCATCGTCAAGCCCTTCAAAATCTACGCGGCGCGCAAAACGACGATGTACAAAAAGGCCTCGGCGCTCTCCCGGAAGCTGGTCACGCTGCCGAAGGGCGCGCTGCTGAAGATCGGGGATATCAGGGGCGGCTACGCGTACGTCTGCGATCAGGACCGCCACAGGGGATATGTGAGCCTGCAGGCCATTTCTCTGAAGGAGCCGGCGCTGCCGGGCACCTCATCAGAGGGCAAGAGCAGGATTTCGAAGCTGATTTCCACCGCCAGAGGCATGCTGGGAACCCCGTATTCGCGTTACGACTGCTCCAGCTTTACCGCCCACTGCTTCCGAAAGATCGGCATCAGCATCACCTCCAGCGCGCGTTACCAGGGCTATCTCTCCAGGTACCAGCGCGTCAACAGGATATCCGATTTGAAGCGCGGCGATCTCGTCGTGTTCAATACGGTTCCGGAGGACAGCGACCTCTCCGATCACGTGGGCATCTACCTGGGCGGCGGAGAATTCATTCACTCCTCGTCGGTTGCCAGAAAGGTCATCATCCGGCAGCTGAAAACCGGATACTACAACCGAACCTTTTCCTGGGGGATCAGGATCGTGCAATAGGGCATGGCCGCCGGTGCCGCGCGGCATGTGCGCAGACAGGTACTTTTTCCGTTTGAGTGAGTGGGCGGGCGCCGCGTGGCGCCCGCCCGCTGTGCGTACTGCGTCTGGTTCAATCGTCTTCCATCCCGTCGATCTGCCAGCCGCCCTGAGCGCCGAGGCTGCGGGAGGCGCGAAAGTACAGCGGACGGACGCGCGCGAAGTGGTCGTTCACCACGTGGAGCAGCCCGACGCAGGGCCGGCCGTCCGGCGCGCCGCCGCTCATCGGCACGCAGAGGTCACAGTCCCCGATCAGCGTGCCCAGCGCGTTTTCCGCGGCGAAGGCCGGCGCGAGATAGCCCCGCGCCTCCTCCCAGCGCCCGGCCAGGGCGGCCTCCACGGCGGCCAGCGCGG
>JAFWEY010000137.1 GCA_017512675.1 Clostridia bacterium | reverse complement strand
CTTTGTTGTTTCCTCCGTTTCCCTCACTTATTTCCACCCATTTCCAAAGCTTATTTCCACTCCCTTTACACTGTGGACGTTACTTTGGGAATTTACGATTCCCGAAATTGGCGGAACCGGCGGCGCCGGGAATGCGCTGCCGGGATTCGGCCGTGAAAATCGCGGCAAAACGCCGTGTGTTTTGCCGCGATTGGAGCGCTCGGTTACGGTTCGCGGTTCGCCTGCACGCTGCCCAGCAGCGCGCGCGCCAGCTGTGTGTCCCCGTTGGCGAGGGCTTCGCGAACCCGGGTGGAGGAAACCTTTTCGCCGTACAGCCGGACAAACGGGATCACTTCCACCTGAAAGCCCATTTCCTGCCCCAGGCATTTTAGCGTTTGCGCATTGCCCTGCCCCCGGTATCCGAAGGTATAATCCTCGCCCACCACCACAGCGCGCACATCATAGCGGGCCACGATGGTTTCAAGAAACGCCTTCGGCGGCAGCGAAGCGAACTCCCGGGTAAATTCCACCATATCCACGCGATCGACGCCCAGCTGCCTCATGATGCTTTCCCGCTGCGCAGCGCTCATCAGCGGCACCGGCTCCGTGGCGAAGACCGAACGCGGATGGTTGCGAAACGTGTAGACCACGCTTTGACAGCCCATATCCCGGGCGATCTCCACACAGCGCCGCACCAGCGCGCGGTGGCCCAGGTGCATACCGTCAAACATGCCCAGCGCGATGACGGACGGAACAAGCTTCAGGGAATCCGTCATGCGGTCACTTCCGGGATCGTGATGCAATTGCACGGGCAAACCGCCGCGCATTCGCCGCAGTGCACGCACTTCTCGGCGTCGATGTGAGCGAAGCCGCCTTCCACCACGATCGCATCGTGCTGACAGGTCTTCTTGCAGCGGCCGCACGCGATGCACGCCGTCATGCAGATGTCGCGCGCAACGCGCGCAACATCGCTGTTGCGGCACTGCACATACACGGTTTTGCTGCGGGGCAGGAGCTTAATGACATCGCGGGGGCATTCCTCGACGCAGGCGCCGCAGCCGGTGCACTTATTCGGATCGATCACGCAGAGGTTATCCTCCATGTGAATCGCGCCGAATTTGCATTTGGCCATACAATCTCCCAGCCCGAGGCAGGCGAACCGGCACAGCTTGGGCCCGCCGGCGATTCCCGCCGCCACCCGGCAGGAGGGGATGCCGTTGTATTCATAGCGTTCCTTGGCGACAGCGCGGCTGCCCTGGCAGATCACGCGGGCAACCAGCGGCTCCGTTTCACTGGCCGTCGTGCCCATCACTTCGGCGATGCCCTTCAGGCAGGAAAGGCCGCCGGGCTTGCAGCCGTCCACCGGCGCTTCCCCCTTGACCACCGCTTCGGCAAAGCCGTCGCATCCGGGATACCCGCAGGCGCCGCAGTTGGCTCCGGCGCAATAGCTGCGAACCTGCTCAATCCGGGGATCGATCTCCACGTGGAACTTCTTCTCCGCCATGGTCAGAAGGCCGCCGAAGATCAGGCCCAGCGCAGCCATCAGAACGGTTGCGATTGCAATACCCATATTCTTCGTCTCCTTTCACTTACGCCAGCCCGGCAAACCCCATGAAGGCAATGGCCATCAGGGATGCGCAGATCAGCGTGATCGGGAAGCCCTTCAGCGGCTCGGGGATCTTCGAGGTTTCCAGGCGCTCACGCACGCCGGCCATCAGGACGATCGCCAGCATAAAGCCCAGCGCGCCGAATACGCCGTTCAGCACCGAGTAGCCCAGATTGTAGTTCTCATTCACGTTCAGGACCGCCACGCCCAGCACCGCGCAGTTGGTGGTGATCAGCGGCAGATAGATGCCCAGAGCGCTGTACAGCGACGGGCTCGACTTTTTCAGGAACATCTCGACGAACTGGACCAGCGCGGCAATGACCAGAATGAAGGAAATCGTCTGCAGGTATTCCAGATCAAACGGGATCAGAATCAGGTGGTTCACCAGCCAGGTGAACAGGCTGGCCAGCGCCATGACGAAGGTTACGGCGACGCCCATGCTGGCCGCGGTTTCCACCTTGCGGGAAACGCCCAGGAATGGGCAGCAGCCCAGGAAACGCGAGAAGATGAAATTGTGGGTGAGTACACAGCTCACCATAAACAGCAGGATTCTCGTGATGCCGTTCATGCCGCGCTTCCCTCCTTCTTCTTAACGGTGTGCGCAGTGATCGCATTGAAGATGCCCAGCACGGTGCCGAAAACCAGGAAGCCGCCGGCCGGCATGATGATCAGCAGCATGGACTCGTAGCCGGCAGTCATCACCTGCGCGCCGAAGATGGTTCCGTTGCCGATCAGTTCGCGGATGCAGCCGATCAGGACCAGTGCGCAGGTAAAGCCAATGCCCATGCCGAGGCCGTCGGCGATCGAGGCGATCGGCCCGTTCTTGCTGGCGAAGGCCTCAGCCCTGGCCAGAATGATGCAGTTCACGACGATCAGCGGAATGAACATGCCCCGCGCTTCGTTCAATGCCGGAAGATATGCCTTCATGATCATTTCCACAATGGTGACGAACGTGGAAATGACGACGATGAACGAGGGAATGCGGACCGTGTCCGGAATGAAGTTCCGCAGAAGCGAAATGACCAGATTCGAGAATACCAGCACAAACGTGGCGGCAGCGCCCATGCCCAGGCCGTTCATCGCGCTGGTGGTTACCGCCAGCGTCGGGCAGGTGCCCAGAACCAGGCGGAAGGTGGGGTTTTCGGTCAAAAGGCCGTTTTTGACGATGGCGCCCAGAGATTTTTTCTTGTTAGGCATTTTGCTTGCGAACCCCCTTTTCATGTCCGTACACCGGCTGCTTGACGAATCGGTCGATCAGCGGGGTGGCGATGTTCATCAGCAGAATCGCGTAGGTAACGCCCTCGGGATAGTTGCCGAAATTGCGGATGACAGCGACGAGCAAGCCGGCTCCGACGGCAAAGACGATCTGCCCGCGCGCCGTCATCGGGCAGGTAACGTAATCCGTCGCCATGTAAACCGCGCCGAACAGCAGACCGCCGGAAAGGATCGAAGTGACCGGATCCTTGCCGAAAATCCAGGAGAACACGAAGGTCGTGGCGACCATTGCCACCGGAATGCGCCAGGAAATGGTTTTGGTAATCAGCAGATACGCAAAGCCGACCAGAATGGCGACCTTGCAGACTTCGCCGATGGTGCCGGGCACATTGCCGAGGAACAGATCCAGCCGGGTGTATACCGAAGGATTGACCAGCGGCGTCGCTCCGGCCACCGCGTCCACCGCAGAATTCCAGCCGGTAACCGCCTGCCAGGCGGTCATCCGCACCGGCCAGGACGCCAGAAGCACACCGCGGGCCAGCAGCGCGGGATTCATGAAGTTATCGCCGATGCCGCCGAACATGCATTTGACGATGATGATCGCAAAGGCGCTGCCGACCATCGCCATCCACCAGGGCGCCTGCGGCGGCAGGTTGAGCCCCATGATGATGCCCGTGACCACAGCCGACAGGTCGCCGATCCGTACCTTTTGCCGCGCGCATTTCTGCCAGATGAATTCCGCCAGAACCGCGGATGCGGTCGAAACAGCCACTGTAATCAGGGCGCTGTAGCCAAAGTACCAAACGCCGGCCGCCACACACGGAATCAGGGCAATGATGACATTGAGCATCAATACCGTCGTCGATTCCCTGCTGTGGGCATGAGGCGCTGAGGACAGATGCAAATTCATGGCCTATTGCCCCTTTCTCTTTTTCGCTTCCAGCGTGATTTTGTCTTTGGTATTCTTGAAGGACGGAGTCAGGAAGCGCCGGGCCGGACAGATGTAGGAACAGCTGCCGCACACGACACAGTCCATCACGTTGTTTTCTTCCGCGCCTTTCAGGTCATCCGCGTCGCAAAGGTATTTCAGCTTGTAGGGGTTCAGCCCGATCGGGCAGACCTCGACGCAGCGCCCGCAGCGGATACAGGGGGTCTCCTCCGTCGCGGCCGCTTCCGCCTCGCTGTAAACGACCACGCCGTTGTTCGCCTTGGTCAGCGGAATCAGATCGCTGGGACACGGCAGGCCGGTCATCGCGCCGCCCACGCAGATTTTGCCGGGCTCCAGGCTGTAACCGCCGCACTCGCCCACCACGTCCGCAATCATCGTTCCGATGCGGATGCGCAGATTCGACGGCTGCTTGACGTGACCCGTCACCGTGGTGATGCGGCTGATCAGCGGCTTGCCGTCGATCACCGCGTCCGCGATCGCGGCCGCCGTGCCGACGTTCAGAACGATCACGTGAACGTCCAGCGGCAGTTTCTTCGTCGGAACCTGCCGGCCGGTCACCGCGTGAATCAGCTGCTTTTCACCGCCCTGCGGGTATTTGGTGCGCAGCGGCTGCACTTCGACGCCCAGACGGCCTTCGGCGGCCTTGCGCATCGCTTCGATCGCATCGGGTTTGTTGTCCTCGATGGCGATGACGCCTTTCTTGACGTCCAGCGCGCGCATCGCCGCACGCAGTCCATCCACGATGCGCACGCTGTGCTCCAGCATCAGCCGGTGATCGGCTGTCAGATGCGTTTCGCACTCCGCGCCGTTCAGGATGATCGTATCGCAGTACTGGCCTTCCTTCACCGCGAACTTGACGTGCGTCGGGAAGGACGCGCCGCCCATGCCGCAGATGCCGGCGTTTTTGATCGCCGGGACGATCTTGTCCTTATCGCACTTTTCGACGTTCCCCAGCGGCTCCAGCGTGTCCACCCATTCGTCCGCAAAATCGTTTTTGATGGTCACCGCCATTCCGGGCACTGCCCCGACCGTCTGCACCGGCCCGACATCCACGACCTCGCCCGATACGCTGGCGTGCACCGGCAGCCCCAGAAAGCCCACCGGTTCTCCGATGACCTGACCCATTTTCACCAGATCGCCTTTTTTGACGCACGGCGTGCTCGGCGCCCCCAGATGCATCCCCATCAGAATCGTCACGGTGTCCGCCGCGTATTCGCGCACCGGCTTGTCCCGTGTCGGCGCCTTTCCTTCATGCGAACGGTGCAGCGGATGCACACCTCCGCGAAAGGTCTTTTTATCCGGCAATTTCAGCACCCCCTGTTGTTATTCGTTTTTTCCAGCGTTTCTTCCTGGAGTTCTTTCTTTTCGTTGGTCACTTCCCAGTGAATCAGCACCGACATCACGGCGCGCATCAGCAGAATCGCGCAGGTGAGTCCCACATCCTGCCAATTGTGCGAAATGATCGTCTTCAGCGCTTCGCCGCACAGCAGAAAGCCCAATGCGGTGGCGATGCCCTCTTCCAGAGCGATCCTCTCCCGGGGATCCCCTTTCAGCAAGCCGACCAGCGCCTTGAACGCTGACACCAGAATGATCACGACGCCGATGCATTCCAGGAACAGTATCCCGTATTCCACGATGCCTTCGAAGACTCTTTCCAGTATCTCGTACACTCAGGACACTCCTTTATGAAGCGTTATTCGGTGTTCGCAGTGCGTCGTCACTGCATCCCGAGACCGTTCAGGATGTCCAGCACCGCGGTCGACGTCACCGTCGCGCCGGACAGCGCCTCGATCCCGTCTTCCCCGTACGCGAACGGCGCCTTCTTGCCGATGAACTGGCTCGTGAACGCCTCTTCGCTCGCGCGTTTGCCGAGGCCTTCCGTTTCGTTCGGCGTGTCGATCACGAGCGAGGCGATGGTGCCGTCCTCCGCGAACGCCGCTTTGACCGTCACTTCTCCGCCGAAGCCCTGGCCGGACGCGGTCGTCTCTGCCTCCGGTTCCTCTGCAGTCTCTTCGACAGGCTCTTCGGCCGCCGCTTCCGCGGGTTCTTCCGCCGGCTCCTCCGCCGGTTCTTCCGTTTCAGCCGCTTCGTCGGCGCTCATCCCGTTCAGGATGTCCAGCACCGCGGTCGACGTCACCGTCGCGCCGGACAGCGCCTCGATCCCGTCTTCCCCGTACGCGAACGGCGCCTTCTTG
>JAFWEY010000136.1 GCA_017512675.1 Clostridia bacterium | reverse complement strand
CTTTGTTGTTTCCTCCGTTTCCCTCACTTATTTCCACCCATTTCCAAAGCTTATTTCCACTCCCTTTACACTGTGGACGTTACTTTGGGAATTTACGCCGGATCGTGGACCATGGTCACACCCGCCAGCCTTCCGCCCCCAAATCCCAAAGACTTATACACTTCACGATCATTACATATATTTTGTGTAATAGGACATAGGGAACTCAATTGGTGCAACGGCAATAGGGCATAGGGGCAACGATAACAGCGTCAATGGGACAGAGGGAAAGGGCCGGTTTTCGGACTCCGGGCCCCGGTTTCGCCTGGAAACGGCACGATTCTGATAGAATTCTCTGTTCGATGGGACGACAGGAAAGGCCCCGCGGGCCCTCATGGGACAAGGGCTTTGGGCAAAAAGCGCAGCCCCCGCGCTTGCGTATCAGCCCGGGATGGACAAATGGACAGCAATCACGACGTACACTGGAAAGAGACCCTCGAGCACGGGGAAAAGATCGGCCTGGGCACCAGGGAATACGAACTGCACGTCATCAAGCAACGCGCCTGCGCGCAAAACGGCATTGGCCGCGGTTCCTGAACGGACCCCGGCGGTCCTATGCCGCAAAAGGGAAACAGAAGATTGACAGCGGCAGCATTATCGCATATAATTAGGATATGTTGTGTTAAGTGTTTCCCAATGAAATAAACAGGGACCGCCGAACGCACCGGAGGATCGCGCGGAACGGATCCGTCCGCCCGCCGGACCAAATTGGAGGTTGCTATGGGAAAAGTAGTGTTGGAAATGCGCGATATCGTAAAGCGCTTTCCCGGCGTGCTGGCGCTGAACGGCGTCAGTCTGAAGGTCTACGAGGGCGAAGCTATGGCGCTGCTCGGCGAGAACGGTGCGGGCAAGTCCACGCTGATGAAATGCCTGACCGGCGTCTACCAGCGCGACGAAGGAAGCATCCTCTACAACGGCAGGGAAATCGCCTATACCAACGCGCGCCAGGCACAGGACGACGGAATCGCCATCATCCATCAGGAATTGAACCTGATTCCCCGGATGAAGGTATACGAGAACATCTTCCTGGGGCGCGAGGTGAAGAAAAAGGGCGGTGCGCTCGACAAAAAGTACATGTATGAAAAGTCGGCCGAGCTGCTGCGGGAAATCCGCATCAACATCAGCCCCAACGCGCTGATCAGTTCGCTGTCCATCGCCCAGCAGCAGATGGTGGAAATCGCCAAAGCGCTGCTGATGGACGCGAAGGTGATCGTAATGGATGAGCCGACAGACGCCCTGCCGGATGAAGAAGTCGAAAGCCTGTTCAACATCATCCGGGAGCTGAAAAAGAAAAACAAGGGCATCGTTTACATCTCTCACCGCCTGAACGAGATTTTTGAGATCTGCGACCGGGCGACCATCCTGCGCGACGGGCAGTTCATCGCCGAAAAGCTGGTCAGCGAGCTGGACCAGCCGAGCCTGATCAGCATGATGGTCGGCCGCACGCTGGACCAGCAGTTTCCCTATGAACCGATGCCTCTGGGCGACGTCGTCCTTTCGGTCAAGGGACTGACCAACAATCTGGTCCGGGACATCTCCTTCGAGGTGCGCAGCGGCGAGGTGCTGGGCATCATCGGCCTGGTAGGCGCAGGCCGCACCGAGCTTGCGCAGACCATTTACGGGCTGCACGAATGGACTGAAGGCGAAATCCTGCTGAAGGGAAAGCCGATCCACCCGGCCAATCCCAACCAGGCCATCCGCCACGGCATCTACTACATGACGGAAGACCGGAAGCGCAACGGCCTGGTGCTGATCATGGACGTGCGCAAAAACATCTCTCTTTCCGCTCTGGACAAAATCACGACCTTCGGCAAGGTCGATGTAAAGAAGGAACGCGCGATCTGCGCCGATTTCATTGAAAAGATCAACGTGAAAACGCCCTCGCAGAACCAGCGGGTGCGCAACCTCTCCGGCGGCAACCAGCAGAAGGTGGTGCTCTCCAAGGCGCTGATGACCGAACCCGACGTGCTGATCCTGGACGAGCCGACGCGGGGCATCGACGTCGGAGCGAAGAAGGAGATCTACCTGCTGATCAACCAACTGAAGGAGCGCGGTAAAGCGGTTATCATGATCTCCTCGGAAATGCCGGAGATCCTGGGCATGTCCGACCGGGTGCTGGTTCTGCACGAAGGCCGCTGCAAGGGCGAGCTCTCCCGCGAGGAAGCCACCCAGGAAAAGATCATGGAAAAGATACTGAGCTGACGGAGCCTCATCATCAGAAAGGAAGTAAGCGATATGAAATCAATCAAGAAAGCCATGATCCTCATCGGCGCCGCAGGCGGTTTCGCGCTGTTTCTGGTTTCGGTTTACCGGATCTTTAACGCACAGCTGGTCAACGCGCCGTCCTTCCTGATCCTGATCGCCGGCATCGTGCTCCTGGCGGCGGGCATTGTTTGCTACAACAGTTCCGTACGCGAACAGAAAGCGCTGCAGAAGCAGGATCCGTCCGCAAAGTCAGCTTACATGGACCGCGTCCAGTCCGTTGTGGATTTCAGCGGCCGCTATCGCCCGGTGCTGATCATGCTGCTGGTGGCCGCGGTGTTCAGCTGCATGCATCCCCGGTTCCTGACGGGAGCGAACTTCCTGAACATCCTCAAGCAGAACTCGCATTACGGCATCCTGGCGGCGGGCGTCTGCTTTGCCATTCTGCTGGGCGGCATTGATATTTCGATCGGCTCGGTGCTGGCCTTCTCCGGCGCGGTCGCCGCGCTGATCGTCTCGAGCGGCGGCTCGGTCGTGCTCGCGGTTGTGGCCGCCATCCTGATCGGTGCGGCCGCAGGCCTCGCCAACGGCGTGTTCATCGCCCGCTTCAAGCTCCAGCCGATGATCGTTTCATTGGCCACGATGTCGATTTTCCGCGGCGCGACGCTGGTTCTGACCGACGGCAAGTCCTTCCCGCTCGGCAAGCTGCCGGGTTCCGATATGTTCAAGGCGATCGGCCAGGGTTCCGTGGGCTTCCTGCCCGTGCCGGTACTGATCCTGATCGTCGTGTACGCGGCTATGTTCTACATTCTGAACATGACGGCCTTCGGCCGCCACGTCTACGCCATCGGCGGCAACGAGGAGGCCGCGCGCCTGTCCGGCATCAACGTGGAAATCACGAAGATCATCGCGCACATGATGAGCGGACTGATGGCGGGCGTCGCGGGCGTCATGGTGACCGCGCGCGTCGCGTCCGCAACGCCCACAGCCGGCAACGGTTACGAAATGGACGCCATCGCCGCCGCGGTCATCGGCGGCATATCGCTCCGCGGCGGCGAAGGCCAGGTGCTGTTCGCGATCGTCGGTGCGGTCATCATCGGCATGCTGAACAATATCCTGAACCTGATGAACGTATCGAGTTACTATCAGACGATCATCAAAGGCGTTGTGATCCTGATCGCAGTGCTGCTGGACGCGAAGTCCAAGGACCGCTGAGCCGACCGGCAGCCGTTCGTCGCACCCAACCGCTATACAGGGACCGGCGGCTCAAGCCGCGGCCCCCGAAAATAAGGAGGTAACCCCACATGAAGAAATTCCTCGCGATCCTGGTGGCAGTTCTGATGCTGCTCTCCACCGCCGCCCTGGCCGAAGAAACCGTGACCATCGGCTACCTGCTGTCCGACCTGTCCAACCAGTTCTTCGGAACGCTGGATGCCGGCATCAAGGCGCGCTGTGAAGAGAAGGGCATCAAGTGCATCGGCCTCGAGTCCGCCAACGATGCGGCCAACGACATGACCAACATGGAAGACCTGCTCACCCAGGGCGTAGACGCGATCCTCTACAATCCCGTGGACAGCGACGGCGGCCAGGCGGTCGTCGAGCTCGCCAACCAGGCCGGCGTGCCGGTGATCACCGTTGACCGCGGCGTGAACGGCGGCGACGTCGTCTGCCACATCGCTTCCGACAACGTGTACGGCGCTGAAATCGCCACCCAGTACATCGTCGACCGCCTGGGCGAAGAGGGCGGAGCCATCGCCGAAGTGCAGGGCATGGCCGGCGCTTCCGCCGCGACGGACCGCCACACCGGTTTCAACAACATCGCCGAAGCCGCTGAGAACATCACGATCGTCTCCAGCCAGATCGGCGACTGGGACCGCACCAAGGCCATGAACATCATGGAGAACGTGCTGACCTCCAACCCCGAAGTCAAGGGCGTGTTCTGCGCGAACGACGTCATGGCGCTGGGCGTAGTGGAAGCCTGCCAGGCCGCCGGCCGTGACGATATCATCATCGTGGGCTTCGACGCCGATACCGACGCCGTAGACGCAATCAACGAAGGCACCATGGCTGCGACCATTCAGCAGCTGCCCGACCAGATGGGCGTGACCGCCGTCGATACCGCTCTTGCGTATCTGAACGGCGAAACCGTCGAGCCCTTCATCGGCGTTGAAGTGGGCCTCGTAACCGCCGAATAATCCGTTCCGGATCACGCAAACGGGCAGGGCGATGTTCGCCCTGCCCGTACTGTTTTCCCTGTGAACCGCCTGTCGGGAAGCGCCCTGCGGAAACCGTTCCCCGAAGAATTCGGGGATCCATCCGTTGATATCGATTCCCGTCACGCGGCCGTCCGGCCACGAACAGCGTCCTTCGCGGATGCACATCTGCCATACCTGCCGGTCAGAAGACGCGGAAAAGCGTTTCGTCAGAAGGGAGCTTTTGCCTGCAGGCTCCTCCGATTCCGCGTCGAATTCGTTGGCGCCTGCCCAATAATCCATTACGTCCTCAATGGCCGGCATTTTCGAATACCTTGCGGTGCCGTCGCTGTCCTTCGGCACGACGTTGTCCATTTCCCCGGTGCCCTGAAATACACCGGCGTGCGCAGCCTTGTTCGTTCCTCCCGGACGGGTTTCGGGATCGCGCCGGCCGGATAACGCACTTCCCAGCGGCTCGGCTGCCTGGGTGACGGTATTCCCGCGGGCGTCCGCCTTCGACATGAGATAATTGCCGCCGCTGGTATACTCTTCCATCGTCCTGATCAGCGGATTGTGATCGGTTCATCGGACCGCATTCGCTTACTGTCATCGCCAATGGTCAATGTCGGAAAATGTTTCTCTGCCATATGGACAGAATCCCAGGGTGCAGATCGATGACCTGCTGCCCTGGGATAGCGGAATTGCTGTTCCTGATCACAGAACCGCGTGCAACAGAGGATACCCTTCCTGCATAGTCATAAGTATATCCGATTCCGATGCCGCCGTCAACCGTGTTCGTGCTGAACAGCAGCTTCGTCGTACGGTCGTCCGTGTCGTAACCGTACTGTGTGAAGTGGCTGCTGCCGCTCACCTTCTCCTGGAACCTGCGCAGACGGTTCTTCTTGTCATACTTCAGCATGGTGCGGTATACGAGTGTTCCGTCACTGTCGCTGCGAAGGGTCTTCCGGATCGGCCGCTGCGCCTGGTCGTACTCCGTCCAGATCGTCCGCTCCTCTGCGATATGCATTGCCGCCCTGCAGCAGCCGCATGCCAAATCGCCTCAGGCCGTTGACAGAAGGTTTCGTTTATG
>JAFWEY010000135.1 GCA_017512675.1 Clostridia bacterium | reverse complement strand
TCACGCCGACGATGGAATCCTGCCAGACTACGGCAAATCCCGCGCGGGTAAACCCGTTGACGTCGTCGAAGCGTGGCTCTACGGCGAGGTCGCCGGTCCTGTCGATGAAGCCCCATTTTCCTTCGGCTTTCACGGCGGCCAGCCCTTCGGAAAAATCGTCCACAGAATCATACAGCGGCTCCACGGCGAGGGCGCCGGTGCTGTCGACGAAGCCCCACTTTCCGCCGGCTTCCACGGCGGCCAGGCCTTCTGAGAAATCCCGCACAGAATCATACATCGGCTCTACGACAACCGCGCCGGTCCTGTCGACGAAGCCCCATTTACCTCCGGCTTCCACGGCAGCCAAGCCTTCGGAGAAAGACTCCACGTCATCGTACTGCGGCTCCGCGACAACCGCGCCGGTCCTGTCGACAAAGCCCCATTTACCGCCGGATTGCACGTCGGCCAGGCCTTCGAAGAAATCGCCCACAGAATCATACAGCGGCTCTACGACAACCGTGCCGGTGCGGTCGATGAAGCCCCACCCGGCTTCCGTGTGGAACGCCGCGAGATCCGCCTCTCCTTCAAACCCAATGAAGGGGGCAGCAAAGAAATCGTCAGTCCAGCGCAGCCCGGTCAGCAGCACGCGCCCGTTTTCGTCGAGCAGCGTCCAATCGAAATCCGCGCTGAAACGGTCTTCGGCTGTAAGGAGCGCCGGATCTTCGCACGCCACGTACCAGCCGTCCTCCTCATACCAATCGGCGTACTGCGCGAGGAACGGCGGTTCCTCCGCTTCCTCCGCGGCGCACGCCGGCAGGAGCGTTAGCAGAATCATTGCCGTGAGCAGGCAAACCAGCTTTTTCATACCCTCATCCTCCGTTCTTTCCTGTTCCGCCGCGCCGCTCCATCGCGTCCGGTCCGCTGCGTGCGGCAGCGGCGGATACGTCCGGCCGCCGGGCGAGGAACACGGCCCCCGTCTTTCCGCGCCTGCTCGGCAGTTCCGGGATCCTCGCATCGCGCTTGTTCGCCGGATCCCTTCGCGTTCGGCTTTATGATCTGTTTCGATAATAGCATAACACGATTTGTTACGCAAGCAGGAATTGTGAGCCGGGAGCGGAGTCCGGGCGCGGGCCGCCGCTCCGGAAAGGGAAGCCGCCTCCCGGGCGGGAAGCGGCGTATGAAAACGGCGGGCGCGCACGCGCTCGCCGCCGCTTCGACGGGAACGGCGATCGCGTCCCTCAGCGGCGCAGCCGCGACAAACGCGACACTGGCTTTCTTCGGCGGAGGTTCCCTGGCTGCGGGCGGAATGGGGATTGCCGGCGGAACGGCGGTTCTGGGCGGGCTGGTCGCGGGCCCCGCGCTCATGGTGCTGGGGTTCGTAATGGACGCGGCCGCCAGGAAGAACCTGGACAAGGCGCTGGCCAATCAGGCGGAGGCCCTGCGGATCTGCGAAGAGCTGGATACTGCGTCGCGCCAGTGCGAAGCGATCCGCAGAAGGACGTATATGTTCTACAACCTGCTGGCCAGGCTGGACGCACGCCTGCTCCCGCTGATCTACAGGATGGAGGATATCATCCAATCAGAAGGCGACGATTACCGCCAGTACAGTGCAGAATCGAAGAAGGCCATAGCGTCCTGCGTCAGCATCGCCGTATCCATCAAGTCGGTGCTGGATACGCCGATTCTGACGGACGACGGTTTGCTCACGCCGGAATCGGAAAAGGTGGCCTCAGCTGAGCAGCCTGCCCTGGCCGCGCAGATGAACTGAGAAACGGGAGCACTATCGATCACGGCGCATCCCGGTCCATGCAATCCTGTATTGGTCCGGGATGCGCTGCTGTGCGTCCGGTGCGATCTAATAATGGATTTTCACGTTGTCCGCAGTCGTGCCGCGCATCCGCGTGAGCAAAACAGAGGCAAAAAGCAATCCCTTTCAGAGGGAAATTTCATGGCATTTCAGAGGGAAAACTCACGGCATTTCAGAGAAATGCGCGCCGCACAC
>JAFWEY010000134.1 GCA_017512675.1 Clostridia bacterium | reverse complement strand
TGGTTGGCGGATTGAACGGCCAGATCACTTTCAGGTATGTCGTCACCAGTTCGACCAAGCAGTCTGTCAAACAAGCCCATACCGTTTATCCTCCTGCATTTCTCGTTCTGCAGTCATTAGTCCTCTGTTTACTCTTTCCACAAAATCATACAATTCTCCGGAACGGATGCATTTTTCCATTCCGCTCGTTGTCCAGTCGACGAAGGTCTTAACATAGTTCCCGATTCCAATGGTTACCTTATAATGGTGCCCATCAATGGTCTTTTCCTATGTTGAGTTCACAAACTTTCCGCGATCTATTCGCACCTCTGCCGTCTGAAGTATCCATAGGCTGGCATCAAATTCCAGTAACGCATCCAGAATCTCTGCCGGGATGTTACGCTCTGACACGCGCTTCCGGTAGTGGGTGCCTTCCAGATATAACTTGTGCACATCTTTCATCTTGAAGCGTACCCGTTCAAAGAGGGATGGCGGGCCAAATTGGACATGGAACCGTGCTTTGAGATATGTTTCCCGGTACATTTATATTCTCCTGCCTGAATGATAACAGAGTCACTGCCAATCGTCTGGAGCGTGTGAATGTAATAAACTCATCAATACATCAACGACTCATTTGAGTTATTACAACACCTCCGTATTTGCGACCCTCATTCAGAGCTTTGTGCATGGATTCAAGCATTTCCTCTTTTAACTGATATCAAGAACACACCGTGGACGGTTCCCGCCAGCACGGAGAACCGTCCCCCCTGTGTATCCCTTTGTGCTTTATTGCCAGTTGAGGTCTTCCAGCTTGTTCGCGATGGCCTCCGCGGTGGGCGGGCAGCCCATCACGCACTGGGACGCGCCGCGGCAGCATTTGCCGATTCCGAGGCCGTCGATGGGGCGGCCCTGCCAGCCCTGGCCGATGTAAATCTCCCGGTCCTTGCCGAGACCCGACGTATGGAGCGCGCGCACCAGCGCCGCGAAGCAGGCGGAACACGCCTGGTTCTCGTGCACCCTGCGGGTCAGCGCGGCCACCGTGCCCCTGGGCTTCGGATAGGCCGGCGCGTCGCTTGCGCTGTTCAGCTCCACCAGGTCCCGTTCGCTCCACTCCGATTTGCCTGCGCCGAACTGTTCCGCCAGTTCGATGTAGGGCACCTCTGACAGGTTCAGCCCCATCAGCGCGCAGCCATAGGCGTCCACCTGCACCGGATCGAACCCCAGGAACATGCGGTTGGTCTGCACGGGCGTGCCGCCCTCCTCGAAATTCAGGTCGCCGCAGATGCTGTCCACGATGATCAGCCGCGGCTTTACCGCCGCGCCCAGCGCCGCGATCGGGCGGGTCAGGCCCATCGCGTGAAAGCGGCGCTTTTCCTTGTCGGGCAGGCAGCCCTTCAGATTTTTCAGCGCGCAGGTCATCACGGTCTGGCAGTGTCCCTTGAGCACCGGCAGATCGACCAGCAGCCCCGCGTCCAGCGCGCGGCAGCACACGTCGATGGCGCCGATCGCCGTTTTGACCGGACGGGTCCTGTCCCGCTTGAGATCGTGGAACGGCACGTCGTACTGTTTGCACACCCTGTCGTATCCGGCGCGGCGCATCGCCCGCATGGTTTCGTCGCCGACCCAGCTTCCTTCTATGACGCTGATGTCCCGGACACCGTGGGCGCGGAAGTATTCGATGCAGCCGCTGAGCACGCCGGGATGGGTGGTCGCCCCGTCTTCCGGCGCTCCGGCGATCACCAGGTTGGGCTTCAGCGCCACGGAGCCGCCTTCGGGAACCAGCCGGTGCGCTTCGGACGCCTCCAGAAGGCTCAGGGTCATTCGGTGGGCATCCTGCCCGTAGATCTGATAAATCTTTCTATCCATTGTTCTCCATGTACCGCATCATCGCTGCGGCCGCATTCTTTGCGTCGTTCACGGCGTGCACTACCGTCAGGGAACCGTGCACTACGTCACCCGCGGCAAACACGCCGGGCCGGGTGGTCATGTTGTTTTCGTCCACGATCAGCAGGCCCTTTTCGCTGGCCTCCAGCCCGTGGGTGGTGTTTACCAGCTTGTCCTTCGGCCGCTGATTGATGGCGATGATCGTCGTATCCGCCTTCACCAGCTCTTCGTCGCTTTCCGTGCCCACCACCCGGCCCTGCGCATCCAGCACGGAGCTGCAGAACACCGGGCCTTCCGGCGTGATGCGGGAAACGGACTTGCGAAAGTAGAACTCGGCGCCGTCCAGCTGCGCGTATTCGATTTCGTGAGGGCTGGCCGGGGATTTGTCCGCGCGCTCGAACAGCATCACCCGCTGGGCGCCGTGCCGGAAGGCGGTTCGCGCCACGTCCATCGCCACGTTGCCCATGCCCACCACGGCGACCGTCTGCCCGACCGAATAGCTGATGGGCCGCGCCAGGTAGCTGATGCCGAAGTGCACGTTCGCCAGCGTTTCCCCCTCGATGCCCAAGGTGGACGGCCGCCATACGCCGGTGGCGATGAAGACCGTTCTGTAACCGTCGCGGAACAGGTTGTCGATCATCAGGTCGCCGCCCATCACCACGTGCGGGCGGATGCACACGCCCATTTCCAGCAGCCGCGCCTTGTAGCGGTCCAGAATCGTCTTGGGCAGCCGGAATTCGGGAATGCCGTACTGCATCATTCCGCCGATGCGGTCCTTTTCCTCGAAGATCGTGACGCCGTAACCGCCGCGCGCCAGCATGATTGCGGCGGTCATTCCGGCGGGGCCGCTGCCGATGACCGCCGCGGTTTTACCGTTGAACGGCACCCGTTCGATCGTCATGCGGTCCAGATAGGCGTCGGAGACAAAGCGCTCGATTTCATAGAAATGGACGGGATGGCCCTTGCGGTTCAGAACACAGTGCCCGGTGCACTGCGCCATGTGATCGCAGACGATGGAACAGACGAGAGACATCGGGTTGTTGTCAAACAGCATTTTCCCGGCTTCCAGCAGCCTGTTTTCCCTGAAAAGCGCAATGACCTGCGGAATTGCCGTGCGCGCCGGGCAGCCTTCGCGGCAGAGCGGGCGCTTGCACTGGAGGCATCGGTTGGCTTCGTTCGTGATGCGAAGCGGCATGGGCAATCACCCCTTCCGAACAATCAAATCGGTTTTCCGGACCGTTCCGGCAAGGCCTGCCGCGGAGCGCTCGCAGGGATCCGCCGGCGGGCAAAAACCCCGCTTCCGCCCGCCGGACGGCCATTCCGCGCGCGTCAGGTAATCGGCGCCGGATTGAAGATGCACAGGTAGTTGTGCATCCGGTATTTCTCGGCGTACGGCTGATCCTCCCCGCTGGCACAGGCGATGATTTTGCGGAAGATCTCCGTGCCCACTTCGGCGATGGTCTTCTCGCCGGTGGCGACCGCTCCGGCGCTGATGTCGATGATGTCCGGCCACTGCTCCTTGAGTTCGTTCCGGGAGCATACCTTGATGACCGGCACCGTCGCCAGGTTGTACGGCGTGCCGCGGCCGGTCATGAACACCTGAAGGCCGATGCCGCTGGCCATCTGGCACGGCCCGCAGACGATGTCGCTGGCGGGCGTGGCGGCAAAGATCTCGCCGTGCTTTGTCGGCCGCTCGGCAGGGGAGAGCACCTCCACGATCGGGGAAGTGCCCGATTTGGCGATGCTGCCCATCGCCTTTTCCACGATATTGGACAGCCCGCCCTTCTTGTTGCCGGGGGTCGGGTTGGCGCTGCGGTCCACCTGGGCTTCTGAAAGGTATCTGTCATACCAGCGCATTTCATCCGCCAGCCTGTCGCGGACTTCCTTGCTGACGCACCGCTCCGCGATGAAATGCACGCCGTCGCGGACCTCGGTGACCTCGCTGAACAGCACGGTGCCGCCGCCGCTGACCAGCAGATCCGCCGCATAGCCCGCGGAAGGATTGGCCGATACGCCGGAGAAGGCGTCGCTGCCGCCGCACTGCATGCCCACCAGGAGATCGGAAAGCGGCAGCTCCTCGCGCCTGCGCCCGTTCAGAATCTTCAGCTTTTTCTCCGCCATTTCCATCAGCGCCTGCATGCACCCTTCGAAGCCGCGGCACTCCTGCAGCACCACTACGTTGTCCTTCGTGTTGTTTTCCGGGCCCACCAGCATGTCCACCGTCAGCTTTTCGCAGCCCAGGGAGACCACCATCAGCTGGCCGCCGAAGTTCGGGTGATGCGCGATGTTGCGAAGCGCCCGGATCGGCACCCTGGCTTCCGGCGCGTTGATCGCGACGCCGCACCCGTAGGCGTGGTTGATGGCCACCACGTCGTCCACGTGCGGGTATTTGGGCAGAAGCTCGCGGCGGATGCGTTCCAGCGCGACGTTCAGCGTTCCTTCCACGCACTGCACGGTGGTCTGGATGCCGAGCAGGTTGCGGGTTCCGCCGTAGCCGCCTTCCGGGTTCCGGTAGCCGCGCCAGGTCTTCACGGGCGGCTCAGGAAGCTCGGTCACCAGATTGGTGCCCCAGGGCATATCGTCCAGCGACGGGGGCACCGGGAGCCGGAGCATATGCTCGTTGATCCACTGGCCCTTCGCGATCGGGTCCAGCGCGTAGCCCAGAACCACGCCGTAGCGGATCACGGCGCCGTCCCGGGGAATGTCTTGCAGCGCGATTTTGTGCGCCTGGGGAATCTCGGACAGCGTCACGACGCCGGGCAGGACTTCGGTGCCCGCCGCGAGGTCGTGTACCGCGATTGCCACGTTGTCTTCAGGCTTGATTTGAACAACTGTACGCATAGCATTCTCCTGAAGCGTCCGGCCGGGGTGCCGGCCGGACGCGGTTTGTCAGCGGACCAGGCAGGGCTTCTTGTTGTCGAATTTCCATCCGGGGATCAGATACTGCATGCCGATCGCGTCGTCGCGCGCGCCCAGCGCGTATTCGGTGTAGATTTTGTTGGCTTTCTTCACCTGCTCCAGATCCACTTCGATGCCGAGGCCCGGCTTCTTCGGCAGATCGATGCATCCGTCCACGATCTGCATCGGTTCCTTCGTCAGGCGCTCGCGGCCCTCCTGCCAGATCCAGTGGGTGTCGATGCCGTTCATCTTTCCGGGGATCGCCGCCGC
>JAFWEY010000133.1 GCA_017512675.1 Clostridia bacterium | reverse complement strand
GCGGAGGAAACAGGGACATGGTGGCCATCTTCCAGAAGCCCAGAAACACAAAAGCGGGTGGGATTTTCCTCAATCCCCACGAGAGGAAGTGAGCCCCCAATGCTTGAATCAAGACAATTTATGCCGCGATCGGAGCTTCAGGCGGTTACTTCATCGGCGGCGTGGAGGCGATGATAGGACAACCGGCACTGAAGCAAAGGCTTTAAAACCAAAGTTTACACAATTCCGACTCTTTGGTACGTTTGGAATACGCCGCTTAAACTGCTTTTGACCGCCCGTGTCTACTTTCGCATGTCCGCTTTTGTCCGGAGTGTCAAAAGGCGACATTTGCGGACAGTCTTATTCTTTCTGCCGATGTCGGAAAACCGCCGTTTCTGACCGCGGATTTCTGCCGATTACACCTGCCGTCTGTCCATGACTGGAAACCGAGTCAGAATCCGACGATATCCGACAAAATCCTTCGCAATCCGTTTCTCCGGAAAATCGGCGAAATCCGGTATAATCCGCCATTTTTGTGCACGGGGAACAAAATAAACCTGTCAGGAACGGACAATTCCTGACAGGCTTTGGTCGAGGTGACAGGATTTGAACCTGCGACCTTTTGGTCCCGAACCAAACGCGCTACCAAACTGCGCTACACCTCGACGTTGACTGGAGCCAATGAAGGGACTCGAACCCTTGACCTGCGGTTTACGAAACCGCTGCTCTACCGACTGAGCTACATTGGCACGTGCCAACGATTAAGTATTATAACCGAAGCAGACGCTGTTGTCAAGGGTCAGGCTGGTTAATTTCATATGTGCGGCGTTACGCTTCGAACGGGTCTTCGGGCTGCCGGCCTCACAGCCGTGGGGGCAATGGGGCCGGAAACGTGCAGAACACTCCGATGCAACCGCTTCAGCACTTGACGAGGAAAGAACGGATACCGAAAGAAATTGCGCGGACCGCTATGACCTTCTCTGACGGCGTTCGGGCGATTCGCGCATCCATCCAGTATAACTCCCGAAGGGCCTTCGCGGTGAACCCGCGCTTCTCCGTCTCGGAAAACCGCAGCGTCGGCTTCAGGAATTATCGCCTGGCGGACGTGCTCGCCGCCGCCCATTTGCGCCATCCGCTTCCTGCAGATTTCCCGATTTGCTTTAAGGAAACCTTCGAAATCTGCAGGAACGCCTGATCCAAATCCGCCGACCGATCGGCCGCTTCATTTTTGCGGTATTGCCTCAATGGTCAGAGAACCGTGCTCAACCGGCTGCGGGTGTGAAGATCAGATCGCACGGCCCGCGCGGAACTCATACTGATTTTGTTCAAAAATATGCACATCTTTGATGGGCATATTTTAGTAGGCTGACAGGCCGTACGAAACCGTATGAGACGACAAAGGCACACGCATTTGTGGACGCGGTGCGCGTCCTTCCATCCAAAACGATGTTTTGGATGGAAAGCAGTATCAGTACAGTCCAAACAGGTAGGTGCTTTCCGGGAAGCCGCCGCAGCTGAATTGCAGCAGATCCGCGACGGGCTGTTCGTACAGTTGATCGATGTTCGCTCTGACGAAACCTTCCAGCTCGGCAAAGCTGATTTTATGGTCGCTGTTCCCGTCCGCGATCATTATGCTGTCTTCTGCGGTGCCTGCCTGGGCGATCAGGTGCGCCAGGGGAGCGCACATCTTTGTCGGTGCCTGCTCAAAGTTCGCCGTGATGGTATGCACCCTGGTGACCGCTTTTGTCTTGAACGAAGGTGCCGCGGAGCCGTCGAAGATGAGCCAGACCTCGCCGGGAATCGAATAAGCGGCAAGGTACGTGACGAGAAGTTCGGGTTGGATTTCGGTATCGTTTACGCCCGACAGGCCCATATTGTATCCGCCGAAATAAATCAGCGTCGCATCGCCTTCCCCCGTAACCTCGGTTTTCAGGCGCGCAACTTCCTCCGCCATCTGTTTGGCGGTCAGATTGGTGAAAAGACGCGTGTTCCACTTTGCCGGGTTGGGGGATTCCCACGGATACAGTGTGCTGCTGTTCAGTGCCGCTTCCAGCTCGCGCACCGACTCCGTCTGGCCAAGCAGGTTGCTGTTGTAATCATACACCGCATTGCTGAACAGCAGCGCGCGGTAAGCCGGTATGGGGGTCGAATCGCCGTTTTTCTTGACGGTCACCGTGCATACTGCCTTTTTGCCATTGGCCGCTTTGGCGGTGATCTTCGCTTTGCCGGCCTTCAGCGGAGTTACCAGACCGCTGTATTTGTCAACGGCAGCGACCTTTTTGTTGCTTGATGAATAGGTGATGTTCTGATTTGTGGCATCGGCAGGCTCCACACCGGCGCCCACGTAGAACGGTTCGCCCTGGCCGGCCTTCAGCGTGACTTTCTTATTCGGCAGAGTGACCTTTTTGACCGCCACCTCGGCAACCGTCCAGGTTACCTTCGCATGGGTGTGCTTCTTGCCCTTGGCGTCGGTGCTCCATACGGTGATCGTGTGCTTGTCCCCGGGATTGCCCTGGCAAAGCATGGGGATCATCGCCGTGTTGCCGCTCCACCACATATCTCCCACTCTGTAAATCGGAGGTTCGATGGAGTCGGTCTGATATACCGCCTCCACATGGCAGGAAGTGCTCTCGTAGAACTCCCGGCTGTTCGTCGCGATCTTCACCGTAAACGCCTTGCCCAGCGGGATCTTCGTGCCGTTCTTCGGCGTGATCTTTGTCTTGAACTTTTTCGAGGTCATGGCCTTGGGAACGATCGCGCCACCTGAGCGGGCGGTGTCCTTGAGCGAAAACAGCCATTCGTTCGCGCTTATGCGCACGCCCGCAGACGAGCCTGCCCTTTCGGACGGGGCTCCCGCGGCTGCGAAAGCGGGCAGACCGGAGATCGCAGCGCACAGCATGAGGACCAGTACAAGCGACAGGACGCGCTTCATAGTGCATAACCTCCCGTGTCGAGAATCTTACGGAAACAGTATATCAGATTCCGGAGGCCGGCGCAAGGGATACTGCGCGCCGATCATGAGGAACTGTCTGGCGGGAACAGCAACCGGAAATGTGACGAAAGCTACGGGAATCGCCAAATTTTTCCTTGACGAAAGCCGCCAAATGGAGTATCCTTAGTGTGGGATTCAGTGGAATCCAATCATTTTTACAGATCGGAGGTGGCCCTGCATGGACGAAGGCGGAAAATGTCTGACGACTGAGGGCGTGCCTCGATCATACAGGGGCAGCGCGGCCTGATCGCGCGGTGAGCGAATCCCTCCTGCGCGGGCAGACGTCACGCCTGTGCCCCTTCAAGACACCCCTTCATTCCTCAAATGACACCGCCCACCGTCCGGACACTTGATCAATCGTTAAGTGTCTGGTTTTCGTGCGCAAAAGACGGAAACGCTCTGCGTTTTCCCAAGAGAGGATGAAGAGATATGGATCAGGAACGGATTAAGAGCCGCCTCGATCATCTGGTACAGACCCAGCGCCACGGCGAACTGCGCGGGGCGATGATGATGCTCAACGAGGTGGATATCGCCGAATACCTGGAGACCCTGCCGCCGGACAAGATGGTAGCCGTTTTCCGGGTGCTGCCCAAGGACATGGCCAGCGACGTGTTTTCCTACATGGACAACGACCTGCGCCAGTCCCTGATCAACAATGCCAGTGACAGTGAAATCAGCGCGCTGGTTGACGAGATGTTCATCGACGACGCGGTCGATTTTCTGGAGGAATTGCCGGCGGGCGTCGTGAAGCGCGTGCTGCAGAACACCGATCCGCAGCGCCGCAATCTGATCAACCAGTTCCTTCGCTATCCCGACAATTCCGCAGGATCGATCATGACGATCGAATACTGCGAGGCGAGGGAAGGCATTACCGCTAAAGAGGCGATGGAAGAACTGCGCCGCACCGGCATCGACAAGGAAACGATCTATACGATTTATGTGATCGACGAAGAAAGGCGTCTGGTCGGCACCCTGCCGCTGCGCAAGCTGATTCTTGCGCCGGACAGCCAGCGGGTGGAGGACCTGATGGATCCGAACGTGATCTCGGTTTCCACGCTGGATGACCAGGAGACCGTCGCGGACACCGTTCGAAAATACGACTTGATTTCCATTCCGGTCGTGGACAAGGAAAAGCGCCTGGTGGGCATCATCACGGTCGACGATATCGTGGACGTCATCGAAGAAGAGAACACGGAAGACTTCCAGAAGATGGCCGCTCTGCGCCCTTCCGACAGCGAATACCTGAAAACCAGCGTGGTGCAATTGGCGCGCAACCGCATCCCGTGGCTGCTGTTCCTGATGGTATCCGCGATGTTCACCGGCGCGATTATCACCAATTTTGAAGAGGTGCTGAACCACTCCGGGGAAATCGGCGTGGTGCTGACCTCCTGCATCCCGATGCTGATGGACACCGGCGGCAACTGCGGCAGTCAGGCGTCGACGCTGGCCATCCGCGGACTCGCGCTGGGCGAAATTGAATTCAAGGATTTTTTCCGGATCCTGTGGAAGGAGTTCCGGGTGGCGATCATCATCGGCTTCGTGCTGGCAGTCGCCAATTTCCTGAGGCTCAGCTATTTCAATTTCCCGACGTTCAAGCACATTGAACCGTTGGTTGCCCTGACGGTTTCTCTGAGTGTGTACCTGACGACGATCATCGCAAAAGCGATCGGCTGTACGCTGCCGCTTCTGGCGAAGCGGATTCATCTGGACCCGGCGCTGATGGCCAGCCCGCTGATTACCACGATGGTCGACGCCTGCTCGCTGACGATTCTGTTCAACGTGGCGACGCATGTCCTGAAACTGTGAATGATGACGAAAAAGATCAGGCCGGCACAGCCGGCCTGATCGCTTATCAGGGACGATGAAAAAGATACTTGGCGCCGTTCGGCGCGCGGATTCCGATTTCCGCATGATTCAGCCCGGAGACAGAATCTGTGTCGGTGTGTCCGGCGGAAAGGACAGCCTGGTGCTTCTGAAAGCGCTCGCTGCCTACCGGGCGTTCGCTCCGAATCCGTTTGAACTGACGGCCGTGACGCTGACCCTGGGCATTTCCGATGCCGACTGGCGCCCGGTTGCGCAGCTGTGCGGGGAGCTGCGGGTGCCGTACGCGGTGGAGAAGACGCAGATCGGCAGCATCGTGCTGGAACGGAGGGAGCCGAATCCCTGTTCGCTGTGCGCGCGGATGCGGCGCGGCGCGCTGGTAGGCTGGTGCCGCGCGAACGGGCATAACAAGCTCGCGCTGGGGCACCACCTGGACGACGCGATCGAAACGCTGTTTTTGTCGGTGCTGATGGAAGGCCGGTTTCATACCTTCCACCCGGCAACCGCGCTGGAGGGCAGCGGCATTACACAAATCCGGCCGCTGGTGTACATTACGGAAGGACAGGCGGCCTCGGCCGCACGGCGGTTCGGCCTGCCCGTTACGAAAGCGGCGTGCCCGGTCAACGGGGTTACCGAACGCACGCGGATGAAGGAACTGGTCGCGGCGCTGCGCAGACGGTATCCGGACGCCCGCGAAAAGCTGCTGTCCGCACTGATGAACGACGGACAGTACGGGTTGTGGGAGAAGAGATAACGCCCGTTGCTCTGGCATGCAGAACGGTTTACGCGCCCTCTTCCGCCATCAAATCCAGATACTGCCTGGTGTACAGTTCAAAATAGTAGCCCCTGCGCCGCATCAGTTCTTCGTGGGTGCCCTTTTCGACGATCTTTCCGTCCAGCACCGCGAGGATCACATCCGCGTGCGTGATCGTGGAAAGCCGGTGAGCGATGACGAAGCTGGTGCGGCCCTTGATAACGGTTTCGATGGCCTGCTGAATCGCCTTTTCGGTGACCGTGTCGATCGACGAGGTGGCTTCGTCCAGAACCAGAATCCGGGGATCGGCCAGAAGCGCGCGGGCGAAGGACAGCAGCTGCTTTTCGCCTACGGACAGTCTGCCTCCGCCTTCGCCGACCTCCGCGTCCAGACCGCCTTCCAGCCGCGATACGACGGATTCCGCGGATACCAGGCGCAGCGCCTGACGGATCTCATCGTCGGTCGCTTCGGGGGCGGCCGTAGCGCAGATTGTCGCGCACAGTGCCTGAGAACAGGTGCGGGGTCTGCAGCACGTATCCGATGTGGCTGTGCAGCCACAGCTGGGAGCGCTCACGCGCATCGCGGCCGTCGATCAGCACCTGCCCTTCGGTGGGCTCGAAGAACCGGCATACGAGATTGACCAGAGTGGATTTGCCTGCGCCGGTTTCGCCGACGATCGCCGCGTTGGTGTCCCGGGGAACCTGAAGATCGAAGTGCTCCAGCACCATTTCCTCGCCGTCCGGATAGTGGAACGATACGTCCCGGAACTCCACGTCGCCCAGCAGCTGTTCCCAGTTCTCCTTTTTCGGATGAAACGTGTCGCCGTATTTGGCGGTTACTTCCGGGCCGTCCGTCACGTCCGATTCGGTCGCCAGCAGATCGGTAAGCCGTTCGATATTGACCTGGATGGCGATCAGCGCGGATATCGTATTGATGATGTTCTGGATCGGATCCATCATATTCAGCGCATAACTCATGAATACCGACAGCGTGCCGATGCCGATGAGCTTTTCCCGCGTCAGCGCGCCGCCCTTCCACAGGATCAGCGCAAGGGCAACGGAACTGATCAGCGTCAGCGACGCGGTGAACAGCGCGGTGTTGTGGCCGGCCCGGACACTGGTTCTGCGCATGTCTTCGGTATCGCGCTCGAAATCGTCCCGCATGCGCTTTTCCGCAACCAGCGTTTTGATGGTTTTGACGCCTGTAATCCCTTCGTTGAAATTTCCGGTGATCCTGGAATTGATTTCGCGAATGCGGCGGTTGAGGCGCACCAGAACCGCTTCGAAATACACCGAAATCAGGATGCCGACGGGAATCAGAACCAGCAGGTATACCGCCAGCCGCGGACTGCACAGGAACATCATCAGCACGATGAAAACGAGGTACGCGCCGTTCCACACCATGTCCATCATACGCCACGCGACCAGTTCGCCGATTTTGCCGGAATCGCTCATCACGCGCGCGTGAACATATCCGACGTTGTTCTGGTTGAAGTAGGAAAAGGACAGCGTCTGAATGTGGTTGAACGCCGCGTTGCGCAGATCCCGGTCCACGGTCATTTCCATCTTTCCGCAGTCGTTCAGGTTGATCAGGTTGATCACGACCTGCGAAAGCAGCACGAAGAGGTAGAGCGCGACGAAGGGACCCAGGTTTGTGAGCGTGCCGCGGGCGATGAAATTGTCCAGCGCGTACCGGTTGAACAGCGGATAAACCGAATCGATCAGTGAAGCCACGCAGCCCATCGCGATCATCCGGAGAAGGATCCGTTTGTATGGCTTCAGGTACGGCACGAGGGACGGGATGCCGAAGAAACGGGCCCGTTTTCTTTCCGTGGGCTTGTTCACTTCGATCCCTCCTTTTGCAATGCGTCAAGGCCTTCGGTCTGCAGATCGAAAACCTTTTTGTAGCGGCCGTTCAGCTTCAGCAGCGACTGATGCGTGCCTTCCTCTGCGACGCGGCCCTTGTGCATCACAAGAATGTGATCGGCCTGCATCAGCGTGGTGATTCGATGCGCGATCAGGATGACCGTCGCGCCGCGGGTTTTTTCTTTCAGCGCGCGGCGGATCTTCTCGTCGGTCTGCGCGTCCACCGCGGACAGACTGTCGTCGAAGATCATCACCGGGGGCTTGCGGATCAGCATCTGCGCGATGGCTGCGCGCTGCTTCTGCCCGCCGGACAGGGTTACTCCGCGTTCGCCCACCCTGGTGGAATACCCGTCGGTGAACCGCGCGACCGCTTCGGACAGGTGCGCCGTTGAGGCGGCCGCTTCGATGTCGGGGCGGGTCGCGTCCGGCGCGGAGATGGCGATGTTGTCCTCCAGCGAGCGGGAAAACAGGAACGGCTCCTGCAGCACGCAGCCGATCTGCGAACGCAGGGAATCCGCGCGCATGTCGCGGATGTCGGTGCCGCTGACGGTGATTCTTCCGCCGTTTTCAGGCAGATCGTACAGCCTGAGCAGCAGCTGCACGACCGTCGACTTTCCCGAACCCGTTCCGCCCAGAATGCCCAGCGTTTCGCCGGGCTTGACGGAGAAGGATACGTCGTTCAGCGCGTTTTTTCCTCCGTCCGGATAGGCGAAGGTCACGTGCTCGAAGCGGATTTCCCCGTTCAGACGGGGCGCGATTGCCCCCTGCCGGTCCTCCTCGCGCTGCGCGTTCATGATGAAGCGGATGCGTTCCACCGAGATGCCCGCTTTGCTCATTTCGGAAATGACCCGTCCCAGCTGCCGCACCGGCCAGATCAGCATGGCGTTGTAGGCGACGAAGGCGACGAACCCGCCGGCGCTCAGCGATCCGCTTACGCAGAACCTGGCGCCCAGCGCCGTTACGGTTAGCACCTGCAGCCCGCTGATCAGATCCCCGCTGCACCAGAACAGGTTGAGAATCCTCATCAGATGCACCCACAGGTCGGTGTAAAGCTGGTTTTGCTTCTCGAAGCGCTCGCGCTCAAACTGCTCGCGGCCGAACGCGCGCACCACGCGCACGCCTGTCAGGTTCTCCTGCGCGATGGCGGAAAGCCGGCCCTCCTGTTCGTCCGCGTTCCGGAAAGCACCGGAGATCTTTTGGCGAAAGACAACGGAATAACCGACGATCACGGGGAAAAACGCGACTGCGGCCAGCGTCAGACGTGGATGGATGCCGCGCATGAACCACACCGCCAGAGAAACCATGATGATGATGCGGAAGAAACCGCTGATCTGTTCAGAGACGAAGCGCTTGACGGTTTCCACATCCGATGTGCAGCGCTGGATGATATCTCCGGTGTGCTGCCCGGCATGCCACGGATAAGGCAGGGCGAGGATCTGTTCAAACAGCGCGTCGCGGGTGCGGCACAGAAACCTTTCGGCGCCCAGCGTGTTCAGAATGCGAAGCAGGTAGCGGCAGACTGCCGCCGCAAGAGCCACTGCGCAGATCAGGAGCGCCACCAGCCACAGCCGGTTCAGAATCAGGCTTTCGCCGCCGAAACGCAGCAGCAGACGTCCGGCGGTATCGCTGCTCAGAGACGGATGCTCTCCGATCAGGATATCCACCGCATGGCCGATGATTTTCGGATTCAGAAGATCCAGAAACGCCATGCCCATGGTCATCAATATGCTCAGGACAAAATAGCGCCTGCTGCCGCGGAGCAGAGCCCAGACCAGCTGACGGCCGTTCGCATAGCGATTGTTTGTTAATTTTTGACTTTTGCTCATGGTTCCCCCAAGGATTCGGTGTCGAAACATAATTTTACATCATTTCCTGCGAAGAATCAAGTTACTTTGCGTGATTCGTGGGTTGCAAAGACAGCGGACAGCTGGTACAATTAGAATAATGGGCAGGAATACGCAATGGAAGACACGGAGGGAGTCAAATGACCTACGGATACTATGACGACGCGGCCTGTGAATTCGTGGTGGCGCGTCCGGATACGCCTTCTCCCTGGATCAATTACCTGGGAAGCGACAGCTTTTTCACGCTGATTTCCAACACGTCCGGCGGATACAGCTTCTATAAGGACGCGCGAATGCTGCGCCTGACGCGGTACCGCTATAACAATGTGCCCGGCGACAGCGGCGGACAGTACTTTTATGTGCGGGACAGCGAAAACCTTTGGACGCCGGGATGGATGCCGGTCAAGGCGCAGATGGAGGAATACAGCTGCCGGCACGGGCTCGGCTATACGCGAATCGAAGGCGTAAAGGACCGCCTGCGGGTGACGCAGACCTCGATGGTTCCCCGGGGAGTGAACGCGCTGGTGACTAGGGTCGCTCTGAGCAACGAATCCGACGCGGCGAAGGACGTATCGCTGTTCAGCTTCGTCGAATTCTGCCTGTGGAACGCGCAGGACGATTCCACCAATTTCCAGCGGAATTTTTCCACCGGCGAGGTGGAGATCGAAGGAAGCGCCATCTATCACAAAACCGAGTACAGGGAGCGGCGCAATCACTTCGCGGTATACTGGGTGAACGCGCCGGTCGAAGGATTCGATACCGACCGGGAGAGTTTCCTGGGCGCGTATCGGGGCTTTGACTGTCCCGCGGCTGTGGATGAGGACCGTTCCCGCAATTCGGTCGCCAGCGGCTGGTCGCCCGTCGGCAGCCATCATCTGCGGGTGCACCTGGAGGCAGGGGAGAGGAAGGCCTTCGTGTTCCTGTTGGGATATTGCGAGAATCCGGAGGATCAGAAATTCATCTCGCCCGGCGTGATCAACAAGGCGCCGGCGTACAGGCTGTTCGATGCGTTTTCCGATGAGGAGCGGTTTGACGCCGCGCTGAAGGAACTGAAAGAGTATTGGAAAGAATTGCTGTCGAATTTCCGGATTCAGTCGCCGGATGAGAAGCTGGACCGCAGCGTGAACCTGTGGAACCAGTATCAGTGCATGGTGACGTTCAACATGTCCCGATCGGCCAGCTACTACGAATCGGGCATCGGCCGGGGCATGGGCTTTCGCGATTCGACGCAGGATCTGCTGGGCTTCGTGCACATGATTCCGTCCCGGGCCCGGGAGAGGATCCTGGATATCGCGGCCACGCAGTTCCCGGACGGCAGCGCCTATCACCAGTACCAGCCGCTGACCAAGCGCGGGAATTACGATGTGGGCAGCGGCTTCAACGACGATCCGCTGTGGCTGATTGCCGGCGTGGCGGCATACGTGAAAGAAACCGGCGACGCCGGAATCCTGTCCGAACAGGTGCCATTTGATAACGACGGCAGCAAGGCTGCCAGCCTGCTGGAGCATTTAAAGCGTTCCTGGCACTATACGCTGGACCACCTCGGGCCGCACCGTCTGCCGCTGATCGGCCGCGCGGACTGGAACGACTGCCTGAACCTGAACTGTTTTTCCAAAACCTCGGGAGAGAGCTTCCAGACTACCGCGAATTTCGAATCCGGCATCGCGGAATCGGTGTTTATCGCCGCGATGTTCTGCTATGTCGCGCCGGATTATCAAGCGCTTTTGAGGATCGCCGGCGATGCGGACGAAGCGGAGCGGGTAACGGAGGAACGCGCCGCGATGGAGAAGGCGATCCTGAGCGCAGGCTGGGACGGCGAATGGTTCCTGCGGGCTTACGACGCGTATGGGCAGAAGATCGGCTCCGCGGAGTGCGAGGAAGGGAAAATCTACATCGAACCGCAGGGATTCGCGGTGATGGCCGGCGTGGGGATCGAAAGCGGCGAAGCCCAGAAGGCGATGGATTCGGTGGAGAAGCACCTGCTGAGCAAATACGGAATCGCGATTCTGACGCCGCCTTATACCCGGTACCACACGGAATTGGGAGAGATCAGCTCCTATCCGCCGGGATACAAAGAGAACGGCGGCATCTTCTGCCATAACAACCCGTGGGTGATTCTGGCAATGACGAAACTGGGACACGGCGGCAAGGCGTTTGATCTGTACCGCCGCATCTGTCCCGCATACATCGAAGACCAGAAGCTGCACCGCACGGAACCGTATGTTTACAGCCAGATGGTGGCAGGCCCGGCTGCGCCTCGCTTCGGAGAAGCCAAGAATTCCTGGCTGACCGGCACGTCGGCCTGGAGCTTCTATGCGGTTTCCCAGGGAATCCTGGGCATCCGGCCGGATTATGAAGGGCTGCGCATCGACCCGTGCCTGCCCGGGCAGATCGGAGAAGTGCGGGTGAACCGCAGATTCCGCGCCGCGCAGTATTCGATTCACATCGTCAACCGTTCGGGAGATGAAAAGGGCAGAACGCGGATGCTCGTGGACGGTGTGCCGGCGGAAGGAAACCTGATCGCGTACGACGGAAAGGATCACGCAGTGGAAGTCATCATCGAATGACGTGCGATATGCCGGGCAGTGTGCATTGCCGGCGGCGGTGAACCGCGTTCGCGTCCGCGCTTCTGCGCGGACGCGCTGTTTGTATGCCGGGTGAACCGGCTGCGGGATGCTTTCGTCAAATTTTCAGAGAAATGTACCCCCGGTCTTTGGACGCTGAACGGACCGTTTTGCAGAGCGCTGGGTGCGGGCGGCGGTGGGAAGCGGCAGCAAAACGCGGAATTCACAGAGCAGCAAAACGCGGAATTCACAGAATTCGCTTGACTTTAAACCTGAAATGTAATATAATCAAAATAACTGTAATAAGAAAGACATACAATAGCGACATAACGGAGGATATGCATGAAACGTTTGATCAAAAGGGCGATCCTGCTTCTGATGACGCTGGCGCTGCTTCTGCCGACGCTGCCGGTTGCCGCCGCGTCGATGCGGGTTGTGCTGAGCGACACGGTTTTGCGGGTGGACCTTGCCCAAACCAACACGGTTCAGCTGACCGCGAGCGTATTGCCGGCAAGCGCCCCGCAGAATGTAGTGTGGAAGAGCGGCAACACGAAAATCGCCACCGTATCCGCCGGCAGAGTCAGGCTGAAGAAAATCGGCACGGTATATGTCGGCGCCAGGCCCAAATCGGTCAAGAACTGGAGCAAGTGCAAGATCGTGGTCACGGATTCCTCCCGCCCGACCGGCATGTCGCTTTCCAGCGGCGCGCGAACGATGGGCGTCGGAGAGACATACCGCCTGACGGCGGAGCTCACGCCTGCGGCCGCGATCCAGTCTGTCAGGTTCGCGTCGTCGAAATCCGGCATTGCCAGCGTATCGGCGGACGGCACGATCACGGCAAAGAAAGCCGGCACCTGCAAAATCAGGGTAACCTCCACAAAGAATACTTCGCTGCGCAAAGCGATCAAAATTACGGTTATCGTCGCCAACGCTCCGACCAAGCTGACGATCACGCCGACGACGAAGAAGCTTGCGCTGGGAGATACGCTGCAGCTTTCCGCGGCGCCGACGCCTGCGAGCGCGGACGGCAGCGTGGGCTGGAAAACCAGCAATTCCAACATCGCAACGGTGACGCCGGACGGTCTCGTGACGCCTCACAAGGCGGGCACCGTGAAGATTACCGCCTATTCCGCGGTGAAGAAGTCGGTCTATACCGTGCGGACGCTGACGGTTTACGATCCGGACGCGATTACGTCCGTCACGATTAACGAGGGCGCGCTGTACGTCGGAAAGGGCGGCACCGCGCAGCTGACCGCCACGGTGAAGCCATCCACCGCGAGACAGACGGTTACCTGGTCCAGCGCCGACAGATCGATTGCCACGGTAACCGAATCGGGCATCGTAAGCGGCGTGTCCGTCGGCACGACGACCATCTACGCCACCGGGTCGGACGGGAAAACCAGGGACAGCGTGTCGGTTCGCGTTTATAGCGTAAGCCGTGTAACCACGGTGCCGGCGCTGACGACATCCGTCAGCGGCATCAGCGGAAATCTGCAGAAAATCGACGACATCCGCCTCTCCGCCAACGCGGAGCTGGAGTCGCTGGTCGCCGCGGGGAAGATCAGCACGGAGGAGATGAAGGCGCGCAAGAACATCCTGATCAACGCCTTCGCCGATTACAGGTTCCCCTGGATGACAAAATCCAGCTTCAGCTACTGGCAGGGATCCACATCCTTCACCACCGGCAAGGTGTATTACGGTGTGCCGTACACCCAGGGCGCGGGATCCGGTTCGAACGTGTATCTGCGCCGGCGCTACACCGCGGCGAAGCTGATTTCCGGCGGATTCTACAAAAAGAACGGCTCGTACTATCTCGCCAACAATTCTTCCGGCAAGATGGTCAGCCGCGGATACTGCGGCAACGACTGTTCCGCGTTTGTGTCGATGAGCGTCTGGGGACAGAGCACCAGCTACTCGTATCTGAACACCTACAGCATGTACGAGTCGTCCTGCTACAAAACCATCAAAAAGGCGAACCTGCGGCCGGGAGACATCCTGGTGAAGAAGGGACACGTGGTGATGTTCCTGTACTACACGACAGCGGCGAAAGACAGAATGATGGTGATCGAACAGGGCGGCGGAAGCGAGCCGAATACGGTGGCGTGCCGAGTCACCACCAAGACCCTGAGCAGCGCGTACATCGCCCGCCGCAAGGCCGGTTTTGCGGGATAAGCGGCGACATTTTTACCGAAAGGATGAACCGTATGAAGATCGCGCTTCTTGAACCGCTGGGAGTCCCCGCGGACAGAATCGAAGAATTGGCTGAGCCGATCCGCAAGGCGGGGCATACGTTCACATGGTATGCGGAGAAGAGCACGGATCCCCGGGAGCTGGCGCGCCGCAGTGCCGGGCAGGATATCGTGATGATCGCCAACACGCCGTATCCCGCCGCGGCAATTGAAGGGGCGGACCGGATCAGGGCGCTGGCGGTAGCGTTCACCGGCGTGGATCATGTGGATCTGCAAGCGCTGGGGAAGAAGGAGGTCACGCTGATGAACTGCGCAGGCTATTCCGACGCCTGCGTGGCGGAACAGGTGATCGGCATGACGATCGCCCTGCTTCGGCGCTTTCAGGACGGGGATGCCGCCGTGCGCGCGGGAAAGACTTCGCTGGGCCTTGCGGGCGGCGAAATCGCCGGAAAGACGGTCGGCATTATCGGCTGCGGTAAAATCGGTTTTCGAACCGCCAGGCTGTTCCAGGCGTTCGGCGCGAAGGTTCTGGCATGCGCCAGACACGAACGGGAAGAAGTCGTTTCCGCGGGGATCGAATACCGTCCCCTGGACGATGTGCTGGCGCAGTCCGACATCATTTCGCTGCATACACCGAACAACGCCGGTACCAGGGGGATGATCAGCCGTGAAAAAATCGCGCTGATGAAGCGCAGTGCGCTGTTCATCAACTGCGCGCGCGGACCGATCGTCGACAACCGGGCGCTGGCCGATGCGCTGAACACGGAAGCGATCGCGGGCGCGGCAATCGACGTGTTCGATATGGAGCCGCCGCTGCCGCAGGATTACCCGCTCCTGCATGCAAAGAACGCTCTTCTGATGCCCCACACCGCGTTTCTGACCCGGGAGGCGATGGAACGCCGCGCGATCATCGAGTTCGCGAATGTGGAGCGCTATCTGGCGGGACAGCCGCAGAATGTGGTGGAATACCGCTGAAAAGAACCGGGAAGCATAAAACGAAACCGTCGCTGCCTGCGGTTTCCGCCGCCGGGAAGCCGGCATCGGGTTCCGCAGGCAGTATGCGTTTGAACGGAAAAAACGCGGAAACGAACTGATGTTCGCGCGGCCGGTTCGAAAAAGGCCCGGCGAAAACGCGGCGGGACCGCTCAATGCCGCCGGGCATCAAAAGGCTGTTTCCCGACGCACGCCTCTCTAATACCCGAAGCCCCGCAGCGGTATCGCTGCGGGGCTTCGGGTATCACTCTTCGTCGTCCAGCGCCCAGTTCATCTCGTCCAGTTCGGCGTGCATGTACTCGGCCCAGCTGTACTGGTTCATGTAATCCCCGAGGTACGGGTATTTTGAATCCCTTTTCCGGGCCAGCCAGTCGTACAGATCGCATTCGATTTTGTCCGCGGCGATGGCCATGCTGCCCCGCTGCTTGACGATGATACCGGTAAGCTTAAGCTTCGTCATCGTGTTCTGCAGGTCCTGACGAAGATTGCTCAGATACGACGCCTTTTTCTCCGGGTC
>JAFWEY010000016.1 GCA_017512675.1 Clostridia bacterium | reverse complement strand
TCCGTTCTTCAACCTCGAGGTGCCCACCGAGCTGGAAGGCGTCGATACCGGCATCCTCGACCCGCGCGATACCTATGCCGATCCCGCAGTGTGGGATGAAAAGGCGAAGGATCTGGCCAGCCGCTTCATCAAGAACTTCGTCAAGTACGAATCCAACGAAGCCGGCAAAGCGCTGGTCGCCGCAGGCCCGCAGCTGTAATTCCATTGTTCCTTTCTCTTGCTGCCGTCCGGCCGTGTGCCGGGCGGCAGCGTTTTCTCCGAATTTACTTTTCAATCTTGACAACCCGTTTTCTTCCGGCTATAATTGTTCCATAACTGAACAAACCGCTGGGGGCGCATATCGCTGAGATGGCCGTTGGCCTGTCCCCTTGAACCTGTGTAGATAATCCTACCGTAGGGAAGCGGAAGCCGGATTTTCCGGTATCGTTCCCCCGCGCCAGCAGGCTGCGGGTTTTTGTTTGGGAAAAAACAGAGGAGGCATTGCAATGAAAAGACTGATTGCACTGTGTCTGGCACTCCTGGTCGCGTTTGTGCTGTTCGCGCCGGTTCTCGCTGAAGAAGGCTCCCGGACGGCGGAGGCGGCCGAAGCGACAGAAGCGGCAGCAGAAACCGAAGCAGCGGAAGCGGCCGAAGCGGCGGCAGAAACCGAAGCGGCGGAAGCAGCCGAAGCGGCGGCAGAAACCGAAGCGGCGGAAACAGCCGAAGCGGCCGAAGCGGCGGCAGAAACCGAAGCGGCGGCGGAGGAAGAGACTGTAGAAGAGGCTTCGTCTTCCGTTCCCTCGTTCCTGGAAAAGTTCACCGAACTTCCCTGGTATGTCGTCGCGATCCTGATCGCGCTGTTTGCCGCCGGGATCATCCTTTTCCTGTCCGCAAAAAAGACCGCGTGGAACATTCACGCCATCGCCATGGGAGCGATGTGCATTTCCATCGCGTTCGTCCTGTCCTGCATCCGCCTGTACCGCATGCCGCAGGGCGGTTCGATCACTCCGGCGCACATGCTGCCGCTGGTGCTGTTCATGGTCGCTTACGGGCCGCTGCAGGGATTCGTCGTCGGCTGTGCGTACGGTCTGCTCAAACTGATCGCGGACCCTTACATCATCCATCCGATTCAGATGCTGGTCGATTATCCGCTGGCATACGGCGCCATGATCCTGTGCTGTCTCGCAACCTTGCTGCCGTTGAAAAACAGGGGCGCCAAGCTGGCGGTGGCAGTTCTGCTGGCCGGAGTCGCGCGCCTGATCATGTCGACTCTTTCCGGCGCGGTCTTCTTTGCCGACTACGCGGGAGAACAGAACGCATGGATTTATTCCCTGACCTACAACATCGGCTACCTGGGGCCGGATACCCTGGTGTGCATGATCATCGCCTGCATTCCCGGTATCGACAGGCTGGTGACTGCCATCCGCAAGAAATGAAGCCCGCTGTGCGGCTTTAAACCGGAGTGCGCGAGCCTGCGCAGGGGCCAGGCCCCAGCGGGGAGCAGTGCTGATGAGGGGCGGTCTCGAAAAAGAGGCCGCCCCCTTTTATGGAGCGGCCCCGGTTGAAGGTTCGGCATTTCCAGCGGGAAACCCGTCAGAGGGAGTCCTCAGGCTTCGGTCTTCCTGGCGCGGGATTTGCGTACGGGCTTCGGCTTGTCCGCAGGCGCTTCGGCAGGCTCCGCTTTCTTGGCGGCCGTCTTGCGCGCGGTCTTCTTTGCCGGCTTTTCAGGCGCGGGCGTCTCTTCCTTTGCGGCGGCAGCCTCGGCAGCCGGTTCCTTCTTCGCCGCGGTCTTTCTGGCAGGCCGCTTCGCGGCGGGCTTTTTCTCCTTCGGCGGCTCTTTCGCCCCGAAGACCAGTTCCTCGTACAGGTCGACATAATTCTTCGCCGACTGATCCCAGCCGTACTGGCCCTTCATCGCCCGCTCCATCAGGCGCGTCCAAACTTCCGGATTGTTCTTGTAGAAGCCGACCGCGTGCTCGATGACGTACAGCATGTCGTGGGCGTTGTAGTTGAGGAACGTGAAACCGTTGCCGTCTCCGGTAAATTCGTTGTACGCGAGCACCGTGTCGCGCAGGCCGCCGGTTTCGCGCACGATCGGCAGCGTGCCGTAGCGCAGGGAAATCATCTGGCTCAGGCCGCAGGGCTCAAACATGCTCGGCATCAGGAACATATCGCTGGCCGCGTAGATCCGGTGCGCCAGAGCGCCGTTCATCTCGATGCATGCCGCGACCTGCCCCTGGTACTTCCACTGCGCCCAGTTAAACAGATCGACATACTTGTCTTCGCCCATGCCCAGCACCACCAGCTGCGCGCCGGTCGCCACGATGCCGTCCAGCACGCGCTCCACCAGATCCAGGCCCTTCTGGCCGGACAGACGGGTAACCATGCCGATCATCGGAATGTCGTCGCCGACTGTCAGCCCCAGCTCCCTCTGCAGCGCCAGCTTGTTCTGCACCTTGCCTTCGCGGGTTTCGAAGGTGTAGGTTTTTACGATGTCCTTGTCGGTCGCGGGATCCCATACCGTCAGGTCGATGCCGTTCAGAATGCCCCGCAGCTCGTGACTGCGCGCGCGCAGAAGGCCGTCCAGCTTCTCTCCGTAATATGCGGTCTGGATCTCTCCCGCGTACGAGGGGCTGACCGTGGTGATGCGGTTCGCGTAGGTCAGGCCGCCCTTCATGAACGAGCACTGTCCGTAGAATTCCAGCTTATCCGACGTGTACATGTCCCCGCCGATGGAAATCAGATCTTCGATCTGCCCGATCGGGAACAGGCCCTGATACTGCAGATTGTGGATCGTATAGACCGTGCGGATCGACTGGTACAGCGGAAGCACACGGTATTGCACTTCCAGCATCGGCGGAATCAGGCCCGTCTGCCAGTCGTTCAGATGCAGTACATCCGGTACAAAATCAATGTGCGCCATGGCTTCCAGGACCGCGCGGCAGAAGAACGCGAAGCGCTCGCCCTCGTCGCCGCCGATTCCGTAGATATACGAACGGCCAAAGTAATACTCGTTGTCCACAAAGTAATACGTGACGCCGTCCATCACCAGTTTTTCAATGCCGACGTATTGCCTGCGCCATCCGAGATTGACGTAAAAGAAGAGCATATGCTCCAGTTTTGCGCGGAATTTTTCCGGCATCTGGCGATAGAGCGGGGTAATTACACGCGCGTCCACGCCCTGCCGGACAAGTTCCTTGGGCAGTGCGCCCACGACGTCGGCCAGCCCGCCGGTCTTGGAAAACGGCACGCATTCAGATGCAGCCATCAGTACTTTCAGCATACAGGTACCTCCATATAATGGTGATTCAGGGCAGGCGGCTGTTCAGCCGCCCGCCCGGTATTGATTTCAGAGCGTAACGCCCTTGCCGATCAGGATCGGGTACTTCTTCTGCCCGATCAGCCTGCCGGCGCGAATGGTAACAGACTTGTCCAGAATGACGTTCTCGACTTCGACGTTCTCCTGCACGTCGCTGTTCTGCATGATGATGGAGTTGCGCACCACCGCGCCCTTGCGCACGCGAACGCCGCGGAAGAGAATGCTGTTTTCCACCTTGCCTTCAATGATGCAGCCGTCGGCAACCAGCGAATTGACCGCCACGGCGTCCACGCCGTACTTGGCCGGCACTTCATCGCGGACCTTGGTGTAAATCGGGTTCCTGAAGAATTCCGCACGGGTCTTCGGATTCAGCATTTCCATGTTGAACTGGTAGTAGCTTTCCACGGTTTCAATCCTGCGATGATAACCCGTGAATTCAAAGCCGCGCACCTTCAGAAGCCCCTGATGGATGAACGGCGAAAGCAGGTCGCGGTGCAGGTCGTGCATGCTGTGCGCCGCCGCCTGATCGACCAGATGGATCAGCAGCTGCCGCTTCATCAGCACGACGTTCATCGAGAAATTCTCGTAGGCGGGCGTTTCGGAGCCGGTTTCGATGTCGGTTACAAAGCCGTCCCCGTCCAGCTGCAGATAGCTGTGCTCCGTCAGCACCGACCGGCCGATTCTTCCGTCGGAATTGTCCTTTGTGTACATCAGCGACACGTCCGCGCCGGAATTGATGTGATCCCTGAACAGATCGTTGAAGGTCGTGTTGAAGACCGAGTAGTTGCCGATGATCAGCACGTATTCCTGCCTGGAGCGCCGCAGATAGCTCAGATTGGAGTGCAGCGCGTCCAGCGTACCGTTGTAATTGCCGGTGTTCTCCTTCGTGGTAAAGGGCGGCAGGATGAACAGGCCGTCATTGCGGGTATGCAGATCCCATTCCTTGCCGGAGCCCAGGTGATCCATCAGCGAATGGTAGTTGGTCTGCATGATGACGCCGACGTTGCGGATGCCGGAGTTGACCATCGAAGAGAGCGTAAAGTCGATCATGCGATAACGGCTGATGGCGGGAAGTGCGGATACCGCGCGGGAAGCTGTGAGTTCACGCAGGGAAAAGTCATTTTTAGTGGTATAGACGACACCCATTACGTCTTTCATTTGGAGTCTTCCTCCTTTCTGCCGTCAGACTGTTCGCCGGGCGCAACAACGGAATTCGCCGCCAGCGTCACGTTGGAGGCGACCAGCGCGATTTCGCTCTCGCCGGTGCCGCCGACGCGGCAGCCTTCGCCGATTTCGGTATTCTCGCCGACGATTGCGCGTGAAATGACCGCGCCCGAACGGATCACCGTGTTGGGCATGATCACGCTTTCCTCGACCAGCGCACCTTCCTCGATCCTGACGCCCGCGAACAGCACGGATTCCTTGACCGTGCCGTAGACTTCGCAGCCTTCGGTGATCATGCTGTTGCTCAGCACCGCTTTTTCGGCGACGAAATGCGGCGGCATGATCGGATTGCGGGCGTAAATGCGCCACGCCTCATCGTACAGGTTAAACGCCGGCGGGGTGGTCAGAAGATCCATGTTGGACTCCCACAGGCTGTGAATCGTCCCGACATCCTTCCAGTAATCCTCAAACGAATAGGCCATCAGCTTGCGGCCGTCGCCCAGCATCGCGGGGATGATGTTCTTGCCGAAGTCGTTGTGGGATTCGGGGTTGGCGTCGTCCGCTTCCATGTATGCGCGCAAAAGCTTCCAGTTGAAGATGTACACGCCCATCGACGCCAGATTGCTCTTGGGATTCGCCGGCTTCTCTTCGAACTCGGTGATCCGTCCCTCTTCGTCGGTGTTCATGATGCCGAAGGACGGCGCGACCTCCCAGGGCACCGGCCGCACGGCGATCGTGCAGTCCGCCTTGGTTTCGATGTGAGCGGTCAGCATTTTGTTGTAATCCATTTTGTAAATGTGATCGCCCGAAAGAATCAGAACATATTCCGGATCGTACTGCTCGATAAACGGCGTGTTCTGGTAAATCGCGTTGGCCGTGCCGCGATACCATTCTCCGCTTTTCCCTGTCATATACGGCGGCAAAACGAACACGCCGCCGTTGGTCAGGTCCAGATCCCACGGCTGACCGGAGCCAATGTAGCGATTCAGTTCCAGCGGCTGGTACTGGGTCAGGACGCCGACCACATCAATGCCCGAATTGGCACAGTTGGACAGAGGAAAATCGATGATACGATATTTCCCGCCAAAGGGAATGGCCGGTTTCGCCACCTTCTTTGTCAGAAGCCCCAGACGGCTGCCTTGCCCGCCAGCCAGCAGCATGGCGATACAGCGCTTCTTCTGCATGTTGTTTCACTCCTATACGCATTCTTTTCCGCATTCTGCGCGGATTTAACCACTTATATTATACACGTTCTTTCTAAAAAAAGCCACCACTAAATAATTCCTGTTCGGACATTCGGCGATTTATACAAAAATTAACACTGAACACATAACAATTCGCTGTGTTCGGCGCTGTCCATGCGCCGCGAAAAAAGCCCAAATTCGTGCGCCAAGCCCGTCCGCGCCCGCGGATTTTCCGCCTCCCAAAGGAAAACCGAAGGCTTGCCGGAGAAAACGCTCTTCCGGACAAGCCTGCGAGATGACGGTGCTGTCCCGGGTAAATCGGGAAATCCGCAGGAAAAATGGATGGCGCAAAAGGGCGGAGACGAGCGCGCCCAGCCTGTGCCCGCGCAGCAGGGTATGGGCGATAATCACCTCATCCGTCAGCCCTGCGGGCTGCCACCTTCCCCAAAGGGGAAGGCCGGAGCAGGAAGCCGATTGAGCAAAAGAGCGCGCGACTATTGCGAAGAAACCTCCGCGCCGAAGGCGCAAGACCTGCCGGGCGCGCCGGTGAATTGTGCCGTGCTGCCTCAATCGAAAATGCTGATCTGCTCCGCCTGTGCGCCGCGCCATACTTCCGCCATGCGTTCAAACGCCTGTTTGCTGATCTCTCCCAGCGGTTTCGCGCCCTTCGCGCAAAGCGCGCCGGCGGCAGGTTCATCGTCCTCCGTCCGCACGTAAACGTAATCGCAATAGCGATTGCGCACGGCCTCCGCCGCCCCCTGAAACGCTACGCCCCTTTCGCTTTCACAGGACATAACGAATACGGCGTCGCACAGCGCGTACAGCGCCTTGTTCCGGTTCAGCGCATGGCTCACGGTAAACGGGGCATCCGGATGCACCAGCGAAAATGCGGCCGCGCTGCGGACCGAGAGCCACGCCTTCATATCCGGTTCGGCCGCACGCGCCGCCAGCGCGTCGGCTGTCGCCTCGATCGCTTTGCCGCCGGCGCGTATCGCTTCGTCCTCCGCCGCGCGTCCCGCGCCGGCGACGCCGTCCGACACCACGACGTATCCGCATTCCGCGGCGAACCGCGCGATTTGCCGCGCCTTCTCTTCCCCTTTTCCGCGGGCGGTCTGCGCGCCGACGATGCCGACGGCGCGCTGCCGGAACAGCTCGTGCCGTCCCGCCAGGTAAATCTGCGGCGGCGCTTTTGTGCCAAGAACGGCGCGCAGCCGTGCCGGATACGCTTTTTCCTCGATGCAAAGGATATCCACGCCGCGCAGCGCGAACCCCTCCAGCGAGAAGGACAGCGGCAGCATGCGCCCGAGCAGCACGCAGATGCGGTAGGCTTCTTCCTCGGTGATGCCCAGCTTCAGCATCATGCCGGAAAGATCCAGCCGCATCAGCTCGCCCATCCCGCTCAGACCGCTCTGCCGCACCAGCTCCCGCAGGCGGTGCCATTCCCCGGTATTCAGTGGAAGCGCCAGTTCCTGCCGCGTCGGCGTGATCTGGCTGGTCAGGAGCATGGTCGCGCAGGCGTCATCCGTATGCTGCATCATTTGCGGTATTTCCTCATCAGCGTCTCCTGCGCGCCGACCGGCTTTTGATCGCCCCGCGGCACGTGCTCGTAATGGCCGTCCTGGAACAGCCGCCATGCCTTGGTATTGTCCGCCCACTGGATTTTCAGGGTCTCCTCCAGGCTGGCGCGCAGCTCCGCGCGCTCCACCGGGAACAGAAGCTCCACGCGGCGGTCCAGATTGCGCGGCATCCAGTCGGCGCTCGACAGATAGATCTCCGAATTTCCGTCGTTTTCGAACCGGTAGATGCGGCTGTGCTCAAGAAAGCGCCCGACGATCGAGCGAACCTCGATGTTTTCGGAAACGCCGGGAATGCCCGGCCGCAGGCAGCAGATGCCGCGCACGATCAGCTTGATGCGAACGCCGGCCGCGCTGGCGCGGTACAGCGCCGCGATGATGCCGTCGTCCACCAGCGCGTTCATCTTGGCGAAAATCTCCGCCTTCCTGCCCCTGCGGGCATTTTTGGTCTCCCGCTCGATCATCGTGAGGAACCGGCCCCGAAGATCGCGGGGCGCCGACACCAGCTTTTTCAGCGGCGGCAGCTCGGAGAATCCGGTCAGCATGTTGAAAAACGCGCTGGCGTCCGAACCGATCGCTTCATCGCAGGTAAACATGCCGTGATCCGTGTAGATTTTCGCCGTCACGTCGTTGTAATTGCCTGTCGCAAGATGGACATAGCGGCGAATGCCGCCGGGTTCGCTGCGCACGACCAGAGTGATCTTCGAATGGGTTTTCAGCCCCGCCATTCCGTAAATCACATGGGCGCCGGCGCGCTCCAGCCGCCTTCCCCAATGGATGTTGTTTTCTTCGTCAAAGCGCGCCTTCAGTTCCAGCAGCACCGTCACCTGCTTGCCCGCGTCCGCCGCTTCCGCCAGCGCCGCGATGATCGGCGATTCGCCGCTCACGCGGTACAGCGTCTGCTTGATGGCCAGCACCTTCGGGTCCCTCGCGGCCATCCGCACGAACCGGACCACCGGCTCGAAGCTTTCATACGGATGATAGAGCATGAAATCGCCGGACCGGATATGGTCGAACAGCGTTTCGCCCTCTTCCAGGTGCAGCATGCCGGGATTGTACGGCGGGTACTTCAGCTTCTCGAACCCCGGCAGCGCGTAAAGGTGCTTCATAAAGAAATCGAGGTTGATCGGGCCGTGGATCGGGTACGCGTCGCCCACTTCCAGCTCCAGCGCGTCCTCCAGCACCTTCACCAGACGCGCATCCGCCCGGTAATCGATTTCCAGCCGCACCGCGAATCCCCAGCGCCTCTGGCGGAGCCGCTTCTCAATCTCCTGCAGAAGATCTTCCGCGTCGTCCTCGTCCAGCGAAAGATCGGCATTGCGCGTAATGCGGTAAGCATGGCAGCACAGCACACGGCGGCCGGGAAACAGTTTGTCGATGTTTCGGGCAATGACCTGCTCCAGCAGCATCACGCTGATGCCGTCATCCTCCGGCAGCCGCACCACCCGGTCCAGGCCGCTGGGAACCTGCACCGTGGCAAACGAAGGCTCCTCGTCGTCCTCTTCGATCAGAAGGCCCAGGTTCAGCGAGCGGTTCAGAATCAGCGGGAACGGCCTGCGGGAATCGACCGCCATCGGCGTCAGAACCGGATAAACCTGCTCCTCAAAGTACCGGTCCAGAAATTCCCGCTGCTTGTTGGTCAGGTCCTTTTCGGATTTGACGCGGATGTGCTCCGATTCGAGCGTCGGCAGGATTTCCTTGCGCAGAATCTCGTACATGCGCTTCACCATCACCCGCACCCGCGCGGTAATGGCAGCAATCTGCTGGCGGGCGTTCATGCCGGCGATGTCCTTTTTGTCGTAATCGGCGTCCACCTGTTCCCAGAGCGAAGCGACGCGAATCATGAAAAACTCGTCCAGATTGCTCGCCGCGATGGACAGAAACTTCATTCGCTCGAAAATCGGGTTATCCGGGCAGACCGCTTCGTCCAGTACGCGCTGGTTGAATTCCAGCCAGCTCAATTCCCGATTGATGCAGTGTTCGATTTTCAGGTCAGCGCCGCTGACCGGATAGATGACGTCATTCTGCGACATATGCACCTTTCCTTTTCTCCCGGCAGTGTTTTGTTGAGCGCCGCGTCAAAGGGGACTGACGAAGGGTCGTCCTCCTCCGGCGCCCGCCCCGGAAAGCGCCGGATTCACAAAGGCCGCGGCGCGGACGAAACGCCCGCCCCCGGCCCCGCCGGACATTCCTATGTTCCGCTCGGATGGTAGGTCGGCACCAGTTCCATCAGAGGACCGCGAATGTGCTCCAGATCCGCGTACTTTTCCGCCGCTTGCCGCAGCGTCTCGAGCCGCTTCAGCAGTTCTTCCTCGTTCATTTCAAACGGGTGAAGCACCATGATCTTTTCGTGGCTTGTTTTGTCAATCGTCGCCTGTTCTTCGGACATCGTCAGTTCCTCATAGAGCTTTTCTCCGGGCCGCAGCCTGCAGAATTCGATTTTGATGTCCTCGTCCGGCCTGTATCCGGCCAGCCGGATCAGGTTGCGGGCCAGATCCAGTATTTTGACCGGCGTGCCCATATCCAGCACGAAGATGTTGCCGCTTTCGCCGATCGCGCCGGCCTGCAGCACCAGCTGCGCGGCCTCCGGAATCGTCATGAAATAGCGCGTAATTCCCGGGTCCGTCACGCGAACCGGCCCGCCCCGCGCGATCTGCTGGCGGAACAGCGGAATCACCGAGCCGTTCGAGCCCAGCACATTGCCGAAACGCACCGCCATATAGCGCGTTTGCGAATGTCTCGCCATGTACTGTACGATCATTTCCGTGGCGCGCTTGGTGGCGCCCATCACGTTGGTCGGATTGACCGCCTTGTCGGTGGACAGAAGCACCATGCGCTTTGCCCCGTACTGATCCGCGCATTTTACAACGTTCAGCGTGCCGAAAATGTTGTTTTTGACCGCTTCCGCCGGACTGTCCTCCATCAGCGGCACATGCTTGTGCGCCGCCGCGTGGAACACCGCTTCGGGCCTGAACGCGGCAAACACGCTGTCCAGCCGGGCTTTGTCGCGCACCGAGCCGATCAGCACGTCGATCGGGAAGGATCCGTTGTATTTATCCCGCAGCTCCATCGCCAGCTCATAGGCGTTGTTCTCGTAGATGTCAAATATGATCAGGCGCCCGGGCCCGAACGGCGCGATCTGCCTGCAAAGCTCGGAGCCGATGGAGCCGCCGCCGCCGGTCACCAGCACGACGCGCCCGGAAAGATAGCCGCCGATCGCCGACAGATCCAGCTTGACCTCGTCGCGGCACAGCAGATCCGCGATGTTCACATCGCGAAGGGCGCCCATCTTCGGGTTGCCGTTCGTGACGTCCTGCATGCTGGACATCATGCGCATTCTGCACTGGGTCGGCGAACAGGCGTCCAGAATCGTGCGCAGCTGCGCCGGCGTCGCGGAGGGAATCGCGATCACGATATCGTCGATATGGTATTCTTCGGCATACAGCGGAATGTCCGCCACGCCGTAGACAATCGGCACCCGCTCGATGCGCGCGCCGGCCTTGGCAGGGTCGTCGTCGACGATAACCACCGGAAGGCCCTCGCGGTACCCGCGCGCCACCATTTCCCGGATGGCTGCCGCGCCGCCCCAGCCTCCGCCGACAATCATTACGCGGCGGCACTCGTTTTTCGGACGGGAACGGTAGAACACCCCCAGCTGATTGAAAAGGCGCACGCTGAACCGCTGCATCGCCGTCAGCACAAACAGGATCATCCAGGCGATCAGATAGAGCGTGCGCGAACCGATCCTGTAGGTCGTCTGGCCGACGCACATATCGGCGATCACAGAAAACAGGAACGTCAGGCTCATGCCCATGAAGGTGCCCATGAACACCCGCAGCACATCTCCGATGCTGGCATAGCGGAGCTGCCCGCGATACATGTGCGAAACCGCGAACGCGCAAACGCACAGAGCCGTCATGATCGGCGCGATGGTCGCATAACGGTCGAGCAGCCACGCCGGCACGCTGTCAAAACGCAGGTAGATCGCCAGAACAAAGGACAGGTTGATGATCAGCACATCCAGGAAGACCTGCAGAACGGTCTTCCAGATCATTTTATGATTTCCGTTCGGTGTGGATTTCAATCCCGCACACTCCTATTCCCGTGCGCCGCAGCGGGGCGCCGATTCACTGAAAAAACTGATTTCAACGGTATACAGGCGGCGGAAGCTCCGCCGCCGTGCGCGCCGGCAAACAGGCGGCTCTTTTCATTTTAGCACCCGACGCCTTATCTGTCAATCGCGGCAAAAGCGAATCCTTATCCGATGCGTGAACAAGCTGTTTCTCTGCCGTTACTATTCCATGCAGGTTTTCCGGAACGGGTTCCCGCCCCGCTTGCCGCGGAAGCATCGGGAACCGGAAGAAAAAATGCCGGCCGCGAAGCCCGCATTTTCAGGATCCTGTTTCGGCGGCACAGCCGCGTTCGCCGCACGGCCGCGGCTTCGCGGTACGCCGTCCTCACTGCGCGGGCGGATCCTCGTGAGCCCGGGCAGTGTTTTTGATCGCTTCATGCTCCCGTCCGAGCTCTTCATACAGCTGCCGCGCATTCCAGCCGCGGTTCGTGGGCGTCAGAACCGCCTTCCGTGCAATCGGCGCCGCGCCCAGCCGCTTCAGTTCGTTCAGAAACCGGCCCGCCAGCGCCGGCGTGAAATTCGCCATCACGAGCATTTCTTCTTCAAACCCGCCTTCCGCCGCGTCTTTCAGCGCCGGGGCGTCCAGAAGCGCTTCGAGGGTTTGACCGTACTGCGCCGGCGCCACGGGCTTCAGCCGAATTCCCAGGCGCATCGCGGCAAAGGGGATCGCCTTTCGGTTGTTCCCCCGGAGCGCAAAGACCATCAGCACCGGCTGTGTCATACAGATTCCCCCTTCCCCAGGCTCTCCTGCCATTCCGATTCCAGCAGACCCATTTCCAGCGTGTCCGAAAAATGCCCGTGGAGCCAGGAATGATCCCGCAGCCTTCCCTCTTGGCGAAAGCCGAGCTTGCGGTACAGCGCAACGGCCCTTTCGTTTTCCGCCGCCACCCGCAGCCCTACGCGATGCAGCTTCAGTTCCCGGAACCCGTAACGCAGGAGCAGCGCGCAGGCTTCGTATCCTATGCCCTGCCCGGTCCTCCGCCGCGGCAAAACGATCGACAGCTCTGCGCGCCTGGCATGCCTGTCCGCCATCGTAAGGCCTGCCTGGCCCAGGTATTCGCCGGTCTGTACGTCGGCAATCGCAAAATTCCATCCGCCGCCGTCCATCAGGTTTTCGAAGCAGTCTTCGATCATTTCCATTGTCGGCGGCGTCAGATAGGCCGTTGCCACCAGCGGCGCGATTTCCGGATCCTGCATCCATTCGGCGACGCCCGGAAAATCGTCCTCCCGGAACGGCCTGAGGCACACGCGCCCGCCTGCCATGACGGATTCGCGGGCCGGTTCTCTTTCTTCCCTTGCCATATCAGCTGAAATCGTTTCTCGGATCGCGGCTCGTCTTCCCTTCCCCGCTGTCGTCCAGAAACTCCGCTTCAAGTTTGTCAAAAGCGACCTCTTCGATAAAATGGTCCGGCAGGAACGCGGTGCGCCGGAAGGAAGCGAACTCCTTTTCATGTTTGTTCAGCCACAGCGGCACCGGCAAATCCAGTTCCTTCACCGCTTCCCGCAGCGCCTCCCGCTCCTCGCCCCAGGCGCACGGAACGGTGATCTGCTTTTCCGTCCGGTGCTTGCGGATCACCCGCACCCACAATCTGCTCACACGGCATACCCGCCTTCCGTCGACCAATTTCCGTAATTATACCACAACACAAAATAAACGTCAAATAGCCATTTCTAACTGCTTCCATTTTGGCGCAAAATGGTGTATCATATATTTGTGTGAGGGATAACCGATACACCAGTTTACGCAAGGAGGTATTCTATAATGAAATGGGTTTGCAGCATTTGCGGTTATGTGTATGAAGGACCGGAAGCGCCGGAATTCTGCCCGGTGTGCAAAGCGCCCGCCTCGAAGTTCATCAAGCAGGAAGGCGAGATGACCTGGGCGGCGGAGCACGTCGTCGGCGTGGCGAAGGACGTTCCCGAGGACATCAAGCAGGGCCTGCGCGAGAATTTCAACGGTGAGTGCAGCGAGGTCGGCATGTACCTGGCGATGAGCCGTGTGGCGTTCCGGGAAGGCTATCCGGAAATCGGCCTGTATTGGGAGAAAGCGGCGTTTGAGGAAGCCGAGCACGCGGCGAAGTTCGCGGAAATGCTGGGCGAGGTGCTGACGGATTCCACGAAGCGGAATCTGGAAATGCGCGTGGAAGCCGAGAACGGCGCGACCGCAGGAAAGACCGAGCTGGCCAAGAAGGCCAAGGCGCTGAACCTGGACGCGATCCACGACACGGTTCACGAAATGGCCCGCGACGAAGCCCGCCACGGCAAAGCCTTCAAGGGCCTGCTGGAGAGGTATTTCGGAAAGTAAGGCTTTGAACAGAAAGAGCAGACTACGGCCTGCTCTTTCTTGCAATGAGGAGACAGAATCAGTGAGAGGAGATGTTAGTATTGAGGAAGATATTTGGTACCATCCTTATTGTCATTCTTGTTTTTTCAATGTACTCTGGGTGTGTGCTTGCTGAAAAGGAGATGATTGATTTTTCTCAGTATTCTACGGAAGAACTATATACCTTGTATAAAGCTATTCATGCAGAATTGTTAGAGAGGTCAGGAGACAAAGAGCCCGTCTCAGTAATTTCTTGTACTTTAAGCGAAAAATCTTCAAGTTATTATACTGTCGATTTCACAATAAAAAACAATCTGGAAATCTCAATCAGTACAATAACGCTAACAGTAATTTTTGCCGATAAAGATGGAAATACTGTGAATGCAACATATCCTCAAGAACCTCAGCGGCTTAGACCAGGTAAAACGCAGATGATAGATGCATTGTGCAGGATTGATTTTGCGCCAACAAGTGTTTACGTTGACGAAATAGGCTATGATGATGATGAAGGACAATACCATTCATTTTATCTGAGCAATCCAGAAGAATTCTTCATTTTCAATTAATATTCTGCCATACATGGCACCGTGCCTGCCCCTGTGGGACGAAGCCCCCTAAATGGCCAGGGACGAATCCAGGCACGGCAAGGCATTCGTGAAGCTGTTGAAGACGTGTCTCGGAAAACAATCTTCGGGAAAAAGAGGCTGTCTCAAAACGAGGCAGCCTCAATATCAAATAAAGTGAGTAAAAAGATATGGGTCTATGCCTGATCGACACGGCATGGACGGTCGTTCCGTTTCAGATCGCTTTGGCCGCATTGGGAATCCAGGCAAAACGAAAGGCAAAGTGCGGCTTCTGACACCCTGACACGGCAATGCATTTGCCGGTTTTCTGAAAAGGTGTTTCGAGCATAGAGACACAAAGACATTCTTAAGGAGGGTTTCATCATGCAAATCAAGAATCGTTCCATCCCGATATGCGTCATCCTGTCTATCATCACCCTGGGAATCTACGGTATTTACTGGTTTGTTGTCCTTACCAACGAGTCCAATGCACTCGCCCCGAACAACGCCACCACCAGCGGCGGCAAGGCTTTCCTGCTCTGCATTATCACTCTTGGCATCTATTCGATCTACTGGAACTATAAGCTCGGAGCCAAGGTTGACGAAATGAAGGGTACCGACAGCAACACGGGAATTCTGTTTCTGATCATCGGGTTGATCGGCTTCAGCATTATCAATCACTGCCTCGCCCAGAGCGAACTCAACAAGCGCGCCAACGCCTGATCC
>JAFWEY010000132.1 GCA_017512675.1 Clostridia bacterium | reverse complement strand
GCTCGAAAGCTTTGACAAGACGTTTTTGCGCGAACAGCGCTGGGCGCTCTTCCTGCAGGGAATCGCCGTCACGCTGATTCTTACGCTGCTCTCCGCGCTTGCCGGCACGATGCTGGGGTTTGCGGTGTTTCTGGCGTGCAGGGGCGGCAATAAACTGGCCAACGGAGTGACCAAAGCGGCCACGTGGCTCGTGCAGGGCATGCCGATGGTGGTGCTGCTTATGATCCTGTATTACGTGATCTTCGCAAGCGCAGCCATAAGCGGGATATTCGTGGCGGCTATCGGGTTTACGCTGACCTTCGGCAGCGCGGTCTTAAGCCTGCTCAGGATCGGCGTGGGCGCAGTGGACAAAGGCCAGTACGAGGCGGCGTATGCGCTGGGCTATTCCAGCCGGCGCACGTTCTTCAAGATCATCATGCCCCAGGCGCTGCCGCATGTGCTGCCGGCCTACCGCGGCGAAATCGTGAGCCTGATCAAGGCCACTGCCATCGTCGGCTACATAGGCGTGATGGACCTGACCAGGATGGGCGATATCGTGCGCAGCCGCACATACGAGGCGTTTTTCCCGTTGATCGCCATTACCGTAATCTACTTCGTGCTTGAAGGGCTGCTGGGCTTCGCGGTGAGCCGCGCGGACGTGTGCATAGATCCCAGACGAAGGAAACGCGGCAGCATATTGAAGGGGGTCCGCACAGATGATTAAGATCGAGCACCTGAGAAAGGAATACGAGAATGCAGTGCCGCTGCAGGATGTGAGCGTCGAGATCAACGACGGCGACGTGATATCGGTGATAGGGCCGTCCGGCACCGGCAAGAGCACGCTGCTGCGCTGCATAAACCGCCTGGAGGAGCCTACGTCCGGCAGGATCTGGGTCGACGGCGACGAGATCACCGCGCCGAAGTGTGATCTGAACCGGATACGCCGGAAGATGGGCATGGTGTTCCAGTCGTTCAACCTGTTCGGGCACCTTACCGTGATCGAGAACGTAATGATCCCGCCGATGGACCTGCTGGGCAAGCCCAAACAGGAGGCTTACGACGAGGGAATCCGCCTGCTGCGCATGGTGGGTCTGGCGGAAAAGGCGCTGAACTACCCCGACGAGCTGTCCGGCGGCCAGAAGCAGCGTATCGCCATAGCCCGCACGCTGGCGATGGATCCGGAAATAATCCTGCTGGATGAACCCACCAGCGCGCTGGATCCCACAATGGTGGGCGAGGTCCAGGCCGTAATACGCGAACTCGCCAGGACCGGAAAGACGATGATGATCGTGACCCACGAAATGAATTTTGCCCGCGCGATCAGCAACCGCATATTCTTCATGGACGAGGGCGGCATCTATGAAGACGGCGCGCCGGATCAGATCTTCGACGCGCCCCGCCGTGAAAACACGCGGCGCTTCATAAAGAAGCTGAAGGTGCTGGAACTGAGCATAGAAAGCCGGGACTACGATTTCCTGGGCATGGCGGGCGAAATCGAGGCGTACTGCGGCAAGAACCAGGTGCCGTATAAGACCGCCGCGCATATCCGGCTGGCCTTTGAGGAGACGATGCAGCTGCTGATGCCCGCGCTGGCAGTGCCGCGCGTACACGCGCTCATAGAGTATTCCGAAGCCACCGAGCGCGCGGAGTGGACGATGCGCTACGCCGGCCCGCAGCTGGACGCGGCCCGTGAGGGGGATCGGCTCGCGTCGTCGGTGCTCCGGGGCGTCACTGACGGGATCGCCTACGCCTGGAACGAAGGCGAAGAGCTGCCCAATGAGCTGCGGCTGAAGGTAAAGGACTGATCGCCGGGGCCGGAGAACGCGCGGGCGGTTTTCCGTGGCGCGGAAGAACCGCGATGCGGCGGAACCCGGCAGAACGGCGGGGTGCATTCCGCCGTGCATGACGGCGGCCATTGACAGGGAGGCGGGTCCATGAACGAATATCCCTCCGCGGTCACGCTGTACGAGGACGGCGTTTACCGCTGGCGCTACGAAATGGATATGCGGCACAACCGGTATATCCTCAGGCTCATCATACGAATCCTGCTGCTTCTCATCGGAATTCCGCTGCTGTTCGTGCTGGCAATGGCGCTGATCCGTGCGGTTCCTTTGATGAACAGCGGTCTTCCCGGGGACAAAATCATGTTCTTCATCCGCGACGATCTGCTGCTTCTCGCCGTCATGGGCGGAATGCTCGCCGGTATGATTCTGCTGACGGTCATCATCTACGCGATCGCCGCCGCGGCGCTTCACGGCACCTGGCGCCTGTGCTACCAGATGGACGAATCCGCGGTGGTCCTGGTGCGCGACGGCGGAAAGATGAAAACGATCAGCACCTTCGGCGCGGCAGTCGCCGTGGCCGGGCTGGCCGCCGGAAGGCCGTGGGATTCTCTGCGCATCGCGAGCACGCTGGCGGGCGCGAACCGCTCGGGAACCAGCCGGTTCGATTCGCTGCGCAGGATCAGGTGCTTCCCCGAAAACGATGTCATCGATCTGCGCGAATGGTTCGCCATGAATCAGATTTTCGTGCCCGCAGAAGAATACGCCTTCGTTCGCGATTTCATTCTGGAGCGCATTTCCGAAAAGGCCAGGAACCGGTCAGCAATATAGGCAATACAGGCAGGGCGGCGCCGCGGGGGATCGGCCGAAAGAAGGCGGCCGGGAACGGGGAAGGCGGCCTGCGGTCCCTGAAAATGCCGATGAGCATGGGGACGCGCTCCGGCGGCCTCCCGTGTTCCCCGTCTTCCCCGTGTTCCGCACCGCAATGTTCCAAAAAGGTATTGCAATGGCGCGCGGGTCTGATATAATATGCTTATCACAGTGCGATAAGCATATGATTTCAGACCGGGCTGCCGGCTGGGGAGGATTCAGAATTATGTGTGCCAGAGTTTATGATTGTCTGAAGTGCATCGGAGAGAGGATCATCGAGAACCGGGAATTCCTGACGGATCTCGACCGGGAGATCGGCGATGCGGACCACGGTGTAAACATGGCCCGGGGGTATGCGGCCGTGATTGAGAAAGTTCCCCGGGACAATCCCGACATCGGAGCGGTGCTGAAGAAAACGGGCATGACCCTGCTTTCGACGGTGGGCGGCGCGTCGGGGCCGCTGTACGGAACCGCCTATATGGAGGCGGCGAAGGCGCTTGCGGGCAAGGAAAGCCTGACGAAAGAGGACTTTGGCAAGGCGCTCGAACTTGCCGTGGCCGGAGTCGGGAAGCGGGGCAAGTCGGTCAGGGGCGAAAAGACGATGCTCGACGCGCTGATACCGGCGCTGGACGCGTACAACCGGAAAATCGCCGAGGGGGGAAGCCTGGCGGACGGGCTCGATTGCGCGTGCGCGGCGGCAAAAGAGGGCGTGGAGCACACAAAGAGCATCGCGGCCACCAAGGGCAGAGCGAGCTATCTCGGGGAGAGAAGCATCGGGCATCAGGATCCCGGGGCCACCTCCGCGATGATAACCCTCGAAGCCATCCGGGACTTTATCAGGGAGTAATGCGCCATGGTAGGAATTGTAATTGTTTCGCACAGCCGGAAGATCGCCGAAGGCATTCAGGAGCTCGCTGAACAGGTTGCGGCGTCATCCGGGCGGATTCTTGCGGCCGGAGGCCTGGAAGACGGAGAGATCGGAACGGACGCGGTCAGGATTTCCGACGCGATCCGGGCGGCGGACGACGGGGACGGCGTCGCCGTGCTCGCCGACCTCGGAAGCGGTATCATGAGCGCGGAGACGGCCGTGGAGCTTCTGGACGGCGAAGGGATCGACGTGCGGCTGGCGGATGCGCCGGTTGTGGAAGGGGCAATCGCCGCCGCAGTGGAAGCCGCCTGCGGCAGCGGCATTGCCGAAGTGATCCGGGCTGCGGAAGAAGCGAGGTTCGTAAGCAAAAATATCGAAACAGGAGGAAGACCATGAAAAAGCTGATCAACGGTACGGACAGCATCGTCGATGAGATGCTCGAAGGAATGGTGCGCGCTTATCCCCGCCATATCAGACGGCTGGAGGGCTTTGACGCCGTCGTCCGGGCGAACGGTTCCCGGGGCAAGGTTGCCCTTGTTTCAGGCGGCGGGAGCGGGCACGAACCCGCTCACGGGGGATATGTCGGTAAGGGAATGCTGGACGGCGCGATCGCAGGCGCGGTGTTTACATCCCCGACGCCGGATCAGGTGTATGAAGCGATCAAGGCGGCCGACGGGGGCAAAGGCGTTCTGCTGATCATCAAAAACTATACCGGCGACGTGATGAACTTCGAGATGGCCGCGGATATGGCCAGGGATGAGGGCATCGAGGTCGAACAGGTGATTACCGCCGACGACGTGGCCGTCGAGAACAGCACGTGGACGACCGGGAGAAGGGGAATCGCCGGAACGGTATTTGTCCACAAAATTGCCGGCGCCTGCGCGGAGGCGGGCGGCGATCTCGCAGAGGTCAAGCGCGTCGCGGAAAAGGTCATAGAGAATGTCAGGTCCATGGGAATGGCCCTGAAGGCGTGCACCGTTCCGGCGATGGGGAAGCCCGGCTTTGATCTTGCGGAGAACGAGGTCGAGATCGGCATCGGCATTCACGGCGAACCGGGCGTCAGCCGGGAACGGATCACCTCCGCCGACGCGATCGTCGACAAGCTGCTGGAAAAGATCCTCGCCGAAGGCATCTACAATTCCGGGGACGAGGTCGCCGTGATCGTGAACGGAATGGGCGGAACGCCGGTTATGGAGCTGTTCATCGCGAACCGGCATCTGAACGAAGCGCTGCGCGAAAAGGGAATCGGAGTCTACAGAACGCTGGTTGGGAATTACATGACTTCTCTCGACATGGAGGGCTTTTCGATCACGCTGCTGAAGCTCGACGAGGAGCTGAAAGCGCTTCTCGACGCCCCCTGCGACACGCCGGCGCTGGTTCAGGCGTGACGGGCCTTGCCCGGCCGTGCGGCGAAGGAAGGCCCTGCGCCTGTATTGACATTTTCAGGGTGCTTATGCTATAATTCTTCTGCCGGAAGGCCTGCGTTTGTCCGCTGTCCATGCGGCCCGCCGGCGGGCGGAATCGATTTCCAAGCGGCATATTCCGCTTTGAAATAGTTTACGGAAAGGAAGAAACTGACATGAAGAAACTGTTTTCCGTTCTCCTGACAATCTGCCTTCTGCTGACGAGCGCAGCCATGGCTGAAGGAACCATCAAGATCGCGGTTGCCGCGCCCATGACCGGCGACAACGCCGAGTACGGCATCGGCTTTTCCAACGCGGCCAAGCTGATGGCCGACGAGTGGAACGCCAAGGGCGGCGTGAAGATCGGTGACGAAGCCTATCAGGTTGAGATCGTCGATTTCGATGACAAGTCCGATTCCGACGAAGCGCAGATCATCGCCGACACCATCGTGTCCGATCCGGACATCTGGGGCGTGATCGGCCACTTCGCTTCCGGCATCTGCATGGTCGCGGCGCCGACCTACCAGGAGTATGAGTACGTGAACATCAGCCCCACCTCGTCCCATGCGGATTATTCCGGCATCGGCGATTACATCTTCCGCAACAACACCGTCATCGTGGTTGAGACCCGCACCGGCGCGGAGATCGCGGTGAACGACCTGGGCGGCAAGAATATCGGCATCCTTTCCATCGATACCGAATGGGGCCAGTCCGCGGGCAATGCGATGGAGGAAAACATCGCGGCCGTCGGCGGCAACTTCGTGCTTCGCCAGGAAGTCTCCACCGACGCCGTCGATTTCGCGACCGAGATCGCAAACTTCAAGGCCGCCGACGTCGACGTCATCATGGTGGCCGGCATGTACGGAACCCTGGCGCCCTTTGCCGTGGCCTGCAAGAACAGCGACTACGACGTGCGCCTGGTCGGCTGCTCCAATGCCTATACCGACAACCTGATCTCCATCGCGGGCGACGCCGCGGAAGGCATCTGCGCGCCGGTTTCCTTCTTCGCCGGCAATCCCGACGAGAAAACGCAGGAATACGTGAAGGCCTACACTGACCGCTACGGCAGCGCGCCCTCCGCGCTGACCACCCAGGCCTATGACTCTGTGGGCATTCTGCTGGAGGCCATGGAGCGCGCCGGCAAGCTGGATCGCGAAGCCATCAAGGACGAGATGTACAACACCGAGTACGATGGCATGTCCGGCTACACCACGTTTGACGAGATCGGCGACGCCCAGAAGGTGTTCACCAAGATCATGGTCAAGGACGGGGCCTTCCAGCTGGCTGAATTCTGATCTGTGATATCGGGTTCGGAGGGGCTGCCCCCTCCGGACCTTTTTTCCCCGTTCGTTCAAAAGATGAATCCCCACAGGAACTCTTTCCGACAGGACCTCGCGCTCACTGACTTGAGGAAAGGAGAGCTGCCCCACCCTCTTTGCGGAGAGGACGCGGCGGCCTGTTTTTCGTTATGCAGACGCTGTTAGGAGCCATCATAAACGGCCTTGCGCTGGGGATGGCATACGCGCTGATCGCCGTCGGCTACTCCATGGTTTTCGGCGTTCTTCGGCTGATCAATTTCTCCCACGGCTCTGTGTACGCGTTCGGCGCGTACATGGTGTATTTCTTTGTATCCCTGAAGGTAGGCCTGTTCCCGGCCATTCTGATCGCCATCGTATTGTCCGGTCTTCTGGCGCTCACCATCGTCAAGCTGGCGCTGGAGCCCCTGAGAAAGAAAAAATCCATACCGATCGCGACGCTTATTACGACCATCGGTATGTCGTTTATCATACAGAACGTTCTGTCCATCGATTATATTTTCGGCTCGGAAAAACACGGATTCCCGTCCCTGAACCTGTTCGCCCCGATCGTCATCGGCAACATTACGATACAGTCCAGCCAGATCATTATGCTGGTGGTGGCGGTGGTCCTGCTGCTGGTGCTGACCTATGTGGTTCAGAAAACCAAAATAGGGCTGGCCATGCGCGCCATTCAGCAGAATTCCCGCGCGGCCAACATGGTGGGCGTGAATGTCAACTTTGTCATCTCCTTTACCTTCTTCATCGGCGGCGCGTGCGCGGCGATCGCCGGCGCGCTGATCGCGGGCTATTACGGCATCATATCGCCAACGATGGGTTCCACCATCGGCCTCAAGGCTTTCGCCGCGGCGGTGGTGGGCGGAATCGGCATGCTGCACGGCGCGGTAGTGGGCGGCCTGGTGGTCGGCGTAGCGGAATGCCTGGCGGCGCAGTATCTCGGAAGCAACGTGCGCGACCCCATGGCCTTCGTCATCCTGATCCTGATTCTCATCATCAAACCGACCGGCTTCTTCGGCAAGAAAGGCATTACGAAGGTGTAAGCGATGAAAAATAGATTTGGATCTGTCAGGGAAAACGGCTTCCTGTACGTGTTCGAGCACTTTGTGGATTTCTTCAAATGGCCGCTCGTCGCGATCCTCGGCGCGGCGCTGATCTGCACGCCGAATTTCGGGTTCATGACGCCGGCGAACACGCGCATCGTGATCATGATCATCCTGTACGCGATGCTCGGCATGGGGCTGAACGTGCTGATCGGCTATACCGGCCAGGTCTCTCTGGGGCACGCGGGCTTCTACGGAATCGGGGCCTATGTGTGCGCGCTGGCCATGACCAAGCTGGGCTGGCCGTTCTGGCCGTCGCTGCTGGCGGCGGGGCTGTTCGCGGCGCTCGTGGGCCTTTTGCTGGGCCTGCCGACCCTGCGGCTGTCGGGCACGTATCTTTCTATTGTCACGCTGGGCTTCTGTGAGATCGTGCAGATGATCCTCAAACAGTGGGAGTCGGTCACCAACGGCAACTACGGCATCCGCAACATCCCCAAGCCTTACCTGTTCGGCCTGAAGCTGGATATGAAAAACGGCGGGCTGTTCTATCTGGCGCTGGCACTGTGTATACTGACCGGGCTGGCCTGCCTGGCAATTCGCAATTCGAAGTCGGGCCGCGCGTTCATGGCGATTCGCGACGACGAACTTGCCGCCACGATGATGGGCATTCGCACCTCGCGGTACAAGATTCTCGCGTTCGTCATCTCCGCGTTCATCACGGGAATTGGCGGCGGCATTTACTGCGTGATCGCCAACAGCTATATCGAGCCGACCAGCTTCGTGTTCAACACCTCGATTCTGATTCTTTCGGTGGTCATCGTGGGCGGGCTGGGCACAGTCCGCGGCATGGTATTCGGCTCGGCGCTGCTGTGGCTGTTCCCGCAGGTTTTCCGCTTTCTGAACGAATGGCGCTTCGTCATTTACGGCGTGCTGCTGGTGCTGATGATGCAGTTTCGTCCGCAGGGCGCGCTGGGCTGGCAGTCCACGCTGCCGTTCCGAATGAGCCGCGCGGCCAGGAAGCGGCTGAAGGAGCGCGGGCTGGACGCATTCATTCCTGGTCAGGGAAGGGAGGCGTAAAGGATGGCGTTTCTGAAGGTTGAAAACATCACCATCCGTTTCGGCGGCCTGACCGCCGTCGACAGCGTGAGCTTTCACGTCGATCAGGGAGAGATCGTCAGCCTGGTCGGGCCGAACGGCGCGGGCAAAACCACCGTGTTCAATATGCTGACCGGCGTCTATCAGGTCACCGAGGGCGATATGGAGTTTATGGGCCAGAAGCTGCTGGACAAGACGCCGCAGGAAATCGTGAAGCTGGACATTTCCCGCACGTTCCAGAATCTGCGGCTGTTCCCGAAGCTGCGCGTGGTGGAGAACGTGCTGGTAGGGATGCACATCCACACGCATTACAACTTCTTCCAGGGCCTGTTTCACACGCCCGCCTACCGCAGGCAGGAGGCGGAGAACATCGCTAAGGCGGTCGAAATCCTCGACAGCATCGGCATGGGAAAGCACATCAACGACTATGCCGGCAGCCTACCCTACGGCGACCAGCGCAAGGTGGAGATCGCCCGGGCGATGGCGACCGACGCGAAGCTGCTGCTGCTGGACGAGCCCGCGGCGGGGATGAATCCCGCAGAGAGCGAGACGCTTCTGCAGTTTATCCGTCATCTGAAGAGCATCGGCTACACGGTTCTTCTGATCGAGCATGACATGAACGTGGTGATGAACGTGTCTGACCGCATCTATGTGCTGGATCACGGGAAGCTGATTGCCGAAGGCCTGCCCGATGAGATTGCCAACAACCAGGCTGTCATCGACGCTTATCTGGGAGGGGAGCGCGAGAAACATGCTGAAGATTGAAAACCTGGTCGTATCCTACGGCCCGATCAACGCGCTGAAAGGCATTTCTCTGGAGGTGGCACAGGGAGAGATCGTCACGCTGATCGGTTCCAACGGCGCGGGCAAATCCACCACGCTGTCCGCCGTCACCGGGCTCGCGCGGGCGCAGTCCGGCAGCATACGCTTCCTCGGCGAGGACATCACCAACGCGCCGCCCCACAGGATTATTTCCCGGGGCATCAGCATCTCGCCGGAGGGACGCGAGGTGTTCCCGGCGCTGACGGTGCATGAGAACCTGCGCATGGGCGCCTACACCCGAAAGGACAAGGAAGGCATTCAATCCGCCTATGACCGCGTATACGGGCTGTTTCCCCGGCTGAAGGAGCGCATGGAACAGGTCGCCGGCACGCTTTCGGGGGGCGAGCAGCAGATGCTGGCCATCGGGCGCGCGCTGATGTGCGAGCCGAAGCTGCTGCTGCTGGACGAGCCCTCGATGGGGCTGGCGCCGAACCTGGTCACGATGATCTTCGGCCTGATCGAATCCATCAACAGGCAGGGCACCACGATCCTCCTGATCGAACAGAACGCGAACATGGCGCTGTCGATCGCCAACCGTGCCTATGTGCTGGAGACCGGCAGGATCGCGTTCAGCGGCGACGCCCGTACGCTTTTGCAGGACGATCGCGTGCGCAGCGCTTACCTGGGCACCCGGGGAGCCGAGAGCCGGAAAGGCTGACCGCAAAGCGTGCCGGCCCCGCGAGCGCACCGAACGCACCATCAATTGAAGGAGAGAGAGTATACCATGAAAAAAATCATTAACAACCCCAATGAAGTCGTCAGCGATATGCTCAGGGGCATGGCGAAGGCCAATCCGAAGATTCGCTACCTGGGCGAGGGCGTCGAAGTCATCGCGCGCGCAGAAAAGACGGCGGGCAAGGTCGGCCTGATCACCGGCGGCGGCAGCGGCCACGAGCCTGCGTTCGGCGGCTACGTGGGCAAGGGCATGCTGGACGCGGCGGTGGCGGGCAACGTGTTTTCGTCCCCTTCGCCGGACCGCATCATCGAAGGCATCAAGGCGGCTGACGGCGGCAATGGCGTTCTGATGGTGATTATGAATTACTCGGGTGACATCATGAATTTCAAAATGGCCGGGGAGCTGGCCGAATTCGAAGGCATCAGGACAGATGTCGTGGTTGTGAAAGACGACGTGGCCGTGCCGGACAGCACCTATTCCACCGGCAGGCGCGGCATCGCGGGCACGCTGTTCGTGCACAAGGTGGCCGGCGCCGCCGCCGAGATGGGCAAGAGCCTCGAAGAGGTCAAGGCGGCGGCCGAAAAGGCCATTGCAGCCATCCGCACGATGGGTATGGCCATGACGCCGTGCATCCTGCCGGCGGTGGGCAAGCCGGGCTTCACGCTGGCTGAGGACGAGTGCGAGATCGGCATGGGCATTCACGGCGAGCCGGGCATCAATCGCGAGAAAATGAGTTCCGCGAAGGAGCTGGCCGGGAAGCTGCTGCAGCGCATCTTCGACGACTGCGACTACAGCGGCAGCGAAGTCGCGGTGATGATCAACGGCCTGGGCGGCACGCCGCTGATGGAGCAGTACATCCTGTACGATGAGGTCGAGCGCATTCTGTCCGAAAAGGGTATACGCATTTACAGGGCCTTCGTCGGGAACTATATGACCAGCCTGGAGATGGCCGGGGTGAGCGTCACGCTGTTCAAGCTGGACGAGGAGCTGAAGGGCTATCTGGACTATCCCAGCGACGCGCCGGCGTTCCGGGTTTGAGCGCAGCGGCATAACAGGCGGAAGGGAAGCGAGCGGTTATGGGTTTTGTTTTGACCAGCGGCGATTATGTGGATTACATCGAGCGCACGGCGGAATTGATCCGCGAGAACGGCGATTACATCAGCGGCCTCGACGCGGCGACGGGTGACGGCGATCACTGGGCGAACATGAACGTGGGCTTTGAAAGCCTGGTGTCCGCCGGCGGCGAGCTGCGAAAAATGCCCATCGACGCCGCCTTCAGGAAAATCGGCATGCTGATGATGAGCAAAATCGGCGGTTCCTCCGGCATACTGTACGGCGGAGGCTATATGGCCGCGTCGAAGAAGTGCGCCGGCAAAGCGGAGCTCGACGCCCCCGCTCTGTGCGGAGCGCTGGAGGCGATGCTGAACGACATGATGGAGCGGGGCGGCGCCAAGCCCGGCATGAAAACCATGATCGACGCGCTGTACCCGGCGGTGGAAGCGTTCAAAAAGGGGTTGGATGCCGGAAACGGAGAAAAGGAAATCCTCGGCGCGGTAAAGAGCGCCGCGGAGGAGGGAGCGGAAGCCACCCGCACCATGGAAGCGGTGAAGGGCCGCGCCAGCTATCAGACCAACAAGGGCGTCGGGCACCTCGATCCCGGGGCCGTGACGATGAGCTGGCAGATCGCCGGGCTTTGCGATCTGCTGGCGGAGAAACTCGGCTGACCGATAACAACAGGCAGGAGGGCCTTATGGACAAGAAACAGCTGATGGATGCCTTTTTCGACAATCAAAAGCCGGCTCGCGTACCGGTGGGGTTCTGGCATCACTTCGTATCCTTCCACGATCACTACGGTTATGAGGACAAAGCGGTCTATGACACCGTGGTCAGCGGGCAGAAGCGGTTCATCGACGAGGTGGACCCGGATTTTCTGAAAATCATGTCGGACGGCTTTTTCGGCCATCCCGCGGTCTGCAGAAAGACCATTCACACGGCGGACGACCTGGCCGAAATCAAATCCGTCGGCCCCGATCATCCGTGGATCACCAGGCAGGTGGCGTATGCCAGGGAGATCTGCGAGTACGCGGGAGACGGCATGTACAAGCTGTACAACATCTTTTCGCCGCTGCAGTACATTCGCCTGCGCTTTGAGGAGTACGACGAGGATTTCAAAAAGTTCACCGCGCTGTTCCGCGAGCACCCCGACGCGATGATCCACGCCGCGGGCAAGATCGCAAAGGACGTCAACTGCTTGGTGGACCGCCTGTTTGAAGAGACCTCGATGGACGGCATCTATTACAGCGTGCAGTCGGTGCAGGACAAGGAGACCTTCACCAGGGAGCGCCACGACGCGGTCGTTCGCCCGCTCGACCTGGCGGTGCTGGACAACATCGCCGCGCACGCAAAGCGGAACATGATCCACATTTGCGGGTATTTCGGCTACACGAACGATTTGAGCTGGTACAGGGATTACCCCGTGCAGGCGTTCAACTGGGCAGTGTACAGCGAGAATATTTCCGTCGCCGAAGGAAAGAAGATATTCGACGGAAAACCCGTGCTGGGCGGCTTTGACAACAGGCCGGATACGCTGCTCTACACCGGCAGCGACGAGGACATTCGCCGGGAGGTGCACCGGATCCTGGACGAGGCCGGAACGGCAGGCGTCGGACTGGGCGCCGACTGCACCATCGGGGATAATGTGCCCGTTTCAAGGCTCAGATTCATTCGCCGCGTCGCAGAGGAATACTGATTCGGCGGCATATCGTTGTATCCCGGCGGAACGATCGGTCCCCGGGAACCGGCAGGGAGTGAGAAACGCATGAAATACGATAAAATCCAGCTGCTCAAGGACGCTTTTGCCTGCAGGGAGACCTTTAAGGTGCCCACCGGATTCTGGCATCATTTTGTGCTTGGGCCGGATCAGTTTCGGGCGGACCGGGATGCCTCGATTCGTGACCGCATCGTGGAGGGGCACCGCAAATACTACGAGCTGGTCAACCCGGACATGATGAAGATGATGAACGAGGGGTTCATGGGCTATCCGCCGATCATGGACAACCCGCTGGAAACGGAGGCGGACCTGATGAAAATCAGAGCCGTCGGCCCCGACCATCCGTGGATCACCGAACAGGTCAGCCATGTGCGCCGTATCATCGCGCAGTTCGGCGGCGAGGTCATGACGTTCTACAACGTGTTCGCGCCGCTGCAGGCCATCCGGATCAAGTTCGATTTTCTCGATCTCAGGTTCGATAAATTCGTGCGCCTGGCCCAGCGCTGGCCGAACGCCTTCGCTGCCGCAGGCATGGAAATCCAGAAGGATTTCGTCGTGCTGGTAAAACGGCTGTTTGAGGAAACGAGCCTCGACGGCATCTATTACTGTGTCCAGAATATCCAAAGCCCGATGTACACCGAGGAGCTTTACCGCAGGCTCATCACGCCCACCGAGATCGAGGTGCTGAAGGAGGCCAACCGCTTCAGCAGCTATAACATCCTGCACATCTGCGGCTACGCGCGGCATACCAACGTGCTGTCGTGGTATCAAAACTACGAGGCAGGCTGCTACAACTGGGCGCAGCACACCGAGAAGATTCCTCTGGCGGAGGGGAGAAAGCTTTTCCCCGGGAAATGCGTGCTGGGCGGCTTCGACAACAACCCGGGCACATTGATCGATACGGGCAGTCAGGAGCAGCTGGAGGCATACGTCAAACAGCTGATCGACGAAAACGGGTACCGGGGGTTCATTCTCGGCGCGGACTGCTCGATCCCCAACGATATCGACGACAGCCGGGTGCGCACGATTTGTGCCGCGGCCCTGAAGCACACCAATCCGGCCTTCTCCCGCTGACGGAAGCCGCAATCTGGCCGGGGGCGCCGCTTTCCGCGGGACGGCGGATGCGGCGAGGCGGCGGCATCCGAAGGAGCGCGGAGCGAAAAAATCGATTCTGATTTTCCCCCGCCGGCTTTGGCCGGCGGGGGTTTGCGGCCCTGTGTGAAAGCCCGAAGGCCAGGCGGCTCTTGAACCGCCGCCTGACCCGTGGTATAATGAGGCCGCGGCGCAGCCTTCTCTGAGGCGGGCGTACGATGAAAACGGGAGAATGAGCGATGAGCGACGAAGCGCGTGTCAAAACCAAACCGGAGGCCAACGCGAAGGCGCTGCTTCCCATCGGGATTTTCCTGCTGCTCTATCTGGGCAGCGGCATCTATTTCGAGTACATCCGTCCGGCGGAGGGCGGAATGGGCTTCTACATCATGTCGGTGACGGTGGCTTTCGGGATTGCGCTCATCGCGGCCTTTCTGCAGAACCGCAGCCTTTCCTTCGACGAAAAGATTCACATCTGCGCGCAGGGCATCGGCGACGACAACATCACGATCATGCTGCTGATTTTCCTGCTGGCCGGGGCGTTCGGCGGCATTGCGGGCGCGGCCGGCGGCGCGGTGAACACGGCCAACATGCTGCTCAACATCATTCCGGCGCGGTTCGCCGTGTCCGGGCTGTTCATCATCGCCTGCCTGATTTCCATGGCGATGGGAACCAGCGTGGGAACGATCACGGTGCTGGTGCCGATCGCGGCGGCGGTGGCGAAAAACGGCGGGCTGTCGCTGCCGATGTGCGTGGGCACCGTGGTCGGCGGCGCGATGTTCGGGGATAACCTGTCGGTCATTTCCGATACGACCATCGCGGCGACGAAGACGCAGGGCGTCGAAATGAAGGACAAATTCCTGACGAACATCAGGATCGCGCTGCCGGCTGCCCTCGTGACGCTCGCCGTATTGATCGCGCTGTCCTTCGGAAGCAAGCCGGTGGCGGTGGGAGAGTTTGAATTCAACGCGCTGCTGGCAGTGCCGTATTTTGTGGTGCTGGTGCTGGCGCTGCTGGGGCTCAACGTGTTCCTGGTGCTGCTGATCGGAGTGCTGCTGTATCTGGCGGCAGGGCTGATGTTCGGCTCGCTCGACCTGCCGACGGCCTTTGCGGCCATGGGCAACGGGACGAGCGGCATGTTCGAGACGATGGTCGTCACCATTCTGGTTGCGTCCATTTCCTCGCTGATGAGGGAGAACGGCGGCTTCGAATGGATTCTCGGGTTCATCCGCAGGCATTTCAACGGCAGGCGCGGCGGCATGCTGGGCATTTCGCTGCTGACGGCCTTCATGGACGTCGCCACCGCGAACAACACGATCGCCATCGTCGTGGCGGCGCCGATGGCCCGCGACATCAGCCGCGAATTCGGGGTTTCGGGCAAGATGACCGCTTCGCTGCTGGATACCTCCTCCTGCATCGCGCAGGGGATCATCCCCTACGGCGCGCAGCTTCTGATTGCGGCCGGCCTGACGGGCATCAGCAGTTTGGCCATCATTCCCTGGCTGTTCTATCCGTTCCTGCTGATGATCTTTGTCGCCGCCGCGATTCTGCGGGCGAAATGACGGTGCCCGTTCCCGTTTGATATCCAACATGCTGCGGCATCGGCAAATGCCGGACACCGGAGGGAAACGCGTGAAAACTGCTGGTAAGAACGATTTTTCGGCCGGAAGCGTGCCCCGCACGATCCTGAAGATGGCGGGGCCGATTACGCTGGCGGAAATCGTGAATGTGCTTTACAACATCGTGGACCGCATGTATATCGGCAGGATGCCGGGAGACGGCGCGATGGCGCTGGCAGGGCTCGGCATCTGCCTGCCGTTCACGATGGTGGTCTCCGCCTTTGCGCGGCTGTGCGGCGAGGGCGGCGCGCCGATCTGCTCGATCGAGCGCGGGCGCGGGAACTTTGACCGGGCAGCGCGGGTTCAGGGAAACTCCTTTGCGATGCTGATCGCGGCGGGCCTGATGATTACGCTGCTGGGCAGCCTGCTGATGAAGCCGGTGCTTCTGGCGTTCGGGGCGGACGGCGAAACCCTGCCCTACGCCGCCGCGTACTGCAGGATTTACCTGCTGGGCAGCACCGCCGTCATGATCAGCCTGGGCATGAACCACTACATCAACGCACAGGGGTACGCGCGGATCGGCATGGCGACCGTTGCGATCGGCGCCGTCATCAATATCGTGCTGGACCCGGTGTTGATTTACGGGCTTCATATGGGCGTTTCCGGCGCAGCGCTGGCTTCGGTGATCGCACAGGCGGTTTCGGCGGCATGGGTGCTGCGTTTTCTGACCGGAAAGCGTGCGATCGTGCCGCTTCGCACGGCCGCGATGAAGCCGGACGGCGAACTGATTCGCCGGATCCTCGCGCTGGGAACGGCCGGATTTGTCGTGGGGCTGACCAATTCGGCCGTGCAGGCGGCGGCCAACCGGGTGCTGGGCACCATCGGCGGCGGCATCTACATCAGCGTGCAGACGATCATCGCGTCTGTGCGCGAGGTGATCAGTATGCCGATCATGGGCCTGAGCAGCGGCGCAAAGCCGGTCATCGGCTTCAATTACGGCGCCCGCAGATTTGACCGGGTGCGTGAAAGCATCCGGTTTACGACGCTGGCCGCGCTCGCGTACAACACCTGTGCGTGGATTCTGGTGCTGCTTTTGCCGGCACAGCTGATGGGAATCTTTACCGGCGACGCGGCGCTGATCGAAACCGGCATCGTGCCCTTTCGGGCGTATTACGCCTGCTATGTGTTCATGACCTTTCAGACGATGGGGCAGTCCTGCTATTCGGCGATGGGCTTTGCGAAGCAATCGATATTCTTCTCGGTGTTCCGAAAGATCGTGCTCGTGGTGCCGCTGATGCTGATTCTGCCGAAGGCGGAGGCGCTCGGCGCTCTGGGCGTCTTTCTGGCGGAACCGATTTCCGAGGTGATCGGCGGGATGTTCAGCTACGGCACCATGTATTTCACCATTTACCGCAATCTCGGGAAAAAACAGCTGCACGGCGCCGCGGACTGAGAATCAGCCGCGGCGCTTGCCGGATGCCGGGACGCATGCTATAATGAAAGCGAAAAACCGAACCGGAAGGAGGCAGACTTCGATGAAACAGCTTCTCGCACTGCTGTGCGCACTGCTGATGCTGCTGCCGGCTGCGATGGCGGAAGAGGCGCCGGCCGACGGCGCGGCGGAGGACGCGACCGTGGAGGACGCGACCGTGGAGGATACGGATCCCGAAGACATGTCGGATGAGGAGTTCATCGCCTGGCTGGAGGAAATGGGGTTCGAACTGGAGGAGGCAGAAGACGATCCGGAGGACGAATACGGCCGGGAAGACGAAGAAGACGGAGAAGAAGAGGATTGGGACACAACCGACCTGACCGTCGATTACGGAAAAGCCACCGGCCCGGTCGATACGCCGGCTCCGCGCGACCCGAAGTCGCGCTACGAGGATTGGTATGTCGAGGAAACGGACGGCAGCGAATACCTGATGTTCGTCATGCTGGACGGCATGAACGACGAGGCGGAGGAAATCAAAGAGAACGGCGCGCTGCGCATCGCGCAGCACATATTGGATCCGAGCGGCGCAGAGCTGGCGACGACGTATATCAATATGCAGGAAACGGACTACGGAATTGTGATGATTACGCGCGTCGAAGCCAACGGCGAAATGAAGGGCGATGTGCTCTATACCATCGGCGGCACCACGTTCTGCCTGAAGGACGGCGCGATAGAAAGCGAGGACGATTTCTGCACGCAGGAAAACTATGAATTCTATATCGAAAGCTTTCATTTCCCGTACGGATCGCTGCAGGTGCTGCACGGCGTGCGGACCGACGAGAACGGGCACGTCTATTACCTGATCCGCAGCTCGGACAGCATGACCTTCGAATTTGCGACGAACGGCCTGAAAATCGAACAGCTGCGCGTCTACTGCTCCCTCGGCGATGACGATGAGCTTTTGCTGATGTCCACTGTGGATTATACCCTGGGCCCGGCGGAGGAGATTCCGCAGGAGATCCTGGACGCGTTCGGCGAGGTGCTCGAGCCGGTCGCGGCGGAAGACGGCGAAGAGACGGCGGCGGAAAGCGCCGTGGAAGAAGCGGCTGACACCGAAAGCACGGAGGAGGCAGAGGAATGAACGAAAACATCGGGAAACGCAACGCGCTGCTGGCGCAGAAGATCATCGGCGGGCTTTCGTCCCGCAACATGACGGGCTATTACGCGGAGAACCGGGACGAGGCGCTGCGCGTCGCGCTGTCGCTGATCCCGGAGGGCAGCACGGTCACGATGGGCGGCGGGATGAGCGTACACGAGATCGGCCTGTCAGCCGCGCTGAAACAGGGCAGCTGGAACTTTATCGATCGGGACGGGATCGAGGACAAGCGCGCGGCGATGCTCGCCGCTTACGACGCGGACGTCTTTCTGTCCGGCGCCAACGCGATCACCGAAGACGGCATTCTGGTCAACATCGACGGCAACGCGAACCGGGTTTCGGCCATCGCGCAGGGGCCGAAAAAGGTGCTGTTTGTCGTCGGCATGAACAAGGTCGCAAGCGACGTGGACAGTGCGGTCAAACGGGCGCGCAACGTGGCGGCGCCGATCAACGCCCAGCGCTTCGGCCTGTCGACCCCCTGTGCCCGGACCGGTTCCTGCATGAACTGCAAATCGCCGGATACCATTTGCTGCCAGTTTTTGATTACCCGCTATTCAAAGCATCCTGGCCGCATCCATGTGATTCTGGTCAACGACGTGCTGGGATTCTGACCGCAGCGGAAAGGCTGCCTCCGATTCGAGGCAGCCTTGGGATTAGCACGGCGCTTGCCCGACGCCCGTTATGCCCGGTCCTCGTCGCCGAACGGGTCGCCGCAGTTGGGGCAGAACTTTGGCGGATTGGCGGGATCCTCCGGCGTCCAGCCGCACCTGCTGCAGCGGAACGCCTTGCGGGCGACCGGCTTGGCGGCGCCGCAGTTGGGGCAGAAATTGCCCTGATTGAGCGAACCGCAGGAACACATCCAGCTGCCCTCCGGGAGATTTGCCGCGGTGTTCGCGGCGTCGCCCGCTTCCGTTTCCGGCGCGGGCTTCATCGCTTCGCAGATTTCCTTCGCCTGGCGCTCGTATTCGCGGTACTGCGGTTCGAACCGGTGCTTCGGGCGGTCCGTGCTCAGTTCGAAGGATATATCGCTGAACCAGGGCATATCGACCTTCATGCTGATATCGAATTCGTACTTTGTTTCGAAGCGCGGAGGATCGAAGGAAACGCGCTTGCCCTCCTTGTCGCGATCGTACAGCTCGCTTTTGTGTTCCTTCACGTCCCACTCGCAGGTCATCACGTTTGCCAGCGGGATCAGGTCCGGGTTGAAGGCGCGGAAATCCTTATGGCTGGTCACGCAGAATTTGCCCAGACTGTCGTCGATGTAGATTCGTGTGCCGTTGCCGAAAACCCGCGTCGGGTGCATTTCGGCGATTTCCCGCGCGTTCGCCTCGCGGATGGCCAAGTGCTCTTTGATTTCCCCGACCGTCGAGCCGCGCCGGTCCGGGTAATGCACGGAGAGCTTCGACGCGCAGTTTTTGCACATGTTGCCGTCTTCCAGCTTCCGGTTCCCCAGCAGGCGGATCTCTTCGCCGCAGATGTCGCAGATTTTCCTGTCAAACAAATTGCCCAGCAGACCCATTCAATCGCCGCCTTTCCCGGCGGATGCTGTCCGATCCGCCTGATTCTTTGATACAGTATAACACGGTATTCCCGGTTCAACAAGGTCTTTTTGGGGGTTGGCCGCCTGCTTCTGCTTCCGCAATCCCCACTGTCTCAGGGACCGGTGAACGCAGAGGGCAGCGCATGCGTACATGAAGACGCCGATGGTTGCATATCCTGCATTCAGGCGCCGGAGCGAACGCATGGAGTGCCCGAACGTCAGAATCGTTTGTTCCCCGGCGGCGAGCTCCAGCACAGTATCGCTGCGCGGATGCAGCAGCATGCGAAGCCGTGTTCCTTCCTTCAGTGAAGCAATCTGGTTTTCAATGGAGCGGTTCAGGCAGCAGCGGGCGATGGTCTGAGGCCTGTAATCCCGGAAGGAGAGCCGGATTTCCCGTCCGCCCTTGCCGGCGGACAGGAGTTCGCACGACTGGAAGACTGCTTCGGCGGGAATCGCCTCGTTCCGCCCGACGCATCCCTGCCACCACTGGATCCCGAAGGTCATAACGGAGCCGACCCACAGACATATAAAAACCAATGCCAGCAGGCCGGCCCGCGTGCGAATCTCAAATCCGTGCTTCATCGGTGCTCCGCTGTGTCCTGTCGAAGAGTCAAACAGAACCGTCTCCGCTGTCCCGGTGGCGCTTTCGCGGCCCGGCCGGCCGCTTCTGACGTTATGACGGCTTTCTCTGAACCGCCGCGCCGCCGTGCAGGCCGAACGGATCCTCCGGCAGCTTGCCGCCGCCCAGCCCGTCCTTCTGCATCATCTGCTGCATCACCTGGATGTCGGTGTCGATATCCAGCGCGTCCGATTCGAACATCTGATCCAGCTGCTGCTCGAACGCCCAGACTACCTGATCCATCAGATGCTCGATGTTCTGGCGGGACTGAGCGATCGTGCCCCGGGAGAGGGGCTGCTTTTCCAGTTCGCTGTAGCTGTTCAGCAGCTTCAGCGTCGTGGGAAGGTAATAGTTCAGGAACGTGGAGATCTGCTTCTTTCGGTCCGGATGGCTTTCCACCTGTTCGAAGATGCGCCGGGTAATCTCTTCGATGCGGTCGATCTTCCGCGACATTTCCGCGTCCTCGATGGAAGCGTTCACGCTGCGGATCTGCTGCAGCCGGTCCTCGTACGGGCTGGACGGCGTTTTTGCCGCGCCCTTATCCGCCTCCGGCGCATTCTCGGTTTTCTTCTTCAGAGACACCCCGCCGCCCCTGCGGGCGCTGTCCTGTTTCCCGGCGGGCTGCGCCTTTTCGGCCTGATCGCTGCTTTGCTTTTTGCGCAGCGCTTCCGGCTGAAAGCTTCTGTCCCTGAAATAGCAGCCGTTTTCCGTATCGACCACCGCGTGGGGTGAGAGCCAGCCTTCCCGCTGCATTTCGGCCAGATCATCGCTGACCTGCTGATAGCCGACGCCCATTTCGACGGCCAGATCGGCAAACGGGAAGACGTCCTTCTTGGCGAGGACCTTCTGGTACGTCTGGAAGCGGTTTTTCTTGTCCTTGATAAACTGCTTGAAAAGGAGCAGCGCCGCGCCGCCGAGCGCCACGAAGAGCCATTTCCAGTCGGAAACGTTGTTCAGAAACGCCAAAGCGCCGATGACGATCATGAACCAGCCGCCGGTGGAAATGCGCCGCCGCTGTTTCTTGGGAGAATCCACGTCGGACGCGCTCATTTTCTTCCACAGAAGCCATAAGCCCACCGGCCAGAAACCGCCCATGCATATGACGACGACCCACCACGGAAGATCGGCAAAGGTCCATTCTCCATCTTTCGCCACGCTCATCATCCTTTCGCGCGCCTGTCCCCTTCGGGGTCCGCTGTACTTTGCACTGTATGCATATCATAGCATATTTTCCGGCGGGATACAAGACACAACCGTCCGCATCCGTGAATATCCCGCCTGAAATGTCGTTTCCGGGCCCCGTATTCGATCCGTGCAAGCCCGGCGAAGCTGACCGCAGGGCGCCTTCGCCCCCACAGTGGAAGGCATAAGGAGGATCGGAATGCTGTGCCGATTGATGGTCGGATCTTCGTTTCCGGAACAGATTGCGGGCGCAGCAAGCGGCGCCCCAACGATCGATTCGGAACGATGTGTCGATTGATGAATGAGTCTTTGAATCCGGAAGAAGCCTTCCCCTCTGGGGAAGGTGTCACAGCCACAGGCTGTGACGGATGAGGTTTTGCGGCCTGCGGG
>JAFWEY010000131.1 GCA_017512675.1 Clostridia bacterium | reverse complement strand
GATCGCCGGGCTGATCGCGAAGCCGGCGTTCAGGCGCGTGAAGAAGGCCATGAGCTCCGACGAGATCGGCGGCGCGCCGCTGCTCGGCGTACAGGGCGCTGTGATCAAGGCTCACGGGTCGAGCAACGCGTACGCGTTCTGCAGCGCGATCGGCCAGTGCATCAAGATGGTCGACGGGAAGGTCGTGCAGACCATAGAGCAAGGCGTTAAGAAGATGCTGGAGGAGCAGGGAGAATAAACCTTCTCCGGTGTCATCCCGAAGTCTGGAACGCCCGGAGAAAGAACCGGCGGCCAACAGGAAGATCTCTCCACGCACCCGCTTCGCCCGTTTGGCCGAAACGACACGGCGGGTGTATACTCTCATCGTGAATTGCCGGTTATCCCGGTAAGAATAAAGGAGGAAACAACAATGGATTTTGAAACCGTCAAGAGCATGATCGCCGACCAGCTGAAGGTGAACCCGAGCGAGATCAAGCCCGAGAGCCGGCTGATGGAAGACCTGAAGGCCGACAGCGCCAACATCATGGTCATGATCATGGACATGGAAGACCGCTTCGGTATCACCGTTGAGGACGACCAGATCATGAAGCTGAAGACCGTGGGCGACGTGGTGAATTACATCGCGAAAGTGAAGGGCTGAGAACCCGGAGACCATGCCTGAGAAAGCAACAGACAGGGTCATGCAGGCCCTGGGGTATACGTTTCGCGACGAAGCGCTGCTTCGCCGCGCTTTAACGCACCCTTCCGCCGGGAAGGAAGACAACCAGCGGCTGGAGTTCCTGGGGGACGCGGTGCTGCAATTCATCATGAGCGAGAAGCTGTACGCCGCGCATCCGGACGAGCGGGAAGGCGCGCTGACCCACCGGCGGGCGCTGCTGGTCTGCGAGGCGGCGCAAAGCCCGATCGCCCGGGAACTGGGCATCGGGGAGGCGCTGCGGATGGATCGGGGCGAAGAGCTGACCGGCGGACGGGAGAAGCCGAGCGTGCTGTGCGACGCGATGGAGGCGGTGCTGGCGGCGGTATATCTCGACGGCGGGATGGAAGCGGCGAAGGGCGTGGTCGAACGCTGCTGGCCGGACGAGGAGGAAGTGAGCCGGCCGCTGCAGGACGCGAAAGGCGCGCTGCAGGAAGAGCTGCAGAAGCACGGAGGAGAGACGCCGACATACGAGATCGTCGGGCAGAGCGGGCCGCCGCACGCACCGGTGTTCCGGGCGGCGGTATATCGCGGCGGGGAATGCCTCGCCGAAGGGGAAGGGAAGAGCAAGAAGGCCGCGGAACAGGCTGCAGCCCTGAAAGCATTGAAGAAACTGGGTTGACGATGCTTATTTTTCAATGATATAATGCGTTGAGTTTTTTAGATTTCTGGGAGGGATACGATGTCCGGTCATTCCAAGTGGCATAATATTCAGGCGAAGAAGGGCAAGGCGGACGCACAGCGCGGAGCTGTGTTCACCAAGATCGGCCGTGAAATCGCGATCGCGGTGCGCGAAGGCGGGGCGAACCCCGAGTCGAACGGCAAGCTGCGCGACATCATCGCGAAGGCGAAGGCCAATAACATGCCCAACGACAATATCCAGCGGTCCATCAAGAAGGCCAGCGGCGAGCTGAGCAACGTGGTGTACGAAGAGATCACGTACGAAGGCTACGCGCCCGGCGGCGTGGCGGTCATCGTCGACTGCATCAGCGACAACCGCAACCGCACGGCCAGCGACGTG
>JAFWEY010000130.1 GCA_017512675.1 Clostridia bacterium | reverse complement strand
TACGGTTCGTTCGTCGAAGTGGACGCGGACGGCGAACCGAACGGCGTCATCAAGGAGAACTATCTGGACGAGGTGAAGGCGTCGCTGCCCTCGCTGAAGCTGGGCGAGCTCATGCGCCTTGCCTGCGCCGCGCAGCACGATCTTTTCAGCGAGGGCCTGACCGGCGTGCAGACCGACGATTTGAAGTACGCGCCGGACGAACAGCCCTACGCGCTGCTGGAGGCGCTGCGGGCGCACTGCGCCGACGGGCGGCTGAAGCTGCGCGTCCGCGAACAGGCGCTGCTGCCTGTGCAGCAGGAGCTGGACGAATTCTTTGCCCTGCGGGCGCAGGAACCGGCCGTCGGCCGGCGCTTCCGCGTCAGCTGTATCAAGCTGCTGGCGGACGGCTCGCTGGGCGGGCGCACCGCGTATCTTTCCTCCCCCTACAGCGACGATCCGGAAACCAGCGGCCTGCCGATTTACGGGCAGCAGGAGCTGGACCGCCTGGTGCTTACCGCGCACCTTCACAACATGCCGGTCGCCGTGCACGCCATCGGCGACGGGGCCGCGCGCATGGCCGTCGACGCCATTCGCCGCGCCAGGGAAGCCGCCCCGTGGCTCGCCCCGCGGCACGGCCTGGTGCACTGCCAGGTGCTGTCCCCGCGGCTCATCGGGGAGATGGCGGCGAACGGCATTCAGGCGTTCACCCAGCCGGTGTTCCTCAGCAGCGACATGCACATCGCGCTGCCGCGGCTGGGAAGCCGGCGGGTGCGCACCTCCTACGCGTGGAAATCCCTGGCGGACGCGCAGGTAGCCCAGTCCTTCGGCACCGACTGCCCCGTGGAACATTTCAGGCCGCTGGCGGGGATTTACTGCGCCGTCACCCGCCGGGATCTCTCGGGCCGCGGCCCCTTCCTGCCGGAACAGGCGCTCCCGGTGGGGGACGCCCTGCGCGCCTACACCTTCGGCAGCGCCTGGGCCGCCGGCGAGGAACACATCCGCGGCGCGATCCGTCCGGGCATGCTGGCCGATTTCATCCAGCTCGACCGCGATCTGCTTTCCTGCCCCCCGGACGGGCTTCTCAGCGCGCGGGTGCTCCGCACCTGGATCGGCGGAGAATGCGTCTTCGAAGCATAACCGGCTCTCGCGGGACGGTTTGTTTTTCGTGCAAACCGCCCCGCGGCGCCGGCAAAGATCGCAGCAGAGGCCGGGAGCTGACCGGCTATTCCCTCTTTCTCCGGTTCGCGGGGGAACCCCTCTTTGAAATCATCCAAAACACCAGCATGCAAACCGGCCCCATGACGGCGGAGAACAGCATCAGCCTGTAAGCATTTTCCGTTCTGTACTCGACGAGCCCGCCAAACAGCCCTCGCGTGACCGTCACACGGTCTCCTGCTTTCAGCGGCTCCCATGTGCGGTCATGGACGGTGACGGTGTGTTCGCCGCCGTCAAACCCGACTTTCACAACTGCGTAGGCAACCGCATGCGTATGCGGTGAACGCTGGCCCGTTTTTTCCTGCCGGGTGAAGGTGTCCGCGACCTCGGCGATCTGCGCCTGGTACTGCGGGCGCAGGAGCAGCAGGAGACCGAACAGGAAGATGAGCAGGAAGGGAATCAGAAGAAGGAGCGCTTTCTTTGGCATCGGCAAGTCCTTTCCGGCGGATGTGTTATCCGTTCAAAGCCTTATTGATGAGAAACGGGGAAAACGATGACGGCCCGGACGATGCCGAAGGCGCTGAAGGCCTTTGCGGTCCGCAGGTCCTGCTGCAGGAGCTTCTCAAAATGGAACCTGGCCGGATCGCCGGGGCCGCAGAGGATTTCCCGCCCACCGGGAGGACGCGCTGCGGCAGGGACGCTGTGCTTTGCAGGCGATAGGTCCGGTTTTCAGCCGTAAACTCCGCCGCGGGATGCCGAACCGTCCATGTTTTCCGCCAGCGGCGCCGGTCGCTCCGCTTCGTTTTCTCCCGGGGGATCAGGGCAGCGATTCCCGCGGCGGTGCGGGAGCGTTCCTGCTCCCGGATCTTTTTGCCGCCGCGGTGCAAGGAGATTCCCATGAATGCCCGGATCCAGCCCGGGGATGACAGCGCGATGCAAAGAACCAGGAATTCGGTCACGGCCTCGCCTTCTCTTACGCGCTCCGGGCTTTCGGGGAATCCTGTGCAATGCCCCGCGTCCGCGGAAACGCGGTTTTGCCTGTACGCCAGTGCGAAAACCGCACAGGAATTGCCCCAGGCAGACGGGGAACACCGCATGGGAATTATACCCCATGCCGGAGCGGATGTCCAGAGCCGCCGCGGTTCCCGTGATCACAGCGCTCTGCCCCGGCGGAATGAGGCCGGGGGAAGGAAATGGTTGATTCCGCCGGAAGCAGCGCGCGGGAAGAGAAAAAGCGCTGCTGCCCTGTCATGCTGCGGGGAGTCGGCGGGAAAACCCTGTTTGAGGATCAATTCCCGTCTCTGGATCTCGCGAGCCTCTCTCAATGGCATGCGATGTGCCGTCCTCGGATATGATCATCAGTTCTGCTTATTGATGCGATCAGGTTCTTTGGAAAGAACAGCTATCCGGAGTTTGAACTGACGGTTCTCGACTTCGAGTTCGCGGATGCGCTGTCTTCATCCGTTTCGGGAGGAATTTTCTTTCGTTTGGACCTGGCACCTTTGTTTCTGCCATCTGTCGGAACGGTCTCACCGGTGCCGGGATCGATTCTCCCTATGATATAAAAACTCCAACTTTGATACAATTTAAATTTTCAACGGCGTCTTGCCTCCAAGCTGGGTAAGTTTTTTATGAGCAGGGTAAGTTGCACAGGCAGCAGGGTAAATTGGATATGAGGGGGGTAAGTTTTCATATTCCCATCACTGTGGTAGATTTCGACACATTCGGCCTGTATAATGTGAAGCGGAAATCGGAATTTGGGAGGAGCATTGGGATGAAAGAAAACATCGTACAGAAGCTTACATCAAAAGATGATAAATATGCC
>JAFWEY010000015.1 GCA_017512675.1 Clostridia bacterium | reverse complement strand
GCTCTTCACTCTTGCGAAGGCGCCATGTATGGCGCCGAGCCTTGCGCCCGCAATCTCTTCCGAAATCGAAGCTCCGTCCCGCCCCGGTCAGCTCCGTCCCGTGCGGGACGCCCGCTTGATCCGGTACAATTCGGTGTCGGCGGCGTGGATCAGATCGCGGGGGGTCATCCCGTCGGTCCATTCCGCGCGCCCGATGCTCAGCGACAGCTTCGTTTTGATCGGCGGAACCCCGTCGCTGTCCAGCAGGCGGGCGATGTTTTCCGTCATCCTCCGGGCATCCTGTTCCGCGCCTTCCAGCACCACGATGAATTCGTCGCCGCCGTAGCGGGCGATATAGGGGCGCTTGCGGAACGACCTACAGGCCTGCTTGAGCACATTGGCCGTTCGGATCAGCGCGTTATCCCCCTCCAGGTGGCCGTAGGTGTCGTTGATGGATTTGAAGCGGTCCACATCCAGCATAAACAGGAACAGCCGCTCCTCGTGGTTCCTGACCTTGTAATTCAGGTAGCCCAACAGGTTGCGGCGATTGTTGACCTGGGTCAGCTGGTCGATGGAAATCTGCTGGTTCAGCGTGCCGGTGTACAGGCACAGCAGTTCGATCATGATGCTGGCGCTGATCACTGGCACATCCGCGCCCAAAAACGACAGCAGCCACGCGATCAGGATGCACAGCGGGAAGGACGCGGTGAGCAGCATGTGCTGCTTCTTCTCCGGATCTCCCTCGCCCCGGGCGCGGGAGCAGAGGCGAACGGCGCACAGCGCCGTGGCCGCCAGCAGATACGCCAGCTGCGCATGGAACAAAGGACCCCGGCGGTATTCACCGGAAGCGTCGAAGGAAAACAGGATGCCGGTGGCCGGATTGGTCACGGCGGCCAGGATCGGCAGCGCCAGCAGCAACGCCAGCCACGGCACGGCCTTCCGGCTCTGAAACACGCGGCTTTGCAGCTGGGTCTCCGCGTACCCGCACCAGCAGAACACGCCCAGATCCAGCGTGACGAAATACACGACGCGCAGGCACATCTTCAGCGGCAGGGCGGCTGCGCCCGTCTGCTTTGAAAACACCGCCGACAGCGCGCCGATGGCGAAGTTGAACAGAAAGCAATTCAGCACCCGGATCAGCCACTGATCCGATGCGGATTTGGTTCCGCGCCTTGCCACCCAGAACAGCAGCAAAGCGTTTACCGCCAAACAAATCAATTCAATTTCGGCGTACAATACCTGTTCCATAACGCATCCTCCGGCAGCGAGCCGTCCCGCGCGCGGCGCGGGAAGCGCTCGTTCGATGAGCCGAAGCAGCCGGCGCCCTCCGTGAGGCCTGCCGGCTGCCCCGGTCGCTTCTCAGATCCGTTTTGCCAGGGTTTCGGGGTTGACCGCGAACAGCAGTGCGGTTTCGCGGGTGATTTTCCGTTCGCGGACGAGCCGCTGCAGTTCCGAATCCATGGACAGCATGCTCCGGTCGCTGCCGCCGTAGATCACGTTGTCGATCTGATGGCTGCGCCCGTCCCGGATCATGTTCTGAATCGCGGGATTGACGGTCATCACCTCGAACACCGGAATGCGGCTGCCGTCCACGGCGGGCACCAGGCGCTGGGATACCACCGCCCTGAGCACCATCGACAGCTGGATGCGAACCTGGGCCTGCTGCCCGGCGGGGAACGCGTCGACGATGCGGTCCACCGTCTTGGCCGCGCCGACCGTGTGCAGCGAAGAGAGCAGCAGATGCCCCGTCTCCGCCGCGGTGATCGCGGTGCGGATGGTGTCCAGATCGCGCATTTCGCCCAGCATCACCACGTCCGGCGCCTGGCGCAGCGCGGCCCGGAGCGCCCGGGCGAACGTGGCCGCGTCCCCCGGCACCTCTCTTTGGCTCACCAGCGACATGCGGTGCCTGTGGAGGTATTCGATCGGATCCTCGATGGTGACGATGTGGCCGCTGCGGGTCTGATTGATGCGGTCCACGACGCACGCCAGCGTGGTGCTTTTGCCGCTGCCGGCAGGGCCGGTGACCAGAACCATGCCGCTTCGCAGCGAGGAAAGATTCATCACGATATCGGGTATGCCCATTTTCTGCGGATCCGGAAGCTCGAACCGCACGATGCGGCAGATCGCCGCCAGCGACCCGCGCTGGCGATAGGTGTTGCAGCGAAAGCGGCTGATATTCGGAAGGGCAAAGGAGAAATCGTCGTCCCCCGCTTCGTCGAGTAGGGCAAAGTCCCTGCCGGCCAGCTGATAGATCTCGCGCACCAGCCGTTCCGTGTCCGCAGGGGCCATGCGTTCTTCGGTCAGATCGGCCAGTTCGCTGTGCACCTTGACGGCAACCTTCGCGCCGGGCACGATGAAAACATCCGATCCTTCCATCTCAACGGCTTTTCTCAAAAGCTCAATCATACGTTTTCTCCTTCTTTGGCATGGTTCGCGCAGGGGTGCGCCAGGCGTCCCCTGCGCAGGACCGTTTCTATCCTGTATCGCCGGTGTGCCCGGACGGGACCGCCTCTTCCGGCGCCGAATCCCGATTCTTCAACCGGCACGCCGCTCCGATTCCGCTGTAGGGGCGCCCCAAGCGAAGCGCGGTGCGCCCGCAATTTCTTCCGGATTCGAAGATCCGTCCGTCAATCGCCATATCGTTCCAATCCTGCTCTTGCCTTCCCCTTTGGGGGGCGGAGGCGAGCGCGCCCAGTGGGCGATAAAGCGAGCCGGAAGCCTGCTGAGCAAACG
>JAFWEY010000129.1 GCA_017512675.1 Clostridia bacterium | reverse complement strand
GCCTGCAGCAGGTGCGGGGAAACGACAGACGTCCGTTTCCGGCGGACAATGAAGATCGACTGAACAAGGAGGACGATTCCGATGAAAAGAAAGATGGTTCTGGGTCTCTCGATTGTGATCCTTATGGCCTGTTTCACAGCGGCACTGGCAGAGGGAGCGATCGACTTTTCGGGCTATTCCCTCGAAGAACTGCTTGAGATCAAAGCCGACCTGGCGGATGAGATCGCAGGCCGCCCCGGCGGAGAGAAGATGGTATTGGGCTCCGGCCAGTACAAGATCGGCGAAGACCTTCCGGCCGGCGTTTATTCATTCAGGTTCGTTCAGAACGGCGACAGCGATGTTTCGCGAACCGATTACTACGTCTATGAAAACGAATCCATGTACAAATACGACGTCGGACGTTTGTGGCTGGGCGACATGCCCAGGGTGGAAGGCTCGTTCAAGGGCGACGGCGAAACGCGGATCAGCCTTTATCCCGGCGAATACCTGAGCCTTCGGTATAACGGGGCGGAAGTTGCCCGCGTTGGAAATGTATCTGAACGCGGAAATGATTATACGGTCCCGGCGGGGACCACGATTCCGAAGGGGAACTATACCGTCGGTGAGGAAATCCCTGCCGGTACGTACAAGATTCATTTCAGCGGAACCACCGTTTCCCGTGTCCGCGTATTCCAGGATGCCGATGAGGCGGACAATTCCTTTAATGAAGGCAAGGAAACGATTCTCGATTGGGACAACACGGAAGGAATCGTCACACTCAGCGAAGGCAACATCCTGCGGGTGGAATACACGCCGATTATCATGACCAGGGACGAAGGCTTTACATTCGATTGATTCCGGAGGCCGATCAGGCGAATGAATGGGAAGGCTGCGGATAACGGGATTCCTGTCGGAACGGGTGCCGCCCGGAAGGCAGCGCCGTTTGCGGGGACAAAGGTCATCGGCAAAAGCGCCCGGACGGCGACGGAAACCGCTGGGAAACCGAAACCCTTGAGACATTCCGGGAAACCAGCGATCCCAATGTGCCGGATCGGCTGAAGCAGTACATCTGAAAAGAACCGGCGGCCTCTCTTCGTATCCCGGAAGAAAGGTCGCATTCCCTGCGCCCGGGAAAACGGACGCTCGCGCCTATCATAACGCCCCGACACTGAACGCAATCTTTCCTTGACACGTTTCCCGCCGCGTGCTATAATGCCTCCGATTTGCAAACGATTTGCAATTTGGAGGCATTATGGCGTATTATCAAACCGGGAAGCGGCGGGTTCTGATGGAATACCTGCGCGGGCACCAGGAGATTCCGCTGTCCGCGGAGCAGATCGCCGCCGGCATCGGCGATATCAATCCCAGCACCGTATACCGCAACATCGCGTGGCTGATCGACGAGGGGCTGGTGGTGAAGACGCTGTCCGCCGACGGGCACACCGCGCTGTACCAGTACCACGACCGGACGGTTTGCTGCGGGCACCTGCACATGCGCTGCCAGGCCTGCGGAAGGCTGATGCATCTGGACGACAGGCTCTCCTGCGAGATCACCAGGCTGCTGTGCTCCCGGGGGGAATTCCATCTGGACGCCGGCAATACGGTGCTGCTCGGCCAGTGCCGCGCCTGTACTGCGGAAGGGGGGAAGAGGGATGCGTAGGCTCGTGTGCGCGCTTTTGCTGCTGGCGCTGGCGATTCCGGCGGCGGCCGCGGCCGGTTCCCCGATCCGCGTGCTGTCCACGATTTACGCGCCGGCTTCCTGGACGGAGGAGATCGTATCCGGCCACGGGGACCACTTTGAGATCCGTTTTCTGACGGAAAAGGGCGTGGACATACACAGCTTTCAGCCCTCTGTGGAGGACATGGTGGCGATTTCGAACTGCGATCTGTTCCTGTACGTCGGCGGCCCTTCGGAAGCGTGGGTGGCGGACGCGCTGGGAAACAGCGCGAACCCGGACCGCGTCGAAATCAGCCTGCTCGAGGCGATGCGCGGCGATGTTCTGAACGAAGAGATCGTCGAGGGCATGCAGGCGGAGCCGGAAGAGGAAACGGCGCCGGATGAGCACATCGATCTTTCGCTGCGCAACGCAGCGAAGCTGACCGGCGTGATCGCGGACGCGATCGCGGAAATCGACCCGGACTATGCGGACGATTACAGAAGCGGCGCGCAGCGCTATCAGGCGGACCTGAATGAGCTTGACGCGGCGTTCGCCGCCGCTGCCGGTGCGGCCGCGGCCCCGGCGCTGCTGTTCGCCGACCGCTTTCCGTTCCGCTACATGATGGCGGATTACGGCGTGGAGTATTACGCGGCCTTCCCGGGCTGCAGCGCGGAAACCGAGGCCAGCTTTGAAACCGTAAAGTTCCTGACGGACAAGGCCGGAGAACTGAACCTGCGCCACATCTGCGTGATCGAAACCTCCGACGGGAGACTGGCGGAAACGATCCGGCGAAACGCCGGCCGCGGGGATTTGGATATCGTGACGTTCGATTCGATGCAGAACGTGAACGCGGCGGGCGCGGAGCAGGCATCCTATCTTGAGCGGATGCGCGGAAACCTTGAATCGTTCGTATCCGCATTATCATGAATGGTGGAATCGCACATGGCGCAAATTGAATGCACGAACGCGCTGCTCGGCTATGAGGGGCAGCCGGTTCTGAAGGATTTGACATTCCGGGTCAGCAAAGGGGATTACCTGTGCGTGATCGGAGAAAACGGCGCGGGGAAGAGCACGCTGATCAAGACGCTGCTGGGGCTGACGCCGCCTCTGGGCGGCACGATCCGGCTGGGCGACGGGCTGAAGCAGGCGGATATCGGATATCTGCCCCAGCAGACCGACATCCAGCGGGATTTTCCGGCCTCGGTGCGGGAAATCGTGCTGTCCGGTTGCGCGAACAGACTGGGCAGGCGCCCGTTCTACCGGAAGGAAGAGAAACGGCGCGCGCTTCGGAGCATGGAGGACCTGTCCATCCTGCCGCTGGCGGACCGCTGCTACCGGGAGCTGTCCGGCGGGCAGCAGCAGAGGGTGCTGCTAGCGCGGGCGCTGTGCGCAACCAGCGCGCTTCTGGTGATGGACGAGCCGGCCGCGGGGCTGGATCCGGTGGCCAGCCAGGAGCTGTACCAGCTGATCAGCGAGATCAACCGCAAAGGGGTCACGATCATCATCGTGTCCCACGATCTGCCGTCGACGCTCCGGTACGCCTCGCATATCCTGCACATCGGCGGCCCCAGCGCGTATTACGCGGCCAAAGAGGAATACATCGCAAGTGAGTACGGGGCGAAGTTTATCCGCATGGCAGGAGGGGAGAAATGATGCTGCAGACGCTGTCGCAATACCTCGCGTATCCGTTTGTGCGCTACGCGCTGATCGTCGGCACGCTGATCGCGCTGTGCTCCTCGCTGCTGGGGGTGACGCTGGTGCTGAAGCGCTTCTCCTACATCGGCGACGGCCTTTCCCATGTGGCGTTCGGCGCGATGGCGCTGGCGGCGATTCTGAACGTCTCCAACGATATGCTGGTGGCGATGCCGATTACCGTGCTCGCGGCGGTTCTGATTCTGCAGCTGGGGCGGAGCACCCGGGTGCGGGGAGACGCCGCGATCGCGATGGTCTCCGTCGGTTCCCTGGCGGTCGGCTATCTGCTGCTGAACCTGTTTTCCACCTCCTCCAACCTGTCGGGCGACGTCTGTTCGTCGCTGTTCGGCTCCACGTCGATTCTGACGCTGACCCTCGAAGAGGTCTGGCTGTGCGCCGCGGTATCGGTTCTGGTCACCGGCATCTACATCTTCTTTTACCACCGCATCTTCGCGATTACCTTCGACGAGAGCTTCGCGCTGGCCACCGGAATCAGGGCCTCCGCGTACAACCTGCTGATCGCGGTGGTGATCGCGGTGGTGATCGTGCTGGCGATGCGCCTGGTGGGGTCGCTTCTGATCTCGGCGCTGGTGATCTTTCCGGCGCTGGCCGCGATGCGGGTTCTGAAAAGCTACAAATCGGTGATCGTCTTTTCCGCGGTCAGCTCCGTTCTCTGTGCGGTGCTGGGCATTCTGGTGTCGATCCTGGCCGGCACGCCGGTGGGTTCCACCATCGTGGTGATGGACATCGCGCTGTTTCTGGGATGCGCGCTCGCGGGAAGGCTGCGGGCGGCGTAACGGCACCGGCGCTTCACGCAAAATACGTTGCCGCGCCGCGGACATCGTGCTATAATTCATTCGATGCGCCCGGCAAGGGCTGCGCGCGAAGGAGAAAACCATGCAGTTCAGCAAACGAATGGATCGCTTCGGGGACGAAGTGTTTGCGGCTCTGAACGAGCGGAAAATCGAACTGGAGCGGCAGGGCAGAAAGCTCTATAATCTCAGCATCGGCACGCCGGATTTTGTGCCGTCTGCGCGGGTCAGACAGGCGCTGGCGGACGCGGCGATGGATCCGGAGAACTGGAAATACGCACTGCGGGACACGCCCGAAATGCTTCAGGCGGTGTGCGATTATTACCGGCGGCGCTTTTCCGTGGAAATCACGCCGGATATGATCGTCAGCTGCTACGGTTCCCAGGAGGGCATCGGCCACATGGGAATGGTGCTGTGCGACGAGGGGGATACGGTGCTGCTGCCGGGCCCCTGCTATCCGGTGTTCATCGCCGGCGCGAAGATGGCCGGCGCCGAGCCCTGGTATTATCCGATGACCCGAGAAAACGGCTTCCTGCCGAACGTCTCCGGGATTCCGGAGGAGGTGGCGCGCCGCGCGAAATACATGGTGGTGTCGCTGCCTTCCAACCCCACCGGCTCGGTGAGCACTCCGGAGGTATACCGGGAAATCATCGAATTCGCGAAGAAATACGACATCGTGATCCTTCACGACAACGCGTATTCCGATATCATCTATGACGGCCTGGAGGGCGGAAGCTTCCTCGCGTATCCCGGCGCGCGGGACGTGGGCGGAGAGTTCTTCAGCCTGTCCAAAAGCTTCAACCTGACCGGAATCCGCATATCGTTCTTTATCGGGCGGCCGGATATCGCCGCGGCCTTCCGCAGGCTGCGGGGGCAGATCGATTTCGGAATGTTCCTGCCGGCGCAGCGGGTGGCCGTCGCCGCGCTCAGCGAGCCGCGGGAGCAGGTGATCCGCCAGTGCGCGGATTATCAGGCGCGGCGGGACGCGCTGGTCGACGGGCTCAACGCGATCGGATGGCCGGCGGAGAAGAACCGCGGCAGCATGTTCGTATGGGTTGCGATTCCTCCCCGTTACGCGTCCAGCATGGATTTTTGCCTGCAGCTGATCGAGCGGGCGGGCGTCATCTGCACGCCCGGCGCGAGCTTCGGCCCGATGGGCGAGGGCTATGTGCGCTTCGCGCTGGTGCTGCCCCCGCAGCAGATCGCCCAGGCGGTTCAGGCCGTCCGGGAAAGCGGGATCCTCGAAGGCTGACCGGCGGCGGATCAGGCAAAGGAACGCCGCACGCCGACGGGCGATGATTCCGCCGCGGACAGCCGGCCGGCTGCCCGCGGCGGAATCTTTTTGCGGCCGTTGCGCCGGATCCCTGCGGCGGGAACCGTCGGAAACGGCGGGAAAAGAGGAATTAACGCAGATGCGGCCGCGGAAGATGTTGACAAAACCGTAAATTCCATGTAATATGCTGTTATCGTCGGAGCGTTGCGGGTTCTGAGGCTTCAGCGCCGGCTGCGCGGTCCGGAAAACCATCAAAACGGAGGCGAATGCGATGTCAGAATACAATTTCAATATGAATGAGCAGAAACCGGGGGAGAATCCGGTGCAGAATCCGACGCCGGTGCAGCAGTACGATCCCCAAAGCGACCCGCGGTACCGGCTGATCAGCTCGTGGGGGTATGTCGGGTATGGAATCCTGTTTTCGATCCCGATTGTCGGCTTTGTGCTGCTGATCGTCTACTCGCTGAGCAACGAGAACTACAACCGCAGGAACTATGCCCGTTCCTACTTTTGCTGGCTGCTGATCGGGCTGATCATCTTCGGCATTTTCCTGGCGATCGGCGTCGCGACCTCGGGAAGCCTGCAATCCTTCCTGTCGAACTACCGTTACCGTTACCGGTACTGATCCGTCGTTCGGGGCTCCCTGCTGCGGCAGGGAGTTTTTGTTTCCCGGTGAAAACGCGCGCCGGGAACCGGCTTTGTCCGGTTCCCGGCGTGGCGGCCGGTGACGAAATGCGGGGATATGCGCACACCCGGCGCGTATGGGCGCTTTACCTGGGCGGAAGGCCCCTGGCCATCGATGCGTTGCTGTAGGCGCTGTCGCCGGTGACCTCCCGGATGATGTGCAGCTCCTTCGGGAAGCGGATTTCGTCGTCTGCGCGGCGAAGCTCGACCTCGGCGATCGCCTTGTCCTGCCAGAACGGGAACAGGTCGATCTGGAAGTACTGGGTGTTGTAGCTCAGGCAATAGCGGGTTTTCCGGATCGGCCTGCATTCCGGATCCGCCTCCATCATCAGCCCCAGGTACTCGTCCTGGGTGAGCCTCCGCTCGATTTCCACCCGCTGCTGATTGCCGATTCTGCGCTTGATGGTTTCAAAGTAGATGTAGTGCCCGTCCGAACCGCGCTGGCGAATGCTGCGCTCGTCCCCGGGCTGGGTGGGATTGAGGTAGGTCTGCACCACCTCGATGCGCTGGCAGTTCGGGTTGTGCTTCAGCCATTCCACGTCCGGATACTCGATCAGGTACGAGCGTTCGATTTCCAGCAGCTCCGGCTCGCCCAGGAACGCGTTGATTTCCGCCAGCAGGCGTTCCAGCTTCTTTTCGAAATCGGTGGAGTTGTCGATCACCCGAAGGTGCGGGTGGCCGTTCCAGCACGCCAGCAGCTTGTCGTCCAGCTCGATGGCCTGCGGGATGGATTCCACGCGCACCGCGGATTTCGCGTAGGCGTCTTCCTGGCCCTTGGCCGCGGTCACCAGATGGAAAACGGCGTCGTACTGATCCCGCATTTCCACCTCGCTGACGCCGATGGACGAGAGCGCCTCGCGGAATTCGGCGTCCGTCATATAAGCCTTGTTGTCCAGCATGCCGCGGTCGCATACGATCAGCACCTTGTCCACCGGCATGGTGCGCGCGGCCTGTTCGAACAGCTCTTCCTTGGTTTTCTGAAGCCTGACCTGGCATTTCTGGTAATCCAGATTGGTTCCGCAGGTCCACGGCGCGACGCCGCCGCCGATCAGCTCGGTGGCCGTTTCGGGAACGAACAGCACGCGGTAGCCGCGGGAGGGCATATTGTTCTGAATCCAGCTCATGGCGGTGGTTTTTCCTGCGCAGGGGCCGCCGGTGATGACGATTTTTCGGATGATCATACGCGTCTTCCTTTCACGCTCTTTTCACGGATTCGAATGCTTGCACCTTATTATACCAGATCCGGCGGCCCGTGAAAAGGGAGAAGATGCTGTATTTGACGTTGAATTCTTGAAAGCCCGGGGAAAGTTCGGGGTTCGGCGCGCCGGATCCGGCAGCTGTGGTATAATGGACCGGAGAATCATCTGTCCCGCGCCCGTGCGCGGGGCGGATATGCCGGGATCGGAAGCGTTTGCCGCCTGCATCGGCGCATGCCCGAAACGGGCCGCGGCGGCCGTTTCCGGGGACAACAGGCGAGGAGGACTGCGCATTGAAAACCGTTTTGTTCAGGTGTATAACCCTGGGGCTTGTTCTGGTTCTGCTGTCGGGCTGCTGCGCCTCGGCGGCGACAGTCACACAGAAAGGGTGTCGGCCCATGAACGCTGTGAAGGCGGAGGAGCTTCCCGGGTGGGGATGGCAGAAAACGGCTGTGTTTCCCGACTGGAAGGGCTATACTGACGATACGCTGGCCATGAACGGCATGATAAGCTTTTATGCCTGGCACGGGCAGGGATCGCTCTGGCTGCGGATCGCGGACGAGGTGGAGAGCTTTTCGCTGTACGTCAACGGCGTGAAATACGATACGTCCGGGCTGGCCGGCGGCGTGTGGAACGCGGACATCTCCGGCGAAACGGCGGACGGCGTGAACACCCTTCAGGTTTCGAACATCCTGCCGTTGGGGCTGGAGAAGGCCGTAGAGGTCTGTATCCCCTATCCGACGGTCATGAAAAGCGAAGGCGGCCTGGAAGGCATCGACCCGCTGGCGGAAAAGCTGGTCTCCGATATCATCGGGTCCGACATCGCCCACGGCTTCACCGGCGCTCAGCTGGCGGTGGCGCGCAACGGGCGGCTGGTGATCAATCGGGCGTGGGGATCCGTCAATGCCTATGCCCCCGACGGCAGCCCCCGGACGGACAGTGCCCCGGTCACCGTCGACACGCTCTATGACCTGGCGAGCGTCACCAAGATGTTCTCGGTCAATTACGCGGTTCAGAAGCTGGTAACGGACGGCGCGCTGGATATCGACGCCCCGGTCACGGCCGTGCTGGGAGACGGCTTCGCCGACGATACGCTGGACATCGTCTACCGGGACGCACAGGTGCAGCCGGATCACGAAACCCAGGTCGCCTGGAAGAAGGCGCTGACAATCCGGGATCTGCTGCGCCATCAGGCCGGGTTTCCCGCCGCGCTTCATTACAACAATCCGGATTACGACATCTCGCTGCTGGAGGCCGGCGCGCCGGGGTCGAACCTGTGCTACGCGGTCACCCGGGAAGACACGCTGGAGGCCATCGCGAAGACGCCCCTGTTTTACGAGCCGGGCACGCGGACGGTGTATTCCGATGTGGATTACATGCTGCTGACCTTCGTCGTGGAGGCGGTCACCGGCCGGCGGCTGGACGAATACATGAAGGAAACGTTCTACGAGCCGATGGGTCTCGCCCACACGGTTTTCCTGCCGCTGGAGAACGGCTTCGAAGCCGATGACTGCGCGGCGACCGAACTGAACGGAAATACCCGGGACAACCATGTGTTCTTCGACGGAATCCGCACCGCGACCGTTCAGGGCGAGGTTCAGGACGAGCGCGCGTGGTACTGCATGCAGGGCGTTTCCGGCCACGCCGGGCTGTTTTCGAACGCCGCCAACCTGGCAAGGCTGGCCAGCGTCATGCTCACCGGCGGATACGGCGAACACCGGTTCTTCTCGCGCAACGTCATGGATTCCTTTACCGCGCCGAAGGCCTTCGATTTTGGGCAGTGGGGCCTGGGCTGGTGGCGCGAGGGCGACGACCAGCGGGTGTGGTACTTCGGCACGCAGGCCGCGCCGAATACGATCGGCCACCAGGGATGGACGGGCACGCTGGTGATGATCGACCCCTCCAGGAACCTGGTGATCGCCTACCTGACCAACAAAATCAACAGTCCGGTCACCGACGAGGCGGACCTGAACAAATTCGACGGCGGATGCTTTACCGCGTCCACGCTGGGCTTCGTGCCGCAGATTCTGTCCGTCGGCATGGACAGCGATGCGGATATTTCCGGGCAGCTGCTGGATCTGATCGCCGATATGGCCGCCGGAAGCCTGAAGCTGATCCCGGAAGGCGCCGGAGCCGGCCATCCCTATGTGCGAAACGCCGAAAGCAAGCTGGACGTGCTGCGCAGCTGGGCGGGAAGCGACGAAGGGTATCTGGCGCTCGCGGACAGCCTTTCCGTCGAAGCGATTCTCGCCCGAATGACGCTTCGGGAGAAGATCGGCCAGATGATGGTTCCGTCCTTCCGCGTGTGGAAGGAGGTTCCGGAGAGCGGCGAACAGAACCTTGGCGTGGAAAACACCGAGGAACCCCCCGCGAACGACATTACGGAACTGAACGACGAGATCCGCTCGTGCCTGGCGCAGTACCGCTTCGGAGGAGCGATCCTGTTTGCGGAGAACTGCCGCGACGCCGAACAGACGCTGCGCCTCACGGCGGACATGCAGGCCGCCAACAAGGCGGGAGGCGGGCTTCCGCTGCTGATTTCCGTCGACCAGGAGGGCGGGAACGTCGCCCGGCTGGGCTTCGGAACCACCGGCCCCGGCAATATGGCGCTGGCGGCGACCGGCGATCCGGACAGCGCCGCGGCAATGGCGGCGATCTACGGCGAGGAGCTCAGCCTGCTGGGGATTCACGCGGACTACGCCCCCGTGATGGACGTCAACAACAACGCCAACAACCCGGTGATCGGCGTCCGTTCCTTCTCGGATTCTCCGGCGATGGCGGCGGAATACGGCGCCGCGTTCATCGAAGGGCTTCACAGCAAAGGGATCATTGCGACGCTGAAGCATTTTCCGGGCCATGGCAATACCGATACCGACAGCCATACCGGATTCCCGCGGATCGACGCCAGCTACGAGGACCTGAAGGCGTGTGAGCTGATTCCCTTCCAGGCGGCGATCGACGCCGGCGCGGATATGGTCATGACCGCTCACATCCAGTACCCGCAAATCGAAACGGAGACGTATACTTCCGTTTCGACCGGTGAGAAAGTCGGCCTGCCCGCCACCATGAGCCGCGTCATCCTCACCGACATCCTGCGGGGCGACATGGGATTTGAAGGCGTGATCGTGTCGGACGCGCTGGATATGGCGGCCATCTCGGAAAACTTCGCGGAGGAGGACATCCTCAGGCTGACCATCAACGCGGGCGCCGACATGCTGATTCTGCCCTGCGTGCGGGACACGGAGCTGTATCGCAAAACGCTGCGCATGACGGACGCGGCCGTGCGGATGGCGGAAGAGGGCGCGATCGACGTGACGCGCGTGGACGATTCCGTGCGCCGCATCCTGTGGCTGAAGAAGAAATACGGGCTGCTCGGGCAGACGGACTTTACCGTTACCGACGAGCAGATCCGGGCTGCCTCGGAGGGCGTCGGAAGCCCCGAACACCGGCAGGAGGCGTGGCGGATCGCGGAAAGCGCGCTCACTCTGGTGAAGAACGAAAACGGCGCGTTCCCCGTGTCGATGCGGCCCGGAGAAAGCGCGGTGATTCTGTTCGCGGATTCCTGCGCGAGCCGCGCCGGCAGCGGCGAACTGGCCAGGCAGATCCTGGAGGAGCAGGATGCGCTTCCGGAAGGCGCGTCGGTCAGCGTGATGGTGAATACCGCGGACAACGGCGACAGCTGCCTGGAGACGGCGATGCAGTCGGATTACGTGATCCTGGTTCACAGGGTTTACAATTCGGCGTGCCTCGATCCCAATACCGAGGACGGATTCTCGTCGGCGGTCTTCGACCGAATCATCGAAGCGCGGCACGAGGGACACAGGCCGGTGATCGTGGTCTCCTGCCAGTTGCCCTATGACGCTGCCCGCTTTCCCGGGGCCGACGCCGTGCTGCTGTCCTACGGATCCTCCCCGATGCGCGCGGTTCCTCCCGCCTCCGGGGAGGGCAGCGCTTACGCGCCGAATCTGCCCGCCGCGCTGTGCGCGTGCTTTGGCGTGGGAACGGCGGACGGGAAACTGCCGGTGGATCTGCCGCCGCTGACCGAGGACTTCCGGATCGGGGAAGGGGTAATGTTCGCTCGCTGACGCGAGCTTGGCCTGGAATCTCCGCGCTGCGGATATTCCAGGCCTTTTTTGCGCTCGCTGCGCGAGCTTGGCTTGGAATCCTGCACGCAGGATTCCAAGCCGTTTTTCAGATTTTCCTGCATCCTACGGATGCGGGCGGAAAATCTGCAGGGAAACCATTTTTGCTCTCGGCGGCAAGCTGCCTTCGCAAAAATGGCTCCTCGGGCCGGCAAAGCCGCCCCTGCGGAACTTATGTAAGGGACACCCTTACCAACCCGAAATTACTTGTCCCTTCGCGGCCGCTG
>JAFWEY010000128.1 GCA_017512675.1 Clostridia bacterium | reverse complement strand
GCTGGCGATCTCCTTCTTGAGCTCGGAGAACATCTGCGGCTCGTGCACCGCGCCGGTGAACAGGCTGCTCTGGGCGATGGAGGTCTCCGGGCGCACGGCATCACTCGCCGTCCTGCCCAGCGCCAGCGCCGGGTCCTGCTCCGCCAAGAGAGCCATCAGCTGCTCGGCCCGGTCGTCGATGCTCTGGCCCTCCGATTCAGGAAGCAGCCCGATCAGCCGATTCGCAAGCGCCAACTGATCCGCCACGTCGCCCTGCCCCTCAGCCATACCGGACAGCGCCCGCTTCGCCGCCTCCGCGATGTAACGCGACAGCACCTCGGCGGCTTCCGCCGGATCGACAGGCGCGACCGACTTGCGCTCCGCAGGAATGGACTCCAATTGCTGACGCAGCGCGCGGTTGATCAGTTGTTCGTAGAGACCGGGGCGGAGCATCGTGATCACCGTTCTTTCTTCGTAATGCTGTATGATTCCTTTGACCCAGTCCGGCAAGCCATCAGATTCATACGCGCCGGGTTTCTGCCGGATGCCGCCGCAGAATAACCATAAATGATATACAGATCAGAATGGTCATGGAAACCGCCATTGCTCTGCTGATACAGCGATCGCATGGGCAACTCTCTCAATCGTCAGCAGTGACTTCGATCAGCAATTGCTTCTTCTCAAAGCCGCCGCGCTTCGCGGCCTTCTCCCGGCGGATTTCTTCCACTTCCTCGATGGAACTGCCCCGCGCACTGGCGACGGCCCGGATGACCTCCAGCAGATCGGCCAGCTCCTCCATGGATTTGCTCTCCAGGTATTCCGCCAGTTCTTCGTTCAGCTTTTCTTCCAGCCTGACGAGGTATTCGTCATCGGAAAGTGCGGAGCAGACGCACCGCTTGCCGTCGGCTTCGATGATCTCCGGAACGCGGTCACGGACAAGTTTGTTGTATCTGACTGCGGACATAACCGGCCTCCCTGTATGATGTTCGTTTTGCTGCGGTCATTGGTCCGGACCTCAAGGGTTCCTCCTGCCCGCTCCGACAGGATTTCATTGGGCAGCGCTCCAAATGCCCGCAATCGTTCCGAATGCCGTCCTTCACTCTCTCTGCGTGATGATGACGTGGATCGTATCGCCGTCATTCTTGTTCAGCGCTGTGCGAATGGATTTCAGCACGCCGATGATATAGCACACCGATCCGTCCTCGTTCTTTAAGCCCATATTGACGATGCTGCCGTCGTAATCAATGCCGTCAAAGGATGCATGCACCTTTACGCGTCCCCTCCCGAACACCTGTCGCAGATCCCAAGGGAAGATCACATAAGCGCCGCCGTCCGGCTGAACACAAAGAGCAGCGTCATATTCGTATCTCATCGCGTTATCATCTCCGGCGGTTTTCTTTTTGCCCGGTCGTCCGCCGACCGGCTTGGCCGCTGAATTCTGTCAGGACATTCCCCGGTCTGACGATTTCCTTACCTGTTCTGTCCGGCGGACGGATCCCCTGTTTATTTCGCTCTTCGAGCAGATGTTTCGGCCTGCCGGGCGACCAAAGCGGATACACCGGAAACCTGCACCCCGTAAACAGATGACATTGCGGACACTCCATCATACCGTCAGTTCGATTTGGTTTCCTTCGATGGCTATAATACAGCTTTCGTAGTATCCGTCTCCGGTTGTCCGGGGACCGCTCACGATTTCGTAACCGGCTGACTCAAGCTGCCCGGTCAGTTCATCAACCCGCTCCCTGCTGCCGACGCTGAAAGCGATATGGGCATAACCGGTGCGATTGGGCGTTTTTTTCGGATCGTCCATTTGCGGCCTGTTCATCAGTTCGAGGCGCGCTCCGCCGTCGAAGATGATGAAATAGGATCGGAAGCCAGTCCGGGGGTTGAAGTAACCATCGTTCGGCTTCCCGCCGAGAAAGCGAACGAAGAAGTCTTTTGCCGTTTCCAGATCATTCACGTAGAGCGCTGCGTGTTCGATGGTCATCCGTTTCACTCCTTCTCAAAACCGCGTGCCGCACTGTGAAGCGGCATAACGCTGTGGCTACGCGTTCCGGGCAAAACCCGCATTTCCGCAAACAGCCCTTCTGCCGCATGCCCGCAGGCCGGGCCCAAATGCCGAACCAGAGTGCTTGTCAGACGGCCATGGGTTTCTGCTGTCCCGTTGTGCAGGGCGGTGGCGATCCTTCGCAATCCCTGACCTTTCTCCCTGCCGTCTTTACGGCCCCGGAGAAGCCCTGATCGTCTTCGGCCGCGAAACGATGCGATCTGTGCCGGTCTTCACGGCAAATTGCCCCGTACAACAGTATACCAAAGAACGGGCAAAAATCAACCTGCTTTTGATACTGATTTCGTTCCCAAATATGCACACCTTTGATGGGCATATTTTAGTAGGCTCTCAGGCCGTAAGAATTGTCCCCGGAACAGAGATCAGGCCCGCAATCCGGTATTTCCGAACCGCGGGCCTGGTTTGCGCTCCTGTGGTTATTTGCGTTTGTTCGCGGCGCTCGATTTGCGAAGCTCCGCGTCGAGCTGCTTAAAAACGCTCCTGGGGCTGACTTCGTCCAGCAGATCTCCCATCTTCATCGCCTGCTCTTCCGTCAGCTTTTTGTTGCCGGTAACGGTTCTGAATTTCGAGGTGACGATGTAGGTGCGAACCTTTTTCGTCGAGGCGCCCTCTGCGATCATGCTGTGAACCGTTCTGCTGGAATGGGCGAACTTGATCAGATCCCGGTTCAGCAGCTCGTAGGACAGCTTCCCGTTCCTGTCCGTGTACATGGCAATGATCTTCTGATACTCCGCGGTGTCGATGACAGGATCGTCGGCGGTAGTCTCTTCCTCGGGCTCAGGCGCCGCTTCAACGACCGCCTTTTTCTCCAGACGAACGCTGCCGCGTTTCGAATAGGGCATTCCCGCGGTCAGGGCGATTGCTTCCCGGAAGGCTTCGATGGGATACAAATCGCCGGGAGTGTTCGCTGTCGGGATCGGATCGCCGGAAGTTTTGCTGATCGCCGCGATCCCGGGCTGACTGGCGTCATACCGGAGAATCATCACCCCGGCGCCGCCCGATGCGAGCTTTTGCCGGAACGCCACGGCTGTTATCACCGTCAGGTTTACAGTGTCTGTTCGGACCATATTTGTGTCCCCTTTCTGCACTTTCAGTATACCAAATATACGAAATTCTGTCAAACAGAGAATCATTATGACCGCTCAACGCGCGGCCCGCCGGGCAGGATCCTGCAACCCGTTCAAATTCGGGCAGAATGCGGGAAAAGGGAATGGAAAGCGGTTGCCCGCGCCGGCTTTGCCGGGCGGAAATACAGCGCCATCTTAGATTCCGCAATACGATTCCCAGCTTATGTCGATCCTGGATTCCGGCGAGACAAACTCCTTCCAGTTGCTTTCGCTGACGGCCTCCGGGGCGGGAATCGGATAACACGCCGTCGAATTCATGGTTTCCGGCCTGCCGTTGCCGCCGGAAGAGACGGTGTGCTTCTGAACCCGCAAGAAGAAGCGGGATTCGTCGTCCCTGACGATCGCGGCTTCCAGCGTATCCTGCTGACCGAACTCCGAGGGGGAGGAGGTGCTTTCCAGTGTCCGCACAGGTGACAGGCGCAGCGGCGGCCATAAAAGCCTTTCTTCCGGGATGCGGCCAGCCATGAATGCGGTGCAAAGCTCGCTTTTGCATACCGGACGCACAAATCCCGAGGCGGCGAGGGCGTCGAACGCATTGAGGAAGTATTCCATCATCACGATGCGGATCGACGCGCTGATCCTTGCCTCTGGTTCGGTTTGCTTTGTCTCGAAAGGAATGAAATGAGTGTCCGTATAAAACCCGATTTGGTAGGCGCTGTCGAGCTGGCGAATGGTCACCTGGTATTGCCCCGTGCCTTTCGCGGTAAAGAGAGGCCCGTCCAGTTTTCCCTGCTCGAGGAACGCGCCATCACCGTTGTAGCGCAGCTCCCCGAAAACATTGCTGTTCGCCCCGCACTGCACAGCGTGCCAGATCATTGCGAGAACCGTGTTTGTGAGCGAACTGGCAGAACACAGAAAAGACCAGTCCTGATGAAAAAACGGAGGACGCATGGAAAGGAGGCAGCGCGAGGATTTGAAATGAATGCGGTATTTCGGGAGATTCTGGTCCCGGAAAACGCACGACAGCCGATTTTCTTCGTGTTCGTATTCGATGCGGAAGTGAAAGGCTTCGGCGAGCGGAGGAAGCTTTTCGGAAAGGCGGTTCCAGGCACCGTGCAGCATCCGGACGTCCGGCAACGTCTTCTTATATGCCTGTGATGCCGCCTGATAGGCTTTGGTGCGGCCGAAAACGTTTTTCGTTCCGCGCAGCAGGGCGGCGGCCTGCTCCGGATTCCGCATAAACGGATTTATCCCGTCGCAGTGATACACGAACGACTGCAGGAACTTGAATCGGAATTCGTTTTCATCGGCATCCGCGATCCCGCCCGCGGCATGACCGTGCTCCAGTTTCCGTATGCTGTACTGATGCGTGCTTTCTTCCCAGGTGAAGGTGTAGTTTGGGTTTTTCGGTCTTCCCATTTGCAGCTGGGCTCTCGTCAGGGAGGTGATTTCGTCTTTATCCACCCCAAGCTCTATACAGTCGGCAATAATCTGAAGCCCCAGAATGCGCACGCGCGCCTCCGGCGAAGGCGAACACTCAGTCAGATACCAGTACCGGCCGGCTTCCGCGCCGTCCGCCGATCCCGGCTGCGACAGGGTTTCCACGCGGTATTCCCGCAGGGTGACCAGATCCCTGAAGCGGTCTTCGGCGGTGACCAGAGCGAAAAGGATTTTCGAGCGCACACAGAGATCGAGATCCTGATACGAAAGATCCTTCAGAAGGTTTGCGTCACCGGTCAATATGGCCACAGGCCCGCCGAACCCATACGTGCTCAGGGTGTGTATGGCTTTCGACAGATCGTAGTTTTCTATGACGCGAAGCCACTGAACGATACCGGAATCGTCCTCCAGCCTCCTGCCGAACAGGGAAAGAAACGGGCAGGAAACCGGGTATACGCAGACCGGAAGACGGAAGCCGGCGCGCTCGCGCACCAGAAGGCACCAGGCATCCAGATCCTTCTTCAACATATCCCAGTCGATTGTTTCCCAGCGGACAGGCCAGCGTTTGCCGTTCGTCAGGATCCATTCCTTCAGTTCGCCGAAGCTCAGCCCGGCGCGCATCGCTCCCGGTATCTCCAGCGTATCGAGGTGATCATCAAGGTATTCCATGCCGTTGCCGATTTCGATATGCTCCAATCCGCAGAAGGTGAGGACCGGGCAGCCGTAACGGAAATCGAGAAATACTTCTTCAGGCGTAATCTCATGGGGGATGGTTGAACGCCATGCTGATTTGGCTGCATTCGGATCCTTATAGATGCTCAGGCGGTCCATGCCGTAGAGATAATGTTCGCGGGTTGGCGCTTCCGCAGCGCGACTGTCTTTCGCTGGCTTGGCCTCCGCGGCAGGTCTGCCGTCCGCAGGCTTTGGATCCGATGCGCACCTGATGGAGGACGGCTCTTCCTGTGCGGCTTCCTGTACGGGCGGCCGGCAGGCTTCTTCGCTGCCCGTCGGCACGATAGAGGCCTGTTCCGCCTGCGTATCCGGTTTCGGGTGCCGGTACTCCGGAGCGCGCCTGTGGCCGTGCAGGCGATATCCCAGATAGAACAGTCCGCAGAAAACTGCCAGCCAAACCAGGATCGCACCGACGCTGTAAATGCTGAATTCCTGCCTTAGGATCGGGACGGATGTGATCAAAAGAGACAGGATCAGCAGCCCGTCTGCGATCATCAGAAACATTCCGAGGAATTTCAATGCTTTCTTCATGCGGATCCTTTCCGTTGACGTTTGGGGTGAATGCCCGGATTCTTGCCGAGAGCGATGCCGGCCCGGCAGAATCCGGTGGCTTCGTTATCCGATTACTGTGACGCAGTCCGCCAGCGTACGGCCGGCGGCTTCCCACTTACTGCTGTCGTCGCCGGTAACGACGATCACGCCTACGCTGTCGTCATCGAACAGCATGACGGTGAAGCATGAGGAAGCGGTATCGAGGTAATACACGCCGGGGATGCCCGAAGCGGTATCCAGGCGCTGCATGATCGGCTGATTGCTCATCATCCGGTCGCGCAGCGCATGGGGATCGCCGGTGAAATCCAGAGACTGCACGGTGAAGGACACGCTGCAGCCGTTTCCGGCGAACTCCAGCCCGCCGTGGATGGGGGAGACGCGCAGATACAGCCAGCCGGACGGCTCCTGCACGGCAAAATCCTGCACGGTATGGGTTTTTCCGGCGATGATGGCGGCTTCATCGCCGCTCAGGCCCTGCGCCACGGCGTCGAAGACCTGTTTGGGTTCGTATGCGCCGCCCTGAACTCCCACCAATACCGAGCCGCTGCCGTTTACGATATGCGCACACGGTACGTTTTGATAGGTGAAGTACGTGCCAAAGGCGCCGTTATCCGCTGTAAAGTGATCCGTGCTGTTATAACGGCTCTCGTCGCCGGACAGAATCATCTGCCTGCGGATGCCGTCCGATAAGCCGTTCAGCAGCGAAGAGGCCCCGCCCGCGAGCACATCCACATCCACGATCAGGATGCCGCCGCCCTCCAGCTTCTTGCCGTCTTCGCTGAGGGCGAGAGGCCACTGCACGGGCAGCTCCAGAACCGATTTTCCCACCTGCCAGCGCGCTGTGCCGGATTCCGCCGCGGCCGCTCCGGCGATGACGATGATGGTCAGGACAAGAATCAAAAAAATGCGGGGAAAATGCCTCATGATATCTATTCCTCCTCCGTGTGGATTGGTGTCCGGACGAACGGGCATCCGAGCGCCCTCACATACAATTCTATCCCGGATTCGCGCTGTTGTCAATGCGCCGTCTCTGCGATGATGCACGGTGCAGCGCCAAATCGTACAGGGATCCCGTCTGCCGCGCGTTTCTGCCCGGCACAGGGGGAATCCTCACAGATTCAGCAGCACCAGCGCGAACAGCACCGGGATGAGGGAAACCGCCTGCCGCCGGGAAATGCGTTCGCTGAAGCACAGGCGTCCCAGTGCGGCTGACAGCAGGATGGCGCCGCAGGAAAACAGGGGATAGGCGACGCTGGCGGGAACCGACGAAAGGGACAAAAGAAGGAATCGGCTGGAGAAATAATTGGGAATGCCCAGCAGCAGGCCGAAAACGAAATCTCTGCGGGTGGGGAGCTGCTTCTGTATGGCACACACGACGGCGCACAGAACCAGCGCGAAGCAGAACACGAAGCACAGGAAATATCCTTCCAATGCCGGATTGCCCCAGGCTGCGTAGAATTTGCTCAGCCCGTCCGCCATGCCGCCGCAGATCAGCAGCAGGATCAGGGCCGGAAGGTTCGCGGCGTTTTGCCCCGCGCGGCCGTTCGCAGAGGAGGCCTCCCCGTGCCGGGCCATCATGAGGATCGCCAGTACGGTCAGTGCGATGCCGGCCAGGCGCGCCGGGCCGGCGGATTCCCCGAACAGGGAAATCCCCAGGAGCGTCGGCACGATGACGCCCAGCTTCATGAATGCGGAGGACAGGGTAACCCCGCCGGTCCGAACGTTGTACTGAAACAGCAGAAAAGCAGTCAGATACAGCGCACCGCCGATGAGCCCTAGACCCAGTGCGACGCCGAATCCCTGACCGGCGGGACGTCCGCGCAGGAAGAACAGCGAAACACCGGCACATACCGCGTAGTTGACCAGCAGCATCGGCTTGCGGGACTCACCGCCCGCGGTGCCCGCGCGCATCACGATCGCAACCAGCGCGCTTGAAAGAACAGCCAGAACGAGATAAAGCATGGGCGATTCCTCCGAAAGCAGTAAAGCGCTTATTCCTGTCCATTATAGCACTTCAGCGAACGGAGGAACAGGGGTTTCGGACATGAATTGCCGGGAACTGCTGCCGATCGCCCGCGCTTGACAGAGGCTGCGGCAATGCGATAGAATTGATTCTGTGATACGGGCTTATACCGCTTCGGCAGACCTTGCCTGGTCTCGCCGTTTTACCGCGGAAGCCGGTTTTACAGAAGGCATTTCGCACCGTCGAAAACCCGTTCTGCAGGAGGAGTATGAGATGAGCATTCTCAAAAAGTCATTTCTGTTGCTTATGGTTATGCTGCTGTTCGCAGCCTGGCTGTGTTCGGCGGAGGATACGCAAAACCCGAGCGGTTCAGGGATCCCTGCCGCGGAGCAGGAAGAACGCAGCGGGAATGCAGAGCAGGACGGCATCGATCTGGACGTTTGGGACGATGACGACTGGGGGGAGCCGGACAGAAGGTATGATCCCGATTATCGGCCCGAAACGTGCATTACGCTGCCGGACGGCACGGTGGCGAAGATGGATCAGGCCGAATACCCGGTGGGAACTCCGTTTGTAAGCTATACGCTGACGCGTCCGCAGGGCGGTATTGCGTATTTCTGCAAGAATACCGGTGTGAGCAAGCGGGAAGGCGATTATTGGATTGATATGGACGGACCCGATTACGACGGCAGATCCGGGGATCTCGCTTATACCAGCGACGGCTGGGGAAGCGGAGACGTCCGGTCGACCGGCGGATACCTGTGTGATGAGGAGCGGCTGACCGTTCCGCTGGATGGAATCGAAGCGCTGCAGGCGGGACAATACCGGCTTGAAATATGCGCATGGCAGTTTGACGAACCGGCTTACCTTGCGTTCACTGTAAGCAGCGGCGCGCCGCAGCCGAAAATGCCAGGGCCTGTGAGCCGGGAACCGGTTTCGATCGATATACCGCAGCACGGCGCCCCATGGAGCGATGTGAAGGGGTACAACTCCTGCGCGGATACCAGCCGGATCAAAGATCGGCTGCTGGTAAACGGAACGATGTATGAACTGCTCGGCGTGGACGAAAGCGACGGGTGGTCGGTCTTCTCTGACTACAGTCTGTTCGCGTACCCGGAAGGGCATCCGGAACGCGCGGCTTTGCTTGCCGGGCATATCGATCACGAGGATATGACCCTGTATGATCTTGGAGACGGCCTGCTGCTTTGCGACGGTGACCGCCGTTTCTATCGCTGTGAATACGACGGATCCTGCATTTCCGATTCCGGCACGCTGTTTGACGAAGAGGAACAGGCCGTGATCAGCATCCTCCCAGCCGGCGGCGGGATTTACATTCTCCGCAGAAACGGCATCTGGTATACCGAGGAAATCGGCAAGGAACCGGAATTGGTCTATCGGCAGGAGAACCGTATCGTCAATAACGATGCCGGCTCCGGCAAGATGGTTTTTGCGGAGGGAAGACTGCTGATTGCGGATCTGGCGGGCATTCTTTCCATCGATACGCAACGCCGCGACAGGAGCGGACTGATGCCTGCAATCCGCATTACCGAGACATACAATCCCAACTTCGGTTCTGCAGGGTATGGCTATATCGTTCTGAACGGGAGGCTGTATTGCTGGTCTGTAAAACATAAGGCCACTGTATCCATGCGGCTCGACGGAAGCGACGTGCAGGAAGTCTCAAAGGAACACTTCTATTTTCATCAGGTCACGCCGTCCGGTGTTGTCCTCACACTGACAGGGAAGAAAGCAGTATGGTACGGTAACTCATATGAAGATGCCGGCTTCTTTTTTCCGCCGGATCCTTTGAATCCGTCGTTTGATCCGGATCACTCCGTCAAACGCGCGATCGACGGGCACGCGTACGACTTCATTCAGGGGGGTTTTCTCTATCATCAGGTTGATGACAGAAACGGTGTTACCACGGAAACGCGGGAGGATTTGAGGGATCTGCTGTATTCGTGATTGGCGCTTCCCCCGGGCTGGGTGTTTCCCGCATCGAAAACCGTCGCCGGGGCTGCCGGCACGCCTCCGGTTCAGGCGCGCTTTGCGGTTCCCGCCGTCGGCGTACCCTGCTTCCGGAGCGGCCGTGTGTTTCCGCGGCAATCCCCGGACTTCGGCCTCTTCTGTCGGCTGTATCGCCCCTGGAACAGATTTTCTTCTTTGCACAGTTTTTGGAATCGAATGCCGGTATTCCGTTCATGCTCTTCCATGCAGGTTGCCGTTGTTGAATCCTGTCAAAAAAGCAGCGGATTCTGCCGAATCCGCGAAAAAAAACGCCGGAAATTGGCGGAACCGTTGAAAAACAGCGGAAACCTGTGTTATACTGAATCGAACAAATTGCTGAGCAACTGGGTTGCCGCTGCCAAATGCCGGGCTGCGGCGCCGCATTTTGAGAGCAGGGAATCCGCCGGTCGAAAAACCGGATTCCTCGTTTGATAAGGACAGGTTTTTGAAGCGGTTGCAACGGAGGAATGATCATGAAGCGAACGGGAATTCAGGTCGTGATGCGATCGGATTCGGAAGGCTATTTTGCCTATGGATCGTTTGACGGAGAAGGAATTACCGTCTTTGCGGGCAGCAGGGTCAGCAGGACGCTGCGCGAAGCGATCCGCGAAGATGGCGCAGCAGCCGCAGAACTGGGGCTGGACCGGATCGGCAGGCTGACCGCGGACAGGTATTTTGAAAGCCCTTCCGAAGCGTCCCTGTTCATCAGCGGTGACGCTGCCGGCTGCTGGGGGAGGTGGGTTGCCGGTGACGGCAGAAAACTGAGCGAAATCCGCGGCGGCCTCCCGGAGGGAACGGTCGGAAAGGAAGGCCGTGAGGATCCGCTGCTTCCGCCGGTCAAAACGGCGGCGGACAGCAGGGAAAAATCGAAAAGGATCCGGCAGATCAAGGACAGTGTCGAGAGCGACCTGATAGAAATGGCGCAGGCTTTTCCTGACATCCGCATCGCACAGCGGCATGTGAATACGGGAATCTACCTGCGGGACACTGCTGTCGCCTACATTTATTACCGCCTCGATTCCGTCAGTTTCGAAATCCCGAACAGGGTCCTGCTGCAGGATGTCAAAAACCGCCTCGACGGGGAATCGATTGCCTATCGATCGGAATCCGGCAGCGGGCGCGGAGCGGCCGGCCGGGAATCCCTGAGCGTCGCCGTCGGCGATGTGCCGCTTTTGCTGAAAGCGCTGATCGGGGAAGCCGAAAACGGCGATGGCGTCAGATCACCTGCCGGCACGGAGGCTCTGAAGCGGAAGGCTCCGGACCGGCATTCGCTTTGCGCGCCGGCGGAATCCCTCGCGGACGGAACTGAAGCCGAACGCCCTGTTAAGGACTGCGGCGGGCAGCTTCCTCCATCGCCGGAAGCCGTCCCGGAGACGGCCGAAGCCGGTGACACCGGGCCGATTCGCGCGGAATCCTCCGGCTCTCCAAAGGAGTCTGAGCCTTTGGAAGCAAAGCCGAAACCGCCGGAAGGGCATTCGTCGGATCGGCCGGCTTTTTCCGGGCTGCACAGAATGCTGCTGTGCGCCGATGTGCGCCTCGGCGCGGAGTGCGTGGAGCGGCTGAACCCGGAGCAGTCCCATAAGTGGCAGACGGCCAGAAACGAAAGCTTTGCCGACATGATCGGGCAGGCTGCCCGGTTTGGCAATGCTCCCGTCGCGCTTTTCGGCAGAATCTTCGGGCAGGAACGGGTTCCCGAATCGGTGATCGACATGCTGTTTCAGATTGTCGGCGGGAATCCTGCCGTTTCGGTGGTCGCTTTCCTGAACGGGCACGAATACGAGCGAATCTCCTATCGCAGCGAGATTCCCGGGAACCTGCATCTGCTCCATGCGCAGGGACAGGATTCATACCGGGATGACAGCATCTCTGTGAGCGTCGGGGGCGATGCGGTCACACTGCTGGCCGGAAACGGCGAAGCGGTGACGGTTACGCAGGACCATGCCGGAAAGTATCTTCTTTCGGGCGTTCCCGGTGCCGGCGGGGTTCCTTCCTTCGAACCCGTCGGATTTGAGGACGCGCAAAGCGCCCAATTCGGCCTGGGGATCCTGAAGTGGGAGAAGGACCGGCCGGCGGCTTACGAAATTGTCAGCAGACCGGGATTCGCCTTCAAAGCACTGGAGCTGAAAATCATGCCGGTGGATGACCCGAAGGAGATTCGGCAGAAAATCAGCGAAGCCGCCCGTCCGATCCGTTACGATACATTCCTTCGCGTCACCGTCACCGGCCGCTGCGCCTTTGGCCTGACGCTGAGCGGCGACGGCCTGAAGAGCCTGCTGCAAAACCGGATCTTCTTCGCGGAGGTGTACGACAACACGGTGATGGACATCGACGAAGAAGCGTTCGAAACGGATATCTCGCTGCGCAGCGAGTTTGTCAGGCTGGCGTTGCAGGATGAAACGCTGAGCGAATCGGAACGCAGCCGCATCATCAGCTACGGCTGGAAGGCACTGGGCGGCGGGGAGGTGTCTGCGGAATGAAACTGATCAAAATGCATATCGATGACTTCGGCGGGATGCACGATTACGATTATTCGTTTGACGAAGGGCTGAACGTGGTGCTTCAGGACAACGGTTGGGGCAAAACCACGATGGCGGCATTCCTGAAGGCGATGCTCTACGGCTACGACGCAAGGCGAATCAAGGACATCAAGGAAAACGAGCGCAGACGCTATCTTCCGTGGCAGGGCGGCAAATACGGCGGGTGGCTCGAATTCGAATCGGAAGGCGTCCGCTACCGAATCGACCGGGAATTCGGCGAAACGCCCCGCTTCGACAGCGTGAACGTCGTCAATCTGAACACGAATACCACTGCGAGGATCGCGCCTGACCGAATCGGTGAGACGCTGTTTCACCTGGACGTCAACGCGTTCCGGCGCAGCGTGTACATTCACCAGAACGGCCTGTCCATCGAAGGCGCGGAAGGCAGCATCCATGCGCGGCTGAACGCGCTGGTGAGCCAGGCAAACGATGTATCCGCGTTCGACGGGGCAATCGCCGACTTGACGGGACAGGTAAAGATCTACGAAAAAACCGGAGCCCGGGGACGCATCGGAGAGATCACCAGGCAAATCGAGGAAAAGGAACGCCGCCGCGACCGGATGGAGGCAGAGATCATCGCACAGGACGCGGAGCGGGCGGGCATCATCAGGATCGACGGCCTGATGAACGGCATCTCACAGGAGTTGGAGGAGAAGAGCAAAAGGCTCGACACCGTATCCGGAGAGGCGAAAAAGCGCGAAGCCACCCAAAAACAGCTGGAGGACCTCGACGGGCGTATCGGATCGGTGAAGCAGAAACTGACGGAGCTGGAAGCCCGGATGGGCGGAAGCGTGCCCGCGGAGGAAGAAATCGACCGGATCAAGCAGCGGCGGAAAAGAGCGGACGATCTGAAGGCCAGCATCAGGAAGCTGGAGGGCGACCGCAAAAATCTCGAAGAGGAATTTAAAGCCCTTACCGAACGCTACGGAGAACAGCTGCCTGAACCGGCACAGCTGGACAGGATTCAGGGGCTCTGCGGCAAAATCCAGGGCATCAACGCCGCCGGTTCCGACGAAGCAGCGAATATAGACGTTCCGAGGGAGTACGCGCAGGTCAGATCCGCTGAGGAAAACGCACCGGGCTTTGTCGAGCGGCTTCAGGCTGCCGTCGATTCCCAATCCGACCTTCGGAATCTGATGCTCAGGCAGGATTCGCGAAAGCGCGAGCTTCAGCGCGAGGCGGAAGCATGGAGCGCAAAGACAAAGCGCTATCGGGAATTCAAAAAAGAAGCGGAGGAACAGCGCGAAGAACTGGGATCCAGGGAGCGGTTCAGTCCCGCCAATGCGGAGCCGGCAATCCGGCAGCTTGAGACGTGCCGGAACAGGCAGCAGCAGCTCTCGCAGCAGGAGAGCGAAGCGCGCGCAGAGATCCTGCGTGAAACGGAGGCCTGGAACGAAACCGGAAAGCGCTATCGGGAGCTGAAACAGGACGCGGATGCGCTGAAGGCCGATGCCGATAAGAACAGCGTTTACGAAGAGGGACGGGTGCGCAAAGCCATCACCGCGCTGGAACAGCTGAACAGGGCCTGTGAAAAAATCGAAGAGAAGAAGGAAGCCCTTGCTTCGCTGCGCCTGACGGCGGAAGAAGAAGCGCAGCTGGCGGAGTGGCCGGGCGAACTCCCCGATCCGGAGAAGGGAAAGGACATCCTGAACAGGTGCCGGGAAGAAACGCGGCTTCAGGCGGATCTGCAGGGGCTCGCCGCGCGCCTGGACGGAGAGAAGAGCAAGGAGGACAGCCTGGCCGCCTCCGCCGCGCAGCTCGAAGCCGCAGCAGCTTCCCGCACAGACGCGGTTGCGGAGCCCGGGTCCTTCTCCGCCGGCCTGTGGCTTGGGTTGGGCGCCGCGCTGCTGATTGCCGGCGCGGTTCTCGCGCTTGCGGTTTCGCCGGCATTGGGGGCGCTTGCCGCCGTGGGCATTCTTCTGCTGATCTACGGCGTGACGGGCAGGTCCTCCCATCAAAAAAAGCGGGAGGCGTACGAAGCATACCTGAATTCCTCCGCTCTGCAGCAGGAAGCGGAACGAAAGCAAAAGGAAACCGAAGCCAGGCTCGCGGAAGAAAGAACGGAAATCGCGTCGCTGGAGGCCAAAATCGACGTGCTTCAGTCGCAGATCCGGATGAACAGAGAAGCGATCGACGACTGGACGGCACGCTGGGCGCCGGAGGAAAGCAAAGCCGGGGAAGCTGAAGCCGCACAGGTTCTGGAGCGGGCGGATCGCGTTTCCCGCCTGCGCGGCAAGAGCGCGCAAATGGAATCGCTTCGGGCGTCTCTCGCGGAACAGACTGCGGAAGTCGAGGCCGAACGCGCTGCCATCGACGCGGCGTATCCGGAATGCGCGGGAAAACCGGTCGCAGACGCTCTGGAGCTTTTGCGTGCCGGCGAAACGGGAAACAAAATCGTTCAGGACAAATTGCGCGTCGCAAACCGTGCATTGGAAAAATTCGTGGCCGATGCAGGGCTCCGCGAAGAGCAGTTTGCGCAGGCGGAACCGCCGCGCATGCCTGAACTGCGAAGCAGGCTCCGTAAGGCGGAAGAAGGCCTTAAAGAAATCGAGAAGTCGAGAGCCGAAATCAGCGGATCCTATCCGGAGATTTCGGAACTGTCCTGGGACGAAGCACTGAATTTGCTGCGCGAAAAGCTCGGCGCTTACAGAGTCGCTGAAAGCGCCCTTCGTACGTGCGAACGAAACATGGCGCGCTTTGTCGAGGAATCCGGCGCCGCAGCTGCCGATCTGGAGCTGCCGGAATCGCCGAAGGCCGTCCGGCTGGGAAAAGAGCTCGAACAGGGTGCGGCTGAAATCGAGGATCGCCGAAAACTGTGCGAGCCGCTGCTCTCCGAACTGGATCTTGAAACAGATTCGAACAGCATTCTGCAGTCCCTGGAGGCAGCCGCGGAAATCCTCAATGCGTTCAGGGTCTGTGACGGCAAAGTGCGGGACAAGGAGCATCGGCAGGAACGGCAGCGGCAGCAGCTCGACGAGCTTGAAGCCGAACTGAAGGAGCAGCTGGCCGCGATCCGCTGCGATGCGCCTTTGAAGGATGTGCCTGCCCGGCTGGCTGCGATCCGCGAAGACAGCGGCAAGGCAAAACAGATGCGGGCGAAAATGTCGGAAATGGAATCAGATCTGCTGCAGCAGAAGGCGGAGCTCGAGCAGGCGGAGAAGGAAGTTGCGTCGTTTGCCGGCGCTCACCTGCGCGCCGCGCTGCAATGCGAGGATCCGCTCGCGGAAATCTCCGGAGCGTATACCGATTACGCCGCGCAGCGCGTGACCGAAGCACAGCTTCTGAATCAGCGCGAAGCGGCCGTGAAACAGATGCAGGGGATGGATGAAAAGGCGGTGGCGGAGGAGAAGACCCTCAGAGAGGAGATATCGGATCTGCGCCGGCGCAGGGAGGATCTGCTCAAGGAATATACGCAGAAGAGCGATTTCATTCGCCAGGCGGATCGTTCCCTGGAACAGTATCCCGATCTTGTGCGGGAAATCCATGCGCTGTACGAACAGAAGCAAAAGGATCAAAACGCGCTGTCAGCGCTGAAACGGACGATTCAGCTGATTCGGACGGCGAAAGAGAATCTGGCAAAGCGGTATCTCGGCAGGGTGGAAGAGCTGTTCAACAGCTACATGCGCATCTGGCTGAACAGCGACGAGGTGCGGGGAATTCTGGATCCCGACTTCAGGGTCAGCATCGAGGAAAACGGCAGTCTCCACGTTGCCGAAGGATACTCCACCGGTTATTGCGACATGATCGATTTCTGCATGCGCCTGGCACTGGTGGATACGCTGTTCGAGAAGGAACAGCCGTTCCTGATCCTGGACGATCCGTTTGTGAACCTGGACGCGGAGCACCTGGAAAAGGCGCTGGAACTGCTGAATGTGATGGCGGCGGACAAGCAAATCGTCTACTTTGTCTGTCATCCGATCCGCGCGGTGGAGACGGAGGAGAATTCCGGGTCCCTCACAGAATTCCGCAGACTGTCGGAGCGGGCCAGGAAGGCGCTGGCTGGTGCGGGAACCGGGCAGCCGCGCGGCAAAGCTGTTGTTCGGAAATCCCCAAAGGAGATGTACCGGGTATCCGCGCCTGCTTCCGGCCTTGGTTTCAGGCCGGAGAATCCGGATTACACCATTACCAACAGCATTTTCGGCATGCGTTTTGTGACGGTTGAACCTGCTCCCGTCAAGGATGCCTGTTACGAGCTGTTCTTCATCGACGAAGCCGGCCACGTGCTGAACGACCGGCAGATGATCGAAATCAGCGGCGGCAAGCTGTCAGCGGACAGAATACAGTTCAGCCTCAACACGCGGGAGGACAGCGGAGATCTATTTGAACTGATGATCCGCGAGAGCGGGCAGGACGATTACGAGGTGGCGGCCAGGTACCCGTTCCGGGCGAAGCTGACGTTCACCGGCACGTTCGACTTCGGCTTCTGATGCATACGCGACGGAGGACAATATCGATGACTGATTTTGACAGGAAAGTTCTGGACGCGTTTCCGGGGAAGGCGGTCAGGAAGGATCTGACCGCGCTGATGAAAAAGGGCGCAAACGTTCCGACCTATGTGCTGGAATACCTCCTGGGCATGTACTGTGCGACGGACGACGAAATAGCCATCGAATCGGGCATGGCCAGAATCCGCAGGATCCTGGCGGAAAGCTATGTTCGCCCGGACCAGAGCGAATACATCAAATCGAGAATCAAGGAGCAGGGGCAGTATACCATCATCGACAAAATCACGGTGGTGTTCGATGAGCATGTGGACAAATACGTGGCAAGCTTCAGCAATCTGCGCCTGGATCCGTTTGAAGTGCCCTCCGATCTGGTGGTGCACAATGAAAAGCTGCTGATCGGCGGCGTCTGGTGCATCATCCGCATCGAGTATGTTGGCTTCGGGAACCAATCCGGCGGGGATGAGGAGTTCGAAGAAGACATTTTCGGAAACAGGAAGCGCAAAAAGAAAGTCCGCAGGATGCAGTCCAAATACAGCTCGCCGTTTCAGATCGCATCCCTTAAGCCGATTCAGCTGTCGAACATGGATCTGGATGAGATCATCTCGCAGCGGAAGCTCTTTACCCGGGACGAGTGGATTACGCTGCTTCTCCGTTCCGTCGGGTACGAGCCGGATGAGCTGTCCCGGAAGGAGAAGCTGCATTATCTGCTTCGATTTGTGCCCTTCATCCAAAAGAACTACAATCTGGTGGAACTGGGCCCGCGCGGCACCGGAAAATCCCATGCCTACAGCGAGCTGTCCCCCTATTCAATCCTGATGAGCAGCGGAACCACTACGGTTTCCAACATGTTCTACAACATGGGAACCCGCCGGATCGGCCTGGTCGGCAACTGGGACTGCATCGCCTTTGACGAAGTCGCCGGTATCACCCAGGCATCGGGCGATATGGTTCAGATCATGAAAAACTATATGGCCAACGGCAGCTTTGCCCGAGGCGCAGAATCGATCAGTTCCGATGCGTCGATTGCCTTCGAAGGCAACACCTTTCACAGCGTCCACGACATGATGCGCACCACGAACCTGTTCGAGCCGTTTCCGGAAACGTTCAACAACGACTCGGCCTTCTTCGACAGAATCCACGCGTACCTGCCCGGCTGGGAAACGCCGAAGCTCCGCTCCGCGCTTTTTACCACCGGCTACGGCCTGATTTCGGACTGCTTCTCCGAATTCTGCCACGGGATGCGCAAGTACGATTTCACCAGCTCTTTCAGCAAATACTTTGTTCTGAACAAATGCTTCAACACCCGGGACACGATCGCGGTGGGAAGAACCTTCTCCGGCATGGCCAAGCTGATCCATCCCGACGAGAACATGAGCAAGGAGGAAACCCGGGAACTGCTCGAGTACGCGATCGAAGGGAGACGGCGCGTCAAGGAGCAGCTGCGCAAGATGACACCGGCGGAATTCAGCGATGTCGACCTTGGCTACATCGATCTGGAAACCGGGGAAGAGCACATCGTTCAGCTGCCGGAAGTCTCCGTCGGCAGCCTGATCTTTCAAGGCTTTGAAAAGCCCGGCTATGTATACGCGATCGGCAGGTCGGTCAACGGGCTGCTGGGGATTTACCGGCTTGAAAACAAGCTGATTGCCGGAACGGGAAATCTCAATTTCAGGAACGTCGAGGGCGTGTCCCATGCGAGCAAGAGCGTCCGGGACAGCCTTACCGCGGCTTTTAATTACTTCACAGAAAATGCCCACAGACTGCTCAGGGATTCCTGCATGGAAGCGGATTACAGCCTCTATTTCAACGATCTGCAGAACCGCGGAGTCAGCGAAGAGGTTTCGGTGGCGGAGGTTGTGGGCCTGTTTTCCGGGCTGGCGGACCGGGCGGTGCTGCCCGCGCTGCTGATCTGCGGCAGGGTGGTCATGTCCGGCAGCGTGATGCCGATTCAGACGGAAATGGACGAGGTCTTTGTCGCCGCGTCAAACGCCGGCGCGAAGACGATCATGCTGCCGGAATCGTGCAGGGACAGGTACGACGGGCTGAAGGACGATTTGAAACGTGAAATGGAGGCCATCTTCTATACTTCCCCGCTGGACGCGGCGAAGAAGGCGTTGGGGGTGACGTGATTGAAGCAGTACAAATGCATCAACTGCGGGGAACTGAAGGAATGTGAGGAAGCCTGCAGCTGTTCCGTGTGCGGGTACAAAATGTTTCCGCTGCCCTACGAACGAGCTGAAATGCTGCGCCGGGAAATCCGGGAGTTTGTCGGGAAACTGCAGGAGGGGACGGCGGCAGGCGGAAAGCTTGTCTGTTACAGGGAGGAAGACACAGGCCGGAAAGACAAAGACGGAAAGCCGGTCATGAAGACCGTTCTGAAAGAGGAAGACGACAAGCGCTTCCCCGGTTTCAGAACGATCCGGGAATACATCTGCAACGCGCCGAAAACGGAGGGCTTTATCGAACGGCTTGACGAATCCATCGAACGGATTCAAAAGTACATCGCGAAGCCCTACACCCGCCGGTACCGGGTCGATGCTGAGCGGATCAAAAAAGAAGCGGAGAAATACGACGAAAGCCTGAAAAAGGTCCTGACCGCGCTGGAACTCGAATGCGATCTCCCGGAGCTGCAATTGCCGGAAATCTCGCTGTTGTACAGCGAAACGCCGGATCCGGAACTCCAGCCGACGGCAGACAGGATCCTTTCGCTGCTGCTCGGACTTTCGCACAAGATCTTCAGATTCATCAAACAGAATAATATTTACGGGACCTCGTACCGCGCAGACCCGGGAAGCCTGCTCAAACCGGGCAAAAGGACGGACTTCAAGGCTCTCCTTCTCTTTTGCAGCAAGCAAGTGGAAGATGTGCTCTCGAAGAATTACGTCGTGGATTTGCTTTCCGACGGCTTTGACGAGGTATCCGATCTGCTGAAAACGGTATGGATCGCGATGGAATCCGTCATGACCGCGCCGGTGCTCGCCTGCAAAAGGACCTATACCCTGGATGACGGAACGGCCGCATCCGATAACGGCTTAAGAGATATTCTGCGGGAAAGAATTGCCCGCCGGTATTCCGAACTGAACGCCATCGTCGATGCCGGGGATTTTCTGTCCGGCAGGACCGAAGAGGAACTCTTCGCGCTTTACGACAAAATGATCGAACTGGATCCCGCCGGGCTTATGGGCGTCGAAAGGAGCGGCCTTCTCAGAATCGGCGAAAGCGAAAAGAAGCTGAACGGGCTGATCGGCTTGTCCGGCATCAAGGAAAGCGTCAAAAAAATCAAAGCGTATGCGGTGCGCAACCGGGACAGCAAAAACCTGAATGTGCATATGTGCTTCCTGGGCAATCCCGGCTGCGGGAAAACGGAAGTTGCGCGCTTTATCGCCGGGATCCTGTACGAGAACAAAATCCTGCCGAAGAAAAAGGTCACCGAGGTGGACCGCAGCGGACTGGTCAGCGAGTATTTCGGCGCTACGGCGGAAAAGACCAGACGGGTGATCGAGCAGGCGATGGGCGGCGTGCTGTTCATCGATGAGGCGTATGCGCTTGGCAACAACAGCGATGGCGGCATTACGGATTACGGGCGGGAAGCCATCGACACGCTGGTCAAGGCCATGGAGGACAGGCGCGGTGAATTCTGCGTCATCTTTGCCGGCTACCGCAACGAGATGCAGAAGATGCTCTCCGTAAACCCCGGCCTCAAATCGCGCATACAGTTCACGCTGGATTTTCCCAACTATTCCCGGGAGGAACTGTGCGGGATTACAAAGCTGATGCTGGAAGCGCGGGGGTATACCATCGGGGCCGCGGCGCTGAACAGGATTCTTGACATCACGGACGTAAAGCGCAAGGATCCGAACTTCGCCAACGCTCGGGAAATCCGGAACATCCTGGATCAGGTCATCATGTGCCAGAACCTGCGCTGTGTGGATTCCAGCGATACGGAGCTGGGCATGGCCGACGTGAACAAGTACATTCAGGACGCGAAAATCAACCTGCCCACAGCTGCTTCAGGCAATGCCGGAAAAATCCTGACCGGCGAGGAAGAACTGGATCAGCTGATCGGCCTGGCTCCTGTCAAGCGCATGGTGCGCAAGATCAAAGCCTACGCGAAGCGCAATCAGGGACAGCCGGATTTCAACCTGCACATGTGCTTTTACGGCAACCCGGGAACCGGCAAGACTGAGGTCGCACGAATTCTGTCCCGTATTCTGTATGATGCAGGGGTTTTGGAGGAAGCCAAGCTTGTGGAAACGGACGCGCACGGGCTGATCGGCCGGTATGTCGGGGAGACCGCGCCGAAAACCCTTGCAAAAATCGATGAAGCAATGGGTGGCGTGCTGTTTATCGACGAAGCGTACGCGCTTGCCGACGGCAATGC
>JAFWEY010000127.1 GCA_017512675.1 Clostridia bacterium | reverse complement strand
AATTGCAGGTGATTTCGGTTTTGCGGAGTGTTTTCCGGTCTGCGGCCAAACTTACCCGCGCAAGCTGGACAGCAGTATTCTGAATGCCCTGAGCGGCATAGCGCAGAGCGCCTACCGCATGGCGCAGGATATCCGCCTGCTGCAGCACGACCGCCAGCTGGAGGAACCCTTTGAGAGCATGCAGATCGGCTCCTCGGCCATGGCGTACAAGCGCAATCCCATGCGATGCGAGCGCATCTGCTCGCTGAGCCGGTATCTCATGACCCTTTCCGTCAACGCGCCTCTGACCGCTTCCGCACAGTGGCTGGAGCGGACGCTGGACGATTCCGCCAACCGCCGGCTGTCGCTGCCGGAAGCGTTTCTCTGTGCCGACGCCATCCTGCGGCTTGTGCAGAACGTCAGTGCCGGCCTGCAGGTCAACGAGAAGGTCATCGCGCGCAGCGTGCAGGAGGTCCTCCCCTTCATTGCGACGGAAAACCTGCTGATGGAAGCCGTGAAGCGCGGCGGCGACCGGCAGAAACTGCATGAAATCATCCGCCGATGCTCCATGGAAGCAACGGCGAAGATGAAGGAAGGCGAAACCTGCAGCCTGCCGGAACTGCTGGCACAGCATCCCGAATTCAACATGACGGCACAGGAACTGAACGGGCTTCTGGACCCGGCGGATTATATCGGGCGCTGCCCTCAGCAGGTTGACGCATTTCTGGCGCGGATTCGGTCGCTTCTGGAAGACATCCCGACCGGACAGGTTGAGCTCTCCCTGTAGGCATCCGGTTTCGCTTTTTCCGGCATAAATAATCCTGCGGTCAGCTTTCTATGACCGCAGGATTTTTCTCTGCCACCAGGTTGACCACCCAGCGCCGCCGGTGCACCATGACAGCGCCGATGACGCACTTCACCAGATTCAGCGCTTCAATGACGGTAAAGAACGGAACGATCGGCGCACCGGTCCGGTATGCCAGGATGAAAGCGACCGGGATGCTGAGCAGCCAGACCGAGCCGCTGTCGAAGAGAAAGGTGATGATGGTCTTGCCGCCCGAACGCAGTGTGAAGTAACAGGAATTGGAAAAGGCGTGCAGAGGCATCATGGCGGCGCCGATGATCAGAATATGTGTGGCGATCTGTCTGACGTGCGGGATGGTGTTGTAGATTCTCGGGAAAAACGGCGCGCACAGCGCCATAACGCCGCCCAGCACAAAGCTTATCGCAAATGCAAAGGCAATCAGCTTCCTGTCTTCATCCACGGCACGCTCCAGTTCACCGGCGCCCAACAGCTGCCCGACCATGATGGCCGTGGCGTTGCCGGTGGAAATAAATGCGCTGAAGAACAGGTTGGAGATCGTGAGGTAGATGTTCATGGCCGAAACAACTTCCAGCCCGCGAACGGAATAGCACTGGTTCAGGACCGTCATCCCGCCGGACCACAGCAATTCGTTGACCATCAGGGGCAGGCCGAGGACCAGCACCTGGCGGAAGACGTGCCCGGGGACCTTCAGGCTGCGGTAAACGTCGATAATGAAGGGGTTCCGCTCCGTGTGCCGGTGCGTCCAGATCACCACAATCGCCATTTCGACAAAGCGCGCAAGAACCGTCGCCGCCGCGGCGCCGACAACGCCAAGCCGCGGCGCCCCGAATTTGCCAAAGATCAGGATGTAGTTAAACACCAGGTTCACGAACACCGCGATCAGGCCCGCCTTCATCGGCAGGACTGTCTCGCCGGTTTCCCGCAGTGTGCTGGAGTACATCATGGTCACCACGAACGGGAGCAGCTGCAGCAGCATCACATGCAGATAGGCGTTCGCATAGTGCCGGGTCGCATCCAGATCCAACCCGCTATCGCCCTCATGCAGGAAGAGCTGAATGAAGCGATCGCCGAAGAACACCAGCGCCGAACCGAACACGGCAAGAATCCCGACGCCGATCAGCAGTTTGACGCGCACGGAGTAGCGGATGCCGACGTTGTCGCCCTT
>JAFWEY010000126.1 GCA_017512675.1 Clostridia bacterium | reverse complement strand
GTCGCCGTACTCGATGCCGTTGTGCACCATTTTGACGAAATGCCCCGCGCCGTTTTCGCCGACCCATTCGCAGCAGGGCTGCCCGTCCACATGGGCGGAAATCGCCTGGAAAATCGGCCCGACGCTTTCCCACGCCGCCGGAGACCCGCCCGGCATCATGCTGGGGCCCTTGAGGGCGCCCTCCTCGCCGCCGGAGACGCCGCATCCAGCGTACAGAAGCCCTTTGCTCTCCACATACGCCGTCCGCCGCACCGTGTCCGGAAAATGCGAATTGCCGCCGTCGATCAGGATGTCGCCCGACTCCAGATGCGGAATCAGCAGGTCGATGAAGGCGTCCACCGCCTGGCCCGCCTTGACCATCATCATGATCTTGCGGGGCTTTTTCAGCATCGACACCAATTCCTCTATCGAATGCGCGCCCAGAATGTTTTTCCCCTTTGCGCGCCCCTCAACAAACGCGTCCACCTTGGAAACGGTCCGGTTGAAAACCGCAACGGTGAACCCCTTGGATTCCATGTTCATGACCAGGTTCTCGCCCATTACGGCCAGGCCGATCAGGCCGATATCCGCAAGCTTTGCCATAGCGCTGTTCCTCCTTCAAGTCGGTTCGTCTTCAGCGTTTCACGCGGGCGTTGCCCTTCCATACGCTCCATACCTGTTCTTCGTCCGCCGGCGTCGCGAAATCCTCCAGCATCGTGGTCGCCATGCAGCCGGTCGCCCAGCCGAATTGCAGGCACTTTTCCGCGTCCCAGCCCTTCAGGATGCCGTACAGCAGGCCGGAAACGAAGCCGTCCCCGCCGCCGATGCGGTCCAGTACCGGGATCGGGCGCGGCGGGGCCACGTGCCACTCGCCGCCCGAAAGGAGAATCGCGCCCCAGTTGTGCAGGTTCGCGCTTTCCACCTGGCGAAGCGTGGTCGCAAAGGTTCCCGCGTTCGGGTAGCGCTGCTGCACCCGCGCGATCATTTCCTTGAAGGATTCGATCTTCGCGTCCAGATCGCGGCCGCCGGCTTCCGGTCCTTCGATGCCCAGCGCCAGCTGGAAATCCTCTTCGTTGCCGATCAGGATATCGGCCCGGGCGGCGATCCGTGAAAAGATCTCCCGCAGCTCCTTCTCCCTGCCCGCCCAGAACGAGGCGCGATAATTCATGTCAAAGGATACCTTCGCGCCGGTTTCCTTCGCGAGCTCGCTCAGCTTCAGGCAGACCTCGCCGGTCTCCGGCGACATCGCCGCGAACAGGCCCGACATGTGGATGATCTCCACGCCTTCCCTGCGGAAAATGCGGTCGAGATCGAAATCCTCCACCCGGATCGTGCGCCCGATCTCCCCGGCGCGGTCGTTGAATACCCGCGGCCCGCGAAGGCCGTAGCCCGCGTCCGCGATGTTGAACTGATGGCGGTATCCCCAGGGGCCGCCCTGCGGAATGTCCGGCCCTTCGTACTCGATGTTCCGGCGGCGCAGGTCGGATTTGATGAACGCCGCGATCGGGCTGCCTTCGACAAAGCGGGTGAGGACCTTGGTGCGCATGCCCAGCGAGGCCGCTACGTTCAGCACGTTGGATTCCGCGCTGGTCGAGGTCATCAGATAGGTGTTGCCGATGCCAACCGGCTGGCGATCCATGGGCGAGATGCGTACCCCCATGGAGGTGGCGGTAATCAGCTGATACTTTCGATCCACAGGAAGACTCCTCCTTCGGTGTTCCATCCCGGTATCCCGGTATATCCTGACAGCATCATAGCACAGAAACCGGCTCGCGTCAACAGCCGGTATACCGGTAATCCGGTTATATTTCTGCGTATCGGCCGCGGTTCTCCGCCGCGGGCTTCCGAAACCGTTCCGCCATTTGGGAGGAAGGCCGCACACTGCCGGATTCGCGGCGGAAGGCGCGCTTCATACCGATTTCGTTCCGGAATATGCACAATCTTTGATGGGCATATTTCTTACCTCAGGCCGTACGGAATCGTATGAGACGACAAAGGCACACGCCTTTGCGGACGCGGTACGCGTCCTTCCGTCCAAAACGATGTTTTGGACGGAACGCAGTATCAGGACGCTGCCGCCGCGATTTTCTCCGCGTTCCCCACGAGCGCGTTCAGAACCGTTTCCGGTTCGGTTTCGGTGTGCAGCATCAGCGTGTCCAGCCGCACGACGGTGAAGCCGGCGCCCGTCAGATCCCGCACCAGCCGGTCCGGCGCCTGCTGTTCGACCAGGCAGATCCGGACGCCGGCGGCGGTCATTCCGTTCACCGCAGCGGCGAATTCCGACGCCTCCAGATCCTCGCCCGGCTCCCGCCGGATCACCGCCGCGGCGTACAGATCCAGGTCCTCCGCCACGTACAGCAGCCCTTCGTGCAGCACGGCGACAGGACCGGCATCGACGGGCAGCATGATCTCCTCGATCCGCGCGCGCGCCTCTTCGACGGCCTCCTGCGCCGCGGCCGCGTTTTCCAGATACTGTTCCGCGTACGCCGGATCGGCCTCCCCCAGTTCCACCGCCAGCGTCTCCGCCATTTCGCCCAGCCCGTCCAGCGACAGAAACAGCCACGGATTCGCGCCTTCAAAATGGCTTGCTTCCTCCGCGTCGGCGGATTTCTCTTCCCCCTGCAGAAGCTCGCTCTTCGTCATCAGCACGCATTGCGGCAGCTCCTGCGGCAGGGTAAAGCCTTCCAGGCCGCGCCCGCCGAGAATCGTCAGGTCCGCGCCGGCAAGCAGCGCCGCATCCCAATCCGACAGCGTGTAGCTGCGCGGGCATGACGCCAGCGGCTGGGTCAGACAGTGAACCACGACGTTCTCCACATCCCGCGTGACAAACCGCGCGATCGCGTACACCGGATAAACCGACGCGTAGATTGTCAGCGGCCCGGGCTGCGGGGTTTCGGCCGGCCCCGTCCCCCGGTCCGGCGAATCCGCGCAGCCGGCCAGCAGCAGCGCCAACAGCAGAACCAGCGAAAGATATCTTTTCATTCATGCTCCTTCAAAAATCCCAGCGGCGGGATCCGATGCCTGCGACCGGAACCGGCGCGCCGCCCGCTCCGGCGCCCCGAACGCGCAGCGGGCTTTCCGCCCGGGCGAACCGGGTCCGAAAAACAAATGCCCCCGAAGGTTCCGGCATCCGTCTTCCAGGATCCGCTTCGGGGGAGTGTGCCGCGCTCATCGCTTCCGCTTTTGAATGTCTAAACGACAAATGAACGGATGTCGTCCATCAGTCCCTCACAGCTGTCGCTGTAGATTTCCATGGTGACCGGTTTGGCCAGGTTCAGCGAAAAAATCCCCATCATGGATTTCGCGTCCACCACATGCCGTCCTTCGCGCAGGTCGATGTCGTAGTCGTAGCGGCTGACAATGTTGACAAAGGTTTTCACGTTCTCGGCAAGGCTCAGTTTGATCTTAACAGCTTTCACGGTTCTCCTCCTCAAGTCAACCCCATGCGGCTGGGCAATAAGGCTACTGATACTATACTCATCCCGCGTTACGTCTACAACAGCAATTCTTTATTTAATTCTTCCGCATTGAATCGGTCTGATTGCGCATAATATCCCGCACAAATATAGGTATGCTGCCGGTTTTCAAAAGCAAAAGTAAATTTCATTGATCCGGTAAAATTATCTGTCTTTTAACTTTCTCGAAACGCAATTTCTGCCTTTTAACATTCTTAATATTTGTGTCAAAAGGCGCCGAATTCGCCGCCGCGCGGCGCGGGACCCGCGGGGCTGCCCTACGGCAAAAGCGCCCGTTTGAGGAACTGCCCGGTATAGCTGCCGTCGGACGACGCCACCTGTTCCGGCGTCCCTTCGGCGATCACGGTACCGCCCCTGTCGCCGCCCTCCGGGCCCATATCGATCACATGATCCGCGCACTTGATGACATCGAGATTGTGCTCGATCACGATCAGCGTATTGCCCTGTTCGACCAGCTTTTGCAGCACGTCGATCAGCCGGTCCACGTCCGCCATATGCAGCCCGGTGGTCGGCTCGTCCAGCACGTAGATCGTCTTCCCTGTCGCCTGGCGGCTCAATTCCGCCGCCAGTTTGATCCGCTGCGCTTCCCCGCCCGACAGCGTTGTGGACGGCTGCCCCAGCTTTACATAGCCCAGCCCCACATCCTGCATCGTGCGCAGTCTGGACGCAATGCGTGGCATCGGATCAAAGAATTCCGCCGCTTCGTCGACGGTCATATCCAGCACTTCATGGATGTTCTTTCCCTTGTACCGCACCCCGAGGGTTTCGCGGTTGTAGCGCTTCCCCTTGCAGACCTCGCAGGGAACATAGACATCCGGCAGGAAGTGCATTTCGATGCGCAGGATGCCGTCCCCGCTGCAGGCCTCGCACCGTCCGCCCTTCACGTTGAAGCTGAAGCGGTTTGCCCTGTAGCCCCGGGCCTTGGCGTCCGGCGTCTCCGCGAACACATCGCGGATCATCGTAAACACGCCGGTGTACGTCGCCGGGTTGGAACGGGGCGTGCGGCCGATCGGCGACTGATCGATGGCGATGATCTTGTCCAGCTGCTCCGTCCCGTCGATGCCGTCGTGATCGCCGGGACGGGTCATCGCCCGGTTCAGCGTGCGGGCGAGCGACTTAAAGACGATTTCGTTGATCAGCGACGATTTGCCGGAGCCGGACACGCCGGTCACGCAGGTGAACACGCCGAGCGGAATGCGCACGTCGATGTTCTTCAGGTTGTTGACCCGCGCGCCGCGCACCGTCAGGAAGCCGCTCGGCCTGCGCCGCGCCGGGGGCAGCGCGATTTTCCTGAGCCCCTTCAGGAACTGCCCGGTCAGCGAGCGCGGGCACGCCATCACGTCCTCCACGGTGCCGCTGGCGACGATTTCCCCGCCGGACGCGCCGGCGCCGGGGCCGACGTCCACCAGGAAATCGGCGCTGCGCATCGTGTCCTCGTCATGCTCGACCACGATCAGCGTATTGCCCAGATCCCGCAGATGCTTCAGCGTTCCCAGCAGCTTTTCGTTATCCCGCTGATGCAGCCCGATCGACGGTTCGTCCAGGATGTACAGCACCCCCATCAGGGAAGAGCCGATCTGGGTCGCCAGCCGGATGCGCTGGGCTTCGCCGCCCGACAGCGTCTGCGCCGCCCGGGACAGCGTCAGATAATCCAGCCCCACGTCCGTCAGAAAGCCCAGCCGCGAGGAGATCTCCCTGAGAATCTGCCCGGCGATCGCCCGGTCCCGTTCGCTCAGGTCCAGGCCGTGAAAGAAGTCCCTGCAGGCGCGTATCGGGAGATCGCTGACATCCGCCAGCGATTTTCCGCCGACCGTGACCGCCAGGGCCTCCTTCTTCAGCCGTTTGCCCCGGCAGTCCGGGCAGGGGATATCCGCCATGTATTCGCTCAGCGCGTTCTGGGACGCTTCGGATTCCGTTTCCCGGTACCGGCGCTCCAGATTGGGCACGATCCCTTCAAACGGAGACTGATAGGTGCCCTTGCCATGGGCCGAATCGTAATGAACCGTCAGCTTTTCGCCGCGCGTGCCGTAGAGGATCGCGTCCAGCCCGTCCGGCGGAAGGTCGGAGACGGGCGCGTCCATCGAAAAGCCGTATTTTTCCGCCAGCGCGGTCAGGTACATCCGCGCCATGATGCCGCCGTCCTCGGAGGAATTCCAGCCGGAAACCTGAATCGCGCCCTGATTCAGCGACAGGGAGCGGTCCGGGATGATCCGGTCCGGATCCACCCGCGTCAGCGTGCCCAGGCCGGCGCACGTCGGGCAGGCGCCGAACGGGCTGTTGAACGAAAACATCCGCGGCTCCATTTCGCCGATGGAGATGCCGCAGTCCGGGCAGGCGTAGTTCTGGGAATACAGGTGGTCCCCGCCGCCGATTTCGCTGACGATCACCAGCCCGTCCGCCATGCGCAGCGCGGTTTCCAGGGAATCGGTCAGGCGGCGGTTCATGTTCGGGCGCACCACGACCCTGTCGACGACCGCGTCGATCGAGTGCTTCTTCTTCTTGTCCAGCGCCGGCGTATCGCCGATTTCGTACAGTTCCCCGTCGATGCGCACGCGCACGAAGCCCTTCCTGCTCAGGTCCTCCAGCAGCTTCGCGTTTTCGCCCTTGCGCGACCGGATCACCGGGGCGAGGATCATCAGCCGGGTTCCCTCCTCGAAGCGCATGATCCGGTCGATGATCTGGTCCACCGACTGCCGGCTGATTTCCCTGCCGCAATTCGGGCAATGGGGCACGCCGGCGCGCGCGTACAGCAGGCGCAGATAGTCGTGAATCTCCGTGACCGTGCCCACGGTGGAGCGCGGGTTGCGGCTGGTCGTCTTCTGGTCGATGGAAATGGCCGGGCTCAGCCCGTCGATCGAATCGACGTCCGGCTTGTCCATCTGCCCCAGAAACTGGCGGGCGTAGCTGGAAAGGGATTCCACGTACCGGCGCTGCCCTTCCGCGTAAATCGTGTCGAAGGCCAGCGAGGATTTTCCGGAACCGGAAAGCCCGGTGATGACAATCAGCCGGTCCCTCGGCAGTTCCAGATCGACGTTCTTCAGATTGTGTTCCCGCGCGCCGCGGATGATGATGCTTCCGCTCATGGTTCTCCTTCTGTCATTTCGCTTTCGGGCCGCGCCTGTTTCTCCTGGCCGCGCGGCTCTTTTCACCGGTCGCCATCGGTTTTTCGCCCCGCAGCGCCAGCATCCGGTCGCGCAGCGCGGCCGCCTTCTCAAATTCCAGGTTGCCCGCCGCCTCGAGCATTTGTTCTTCAAGATGCCCGATCGCCAGCTGCCTTTCCTGTTCGTCCATGCCGCCGGCCGCGTCCCGGTCCACCTCGCGGGAGATCGACATCAGTTCGCGAACCGCCGTTCTGACCGTTTCCGGCGTGATGTGATGCTCTTCGTTGTACGCATGCTGAATCTCCCTGCGCCGGCGGGTTTCGTTGATGGCCCGGGTCATCGAATCGGTGAGCGCGTCCGCGTACATGATCACCCGCCCGTCGACATTGCGGGCCGCGCGCCCGACGGTCTGCACCAGCGAGGTCTCGCTGCGCAGAAAGCCTTCCTTGTCCGCGTCCAGAATCGCGACCAGCTGCACCTCCGGCATATCCAGGCCTTCCCGAAGCAGGTTGATGCCGACCAGCACGTCGAATTCCCCCAGCCGCAGCGAGCGGATGAGCCGCGTGCGCTCCAGCGTTTCCACGTCGGAATGGAGGTATTCCACCCGCACGTCCATCTCCCGCAGGTAATCGGTCAGGCTCTCGGCCATGCGCTTGGTCAGCGTGGTCGCCAGCACGCGGCCGCCGTTTTCCACCACCCTGCGGATCTCGCCCAGCAGGTCGTCCACCTGCCCGGTCGCGGGCCGGACCACGATCTCCGGGTCCAGCAGCCCGGTGGGCCGGATGATCTGCTCCACCACCTGCTGCGCCCGCTCCATTTCGTACGGGCCGGGCGTCGCCGAAACATAGATCGTCTGCCCGACCTTCTGTTCGAATTCCCGGAACTTCAGCGGGCGGTTGTCGAACGCCGCGGGCAGGCGGAAGCCGTAATCCACCAGCGCGCGCTTTCGGGCGTAATCCCCGTTGTACATCGCGCGAATCTGCGGGATCGTCACGTGCGCCTCGTCGATGAACACCAGCATGTCGTCCGGAAAATAATCCAGCAGCGTAAACGGCGCCTCGCCGCTTTTGCGGCCGTCAAAATAGCGGGAGTAGTTTTCGATTCCGGGACAATAGCCGATTTCCCGCATCATTTCCATGTCGTAATGGACCCGCTGCTCCAGCCTCTGGGCTTCCAGAAGCCGGTCTGCCCGGCGGAAGGCCTCCAGCTGCTCCTTCAAATCCGCCTCGATCTGCGCCAGCGCGCTTTCCATTTTGTCCCGCGAGGTCGCGTAATGCGTGGCCGGAAATACCATTACGTGGCTCAGGTGCCTGAGCGGGTTTCCGGTCAGCGTGTCGATCTCGCTGATCCGCTCGATTTCGTCGCCGAAGAATTCCACCCGCAGCGCTTTGGTATCGTATCCCGCGGGATAGATTTCCACCACGTCGCCGCGAACCCGAAAGGTCGCCCGCGCAAATTCAAAATCGTTGCGGCTGTACTGAATGCCGACCAACTGATCCAGCAGCGCGTCCCGCTCCAGCTCCTGCCCCTCCCGCAGCGAAATGGACAGGCCGGTATACTCGCTGGGATCGCCCATGCCGTAGATGCAGCTGACCGACGCCACGATCACCACGTCCCGGCGCTCCGACAGCCAGGCCGTCGCCGAATGCCGCATGCGGTCGATTTCGTCGTTGATCGACGCGTCCTTTTCGATGAAGGTATCGGTGGAGGCGATATACGCCTCCGGCTGATAATAATCGTAATAGCTGACGAAATACCCGACGCAGCTTTCCGGAAAGAACTCCCGGAATTCCGCGGCCAGCTGCGCCGCGAGGGTTTTGTTGTGGGCGATGACCAGCGCGGGGCGCTGCGCGTTTTTGATGATATTCGCCATCGTGAACGTCTTGCCGGAGCCGGTGACGCCCAGAAGCACCTGATGCCGGTAGCCTCTGTTCAGCCCCTCCGTCAGCCGCGCAATCGCCTGAGGCTGATCCCCCCGGGGCGTGTAATCGGAATGCAGCGGATACATGGAAGACCTCCGGATCGTTATTCGGACGGACTGCCGCCCGTTACAGCACGGTGCCCGTCACCGCGTAATGCCAGGTGATGTAAACCATCAGCAGCGCGCTCAACCCCATCAGCACCCGGTCCGCCGCGCGGCGGCGGGTGACCAGGGTCAGCATCGGATACAGCGCGTACATCGCGCCCAGATAGCGCGTGCCCGACAGAAGCCAGGTGGGAGCCGATGCGATATACAGGTAAACCAGCGCGTACGCGCCGTCACCCGGGCTGAGAGCCCGCCAGGTCAGCGCCAGCAGAACCAGCACGATCACGATGGAAACGGCCTGCGGGATCCACGTTCCCCACTGAAGCGCCGCGTCGCCGTAGCTGTGCGCGTTGACCAGCGTGTAGCGCAGCGTGTTGTAAAGGCTCCCGAAGCTCTGGGACCAATGCTCCTTCTGGTAGCGGAGAAAGGTAAACGCGCTGCCGGTCACCTGCGCGTTCAGCGCCAGATACGCCAGAAAACCGGCGGAAATGACGCAGGACTGCCCAAACCGGCGCCCCGCGACGCGCAAAAGCTCGCCCCGGTCCCCGCCCGCCCGCTCCCGGGCGTCCAGAATGCCTTCATAAAACACGGGAATCGCGGTCAGCAATCCCAGCATGCGGCTGCCCGCTGCCAGCGCGCCGAACAGCACCGCCCGGGCGAAGCACCGCCGCCGCGCCATCCAGACCGAAAGCAGCGTCAGCAGCAGGAACAGGGATTCGCTGTAGGGAATCGAGAAAAACAGCGACGTGGGCGTAAAAAACAGGAACCGGACCGCGCGCCGCGCCGCCGTGCGCCCCGCCTCCGCTTCCGTCATGCGGTACAGCACGTATCCCGCCGCCAGCGCGCAGGCGTTGGATACGATGAGGCAGGTCCATTCGGTGCGCATGCCGGTCAAAGGATCCAGCGCCCGCACGACAAGCGGATACAGCGGAAAAAAGACGATGTGCAGCCTGGCGTCTCCCTCGTTCACATACCAGTTCCGCGCCAGGCCGACGTAGTGATTGGCGTCCCAGCGAAGCCACGGATTGAGCGGATC
>JAFWEY010000125.1 GCA_017512675.1 Clostridia bacterium | reverse complement strand
CCTCGGTGAGACCCGTCTGCGCGCACGTCGCCTCCACCGCTTCGTCGGTGACCGGCGTGTGCGGCTTCTTTTCGATCACTTCCTGCGCTTTGAAGACCTCTCCGCACACCGAGCAGTGGCTGCCCTCGGTGAGCCCGGTCTGCGTGCAGGTCGCTTCCACCGCCTCGTCGGTGACCAGCGTGTGCGGCTTCTTTTCAATGATTTCCTGCGCTTTGATGACCTCTCCGCACGCGGAGCAGTGACTGCCCTCGGTGAGCCCCGTCTGCGCGCAGGTCGCCTCCACCGCTTCGTCGGTGACCGGCGTATGCGGCTTCTTTTCGATGATCTGCTGCGCCGTCAGGATTTCCCCGCACACATCGCAGTGGCTGCCCTCGGTGAGACCCGTCTGCGCGCAGGTCGCCTCCACCGCTTCGTCGGTGACCGGCGTGTGCGGCTTCTTTTCGACGATCTGCTGCGCCGTCAGGATCTCCCCGCACACATCGCAGTGGCTGCCCTCGGTGAGCCCCGTCTGCGCGCAGGTCGCCTCCACCGCCTCGTCGGTGACCGGCGTGTGCCCGGCCGCACAGCTCGGCACGTATTCGCTGTCGGAAATCTCCAGTTCGCTTTCACTGTAAAGCCGCAGCGTATCCGAATCGTAACTGTAGCGGATCGTCTTCCCCGGGCACCGGAACGAATACGTACCGGACGAGCTGCGGGAGGTGTACGGCTTCAGGAACAGGCTCCCGTCATATCCCGCGCTGTCGCTATCGCTGTTCGTCACATCCGCCAGGTAATTGCGCCCGTCCGGCAGCGTGACGACGTTCCACATATGGTCTCCCGCGCCGGTTCCGCCGGACATCACGCCGGAAACGGAAATGCAATTGACCTTTCCACTGGCGAAGGACCCCGAATCGCACAGATACTGGAAGGCCTTGGAATAGCCTTCGCACACGACGTTCGTGGAACTGTCCCCGTCGAAGACCCAGATCAGCTGCCAGGGATCGCCGTAAGGGGCCGAAGCGTCGTTCGCCGCGCTGTAATTATAGGAAACCAGCGACAGAATCTCATCGCGGTACGCGCTCAACTTGTCCAGATCCGATTTGCCGCCGTGCGCTTTGACGATGGCCTTCGCGTTGGCGGCCGCCGTCTTCGCGGCGTTCACCGCGGCTGCACTCGTTTTGTACGTATCCGCCGCGTATGCCGAAGCCACCGGAAAGCTGAACACGAAATCCCCGACGATCTCAAGAACGTAGTCTCCCAGATCGTCGTCGTAAGCGACCCCGATCATCACGCTCTGGCAATAGGTGCGTTCGGTTTTGTCGTACCAGTACAGTTCGTAAGGATGATTGGCCATCAGCGCGTCCAGCAGCAGCCCCAAGCTGAACGCCGTGTAGTTTTTCATCTCGTCCATCGCTTCTTCGGAAACATCGCTGCCGTCCCAGAGGGTTTCCAAGCCCAGGTCCGCGGCGGAATAGCGCCTGCGGACGCCCGCTTCCTCCAGCGTCACCGTAAACTCCGTGGAGGTTCTTTCCCCGGAAGCGACCAGCGCGATCTGCGGCGCAAGCACGGAATACAGGCCCCTTTCCAGCGGCTCCAGCCCGTCCAGGCTGACCCGTTTTCTCAGAAGCGCCTTCCGGCCGTAGAAAAACCGCGCCGCGTACGCGCCGAACAGCTGATCCGCGTCCGCGTCCTGCCCCGGAACCGCGGACTGGCCGGGCAGCTCAATGCGAAAAGGAGCTCTGCCCGCGCCCTCCGCGAGCGCGAAGCAGGAAAACAGCGCGATCAGCAGCGCGGCCGCCAGCAAGCGTCTTAATCCTTCCATTCGGGTTCCTCCTCTGCTCCGATCCTGTACAGTCCCTTCATCGCCCATTTCTTCTGCGTTTCAAAGGACAGATCTTTTCCGTTCGAATAAATGGTCACGTGTCCGTTGCGGTTGGGCGACGTGATGAAGATGGTTGCCTTTCTCCGCTTGATCGCGTTCAGATAGCTCTTCACCGGCAGGCAGCCGCTGGATGTGGAAAACACGTATACTTCCGGCTTCGTCCGGTTCAGGAACGATCCGGACTGCCGGCCGTTGTGGTGCGGGTTTTTGATCACCTGGCAGTTCATCGCGCCGGGGAACTTTTTTTCGATTTTGTCGAACTGCCAGCTCATGCCGTCCGCGGTCAGCAGAAAGCTGTTCTGTCCGTAATCCACCCGCAGAATCAGCGAATTGTAATTCTCCTTGATTCTGGTGGGCTTGCAGCTGACCAGCTTGACCGGCCCCAGGCAGGTAATTCTCGCTCCGCCCAGCGGCACCGTTTCGCCCGGCGTCATGACGTGGTAGCGGGCGTTTCGCACGACCTCCTTCTGCGCCGCGCCGCTTCCGAACCGCTTGATCTGCGAAATGACCTTCTCGTGCGGCACGAGCACCTCCCAGGTCGGAAACGCGGTCATGATCGCGGGCGCGCCGCCGATATGGTCGCGGTGGCCGTGGGTGCCGATATAGTAGCGCAGATGCGTGATCCCCTGCCCCTGCATATACTTGACCGCTTTCGCGCCATAGCTCTGGGTTCCGGAATCGACGAACGCGGCCTCCCCGTCGCACACCATCAGAATTCCGTCGTTTCGGCCGATGTTCATAAAGGTGATGCGAAACCCGTTCCCCGCCGCGCGAACCTGCGCAGGCGCGCAGAACGCCGGCAGAATGAACAGTATGGCCAGCAGCCATGAACCGATCCGCCTGATCATACAAGCCCTCCTTTACAGAGCACGCAGCTCAATTGAAATACCGGCACAATCCCTCGGTGATGCCGCCGGCGATTTTGTACTGGTATTCGTCGGTCGCCAGCAGCAAATCCTCCTGCTGGTTGGTCATGTAACCCATTTCCACCAGAATCGCCGGCACCTCGGCGTAATTGAGCGAAATGTATCCCCGCGAGCGGGTGATGCCGCCGTTGCGGGCGCCGGTCGCGCTGCAGAACGCCGGGGCCAGCGCCTTTGCGATCGAATAGCTTTCTGCCCTCTGTCCGCCCGCGGAGGGCGTGTACAGCCTCAGCCCGTTGGCGGAACGGTTGCCGGATCCGTTGCAGTGCAGGTTCAGCGCGATATCGCAGCCGGCCTCGTTCAGGATCTCCGCGCGGCGGATGTTCGATATGTTCACGTCGTTGGATTCCCGGGTCATCACCACCGTCGCGCCTTCGCGCTCCAGCGCTTCCCGAAGCTTAAAGGCCACCTGCAGGTTGATCTCGTATTCCGGCTTATGCGACCACCGCCCGGAGGTTCCGACGCTGACCCGGTAACGGGTCTTCTTCGCGCCGGGATAGATCGGATCCTTATGCAGATCCGAATGCCGCTGGTGTCCGGGGTTCAGCCCGACGGTGATGCCGTGCAGGCGTTTGCCGTCCTGGGCCGGTTCGCGCACCTTGACCGCGAGCCGGGAAGCGACCGCTTCGTCGGACAGCGAACGAACGGTGATCACGCACGCGCCCGCGCGAAGCGCCGTCACCGTCCCGTCCGGGCCGGCCTTCGCCACCGCCGGATCGGAGGATTCCCAGGCGACGCGCCTGTCCGAGGCGTCCGACGGGGAAACCGTCGCTTTGGCCGCGTAAGTCCCTCCGACGCGCATCGAAACGGAAGCGGCCTTCAGCGAAATCTTACTGACCGCGATGTACTTCACCCTGACCCGCAGCACTGCGGAACGCCCGTCCGCCGCCGTGGCGGTGATCTTCGCGGTGCCGGCTGCGAGCGGCGTCACCAGCCCGGCGCCGCTCACGGACGCGACGGAAGCGTTCGAGCTTTCAAAGGAACACTTCGGCGGCCTGCTTCCCTTGACCTTGATCTGAAAGGGCTTTCCGCCCACCTTCAGCGTAACCTTGCTCCCGTTCAGCTTCAGCGATTTTGCCGCCGACGCCCCGACCGGCAGCGACAGCGCGATCGCCAGCAGAAGCAGCGCCGCGATCCCTTTCTTCAGGCGCGTTCCGATCAATCGAATCCCCCCTTGCCGATCCCCGGGGCTAAGCCGTTAGGGCAATACCGCACAAATGAGGTGGTCGGGCGGCGAGTGAATTTTGCGTCAGGCGTTCCTGCAGATTTCGAAGGTTTACTGGAGGTAAATCGAGAAATTTGCAGGAAATGGATGGCGCAAAAGGCGCCGCCGGGCGTGCCGG
>JAFWEY010000124.1 GCA_017512675.1 Clostridia bacterium | reverse complement strand
TTCCAGTGTGGCCTGCGCCGTGGCAAGCTTCCGCTCATACTGCTCCACCGCCTGCCGCCCCAGCTCAATCTGCCGGTTCAGCAGTTCCACCCTCGCGGCGGCGCCGGCCTGCGTGCCTTCGAAACCCTGCACACCCGCGCCGAGCATTTTGAAGTAACTTTCGGCTTCTTTGATTTCCTTGTTCACGGAGGCGATATTCCGCGAGAAATTGTCTGAGTTCAGCGACAGGTTTACCACCAGGTCGCGCAATGTGTCCGCCATAATATCACCCCGGTTTCATCTTCCACACTTCGTCGATGTATTTCCGTTTCGGCGTGTGTGCCTTCCGCTCTTTCCACGCCCGGAGCCTGATGTACCCGAGGAAATCCATTTCGTCGATTTCCCGCATTGGGACCCGGCTGTCCAGGAGCGCGTTGTAGTATTCGTTGATGCAGTCTTCCAGCGTTACTTTTTCCGCGGAGCTGGATCCGCTTTCGTAGGGAATTCGGACAGCACGTTCGTCGCGGCGCGGTTTACGGCGATCAGCGCCATGGCGATATCGAACATGACCTTGTCTGCGGGGTAATTGTCGTAGAATTCGTCCGGCGTAAACTGGTTGTTGAACAGCACGCAGAACCAGCGCACCATCGTATCCAGAATTTCGGTGTATTCCACCGATTCGTCCAGCGGCTCGCCACGCTCTGCGGCCTGCGCGTTTTTCGTTACCAGCTCGTACATTTTCTTGGCGTCGCCGATCTCGCGCAGCGCGCGGCCGGAGATGAAGTCCACCGAGTATTTTTTCTCGCCAAGAGTACAGGTGATCATGATAATCCTCCTGATGGCCTGCCGTGAGGAAGGTCCCCCACGGCAGGATGATAGAACGGGTGTCAGGGATTCGTGCCGCCGGCGGTCAGGTCAGGGGCGTAAACGGTCTGCAGGAATGCCGCGGCATCGGCAGCCTCGAAACCGTTTTCACCTTCATCAGCGATCGCCTGGTACAGGCCGTCATGGGTGCGCTTGATCGCGGTCCACTCGACCTGGCCGGTCTGGCGGGTGATCGTGCTGCCTTCCTTTGTGGCATATGTTTCAGTGAGCGATTTCGCGCGCACCTTGTACAGCCACACGTAGCGGAATTTGTGGTTCGTCTTTTCGCTGCGGAAACCAACCGCGAAATAGCCGGGTGTATCGGTGGAGGAGCGGATCAGGACGCCGTTCTCGTCGATGGTGTTTCCGAAGATCATCTCCTGGATGGCGAGCGGAATGTCCGCCATGTTCGTGGAGAAGGTCAGTTCGGGATCCGGGTACAGGACGTCGAACTCCTGATCATCGGCGTACTGAACGTCCGGATCGGCGTTCTCAGGAGTGATCGTCACCTCGATAGCGCCAGCAACCTTTTGCAGTGCGCCGTAGGTGAGGGTTTCTTCGGTATCCACGGTCAGCGGCGCGATCACCAGGTCTTTCACGCCAATGGTGGAGTTCACATTCGGGGAAGAAGCAACAGTGGGATCAGGCATATGAATAACCTCCAATCGAATTGTGTCAGATCGTAATACCGGCCTCCAGCACCTGTTTCATGGCCCGGTAAGCCTCCTCAGCTTTGGTGTCGAACGCCGGCCGGACAAACGGGTGCGGCGGTGCGGGCGCAGGCCCGCCATGACCGAATTCCACGAAGCCGGCATAGAAGATCTCAGCTCTGAGAGCGGACATGAACGAACCGATTTCGATCGTGGAACCGCCGGAAGCGCGGGCCTTCACCCGGCCCTTCTGCAGGGAAGGATACAGTGCGTTTCGCTTTGAGCCGAGGTTCAGTTCGCGGCGCGCGTTGGACTGGATCTCCACGAGCATGATGTCCGCGCCGGCGTTCAGCGCGTCAGATACAACAGGCCCGGCTCCGCTTCCGAGCTGGTCCTGCAGCTTCTGCATGTCCTTCTGCAGGGAGTCCAGCCCGTCAATCGTCACCGCCATCGCCGTATTCCTCCCTCCATACCCATGTCCATTGCACGGTGTACGTCCGGGTCGCCGGGTCGTA
>JAFWEY010000123.1 GCA_017512675.1 Clostridia bacterium | reverse complement strand
GATGGCGTTGCCGCCCAGGCGGTTGCCTGCGTGCACGCCGCCGGTGACTTCGCCCGCCGCGTAAAGGCCGGGAATCGGCTGATCGCTCCCGTCCAGCACCTCGGCGTTGGGGTTGATCGCGACGCCGCCCATCGTGTGGTGCACGGAGGGCTTTTCGATGACCGCGTAGAACGGCGCGGTTTCGATTTCGGTCTCGCCGGACTGGCTGATTTGATTATAGCAGAGCCCGAACGCGCCGTCAACGGGAGACGGCCGGTTTCACCGGTTCAGGCTGCGGAAACCCGCTTCCGCCCACAGCGGAATTTTGCCGAATTTAACGAAATATCGTTGCCACATCGCGGGATTTATGGTATAATCCCGTGCGATGCCGCTCGAAGGTCTGTCCCCGATCGGCACGAAACACACACTTTCGCCGATGGCAGCGGCGTTGCCCGGAAACCCGGGTCCGCGAAAGACGAAGCGAAAGGTGGAATCAAACAAGGAGGGAATTTCCAAATGGCAGTCATTTCCATGAAGCAGCTCCTCGAAGCCGGCGTCCATTTCGGACACCAGACCCGTCGCTGGAACCCCAAGATGGCCCCGTACATCTTCACCCAGCGCAACGGCATTTACATCATCGACCTGCAGAAGACGGTCCGCAAGATCGACGAGGCGTACATGTTCGTCCGCGATCTGGCGCTGGAAGGCAAATCCATTCTGTTCGTCGGCACCAAGAAGCAGGCGCAGGAATCCGTCGCCGTCGAGGCGCAGCGCTGCAACATGTTCTACGTCAACAACCGCTGGCTGGGCGGCACGCTGACCAACTTCAAGACCATCCGTTCCCGCATCGACCGGCTGAACGCGATTGACCGCATGGAGCAGAACGGCCAGTTCGACGTGCTGCCGAAGAAAGAAGTCATCAAGCTGTGCGCCGAGCGCGAAAAGCTGGAAAAGAACCTGGGCGGCATCCGCGAAATGAAGAAGCTGCCGGGCGCGCTGTTCGTGGTGGATCCCCGCAAGGAGCGCATCGCAGTGACCGAAGCCCGCATTCTGGGCATCCCGATCGTGGCGATCGTGGACACCAACTGCGATCCCGATGAAATCGATTATGTGATCCCGGGCAACGACGACGCCATCCGCGCGGTCAAGCTGATCGCCGGCAAGATGGCCGACGCGGTGCTGGAAGGCCGTCAGGGCGAACAGGACGGCGATGTGGCCGAAGCCGCTCCCGCAGAGGAAGCGCAGGCGTAACCCGTTCGGCAGGACGCATTGGATCCACGCGGGAACCCGAAAACCAACCGCGTGGGTCTTTTCAGGAAGAGAATCAATCAGAAATACTGACGGGAGGTTTTTGTTATGGCTGAGATTTCGGCGAAGGTTGTTATGGAACTGCGCGGCCGCACCGGCGCGGGCATGATGGATTGCAAGAAGGCGCTTGCCGCCTGTGAAGGCGATATCGAAAAGGCGATCGACTACCTGCGCGAAAAGGGACTGGCGGCCGCTGCCAAGAAGCAGAGCCGCATCGCGGCGGAAGGCCTGGTCGGCGGATACATCTGCGGCAAGTGCGGCACCGGCGCGCTGGTCGAGGTAAACTGCGAAACCGACTTTGTCGCCAACACGCCCGAGTACAAGGAACTGGTCAACGACATCTGCAAGCAGATCGTCAAGGACGATCCGGCGGATGTGGACGCGCTGCTGGCCTGCAAGTACGACGACACCCAGACCATCGCGGATCTGATCACCGCGAAGGTCGCCAAGATCGGCGAGAAGATCTCCGTGCGCCGCTTCGTCCGCTACACGGCGGAAGGCGGATATGTGGACACCTACATCCACATGGGCGGCAAGGTCGGCGTGCTGGTCAAGGCGGAGTGCCCCGAAGTCACCGACACCGTGAAGGAAGTGCTGCACGACGTCGCGCTGCAGATCGCCGCTGCCTCTCCGGTCGCGCCCGAATATGTCACCCGCGATCAGGTGAGAGCCGAGCATCTGGAGCATGAAACCCAGATTCTGGCCGCCCAGGCCCGCAACGAGGGCAAGCCCGAGAAGATCATCGAGCGGATGGTCGAGGGCCGCATCAAGAAGTTCTACGAAGAGGTCTGCCTGGTGGAGCAGGCGTTCGTCAAGGATCCCGGCGTCACCGTCGGCAAGATGATCGAGACGAAGGCCCCCGGCACCCGGATCGTGTGCTTCACCCGCTACAAGATGGGCGACGGCCTGGAGAAGCGCGTGAACGACCTGGCCGCTGAGGTCGCAGAGCAGATCAACAGGAAATAATCCGCACAGGAAGGGAAACGCGTCCGCGCGTTTCCTTTTTTTATAGCCTTTTTGTCCCGATATCGATTTGAAACGTGAGGTTGAGCGATATGTACAAACGGGTGATTCTGAAGCTCTCCGGCGAAACCCTGTCTTCCCGCGACGGCGGCGCCTGCTACGATCCGCTGCGGGTGAACGAAACCGCGCGGATCCTGAAACAGCTTTCCTCGATGGGCGTCCAGCTGGGCGTGGTGCTGGGCGGCGGCAACATCTGGCGCGGCCGATTCTCGAAGGATATGACGCCCTTCCAGGCGGATCAGATGGGAATGCTGGCCACCATTATGAACGCGCTGTGCCTGGAGGACGCGCTGAAGCGGCAGGGCGCGCCGGCCGTGGCCTTCACCGCCCAGGAAATGACCCGCTTTGCCGAACTGTACCGGGCGGACCGCGCGCTTCAGGCGATGGAGGAGGGAAAGATCGCCCTTCTTGCCGGCGGCAGCGGCAATCCGTTCTTCACCACCGATACCGCGGCGGCGCTGCGGGCGGCGGAGCTGCGGGCGGACGCGGTCTTCAAGGGAACGACGGTGGCCGGCGTATACGACAAGGACCCCAACCGGTATCCGGACGCGAAGTTCCTGCCGGAGCTCTCCTATGCCGACTGCATCCGGATGAATATTCAGGTGATGGACATCACCGCGTTCCAGCTCTGCCGGGAACGGGGAATTCCGGCCATTCGCATTTTCCCGATGGACGATCTGGAAAACATCCTGCGGGTGGCCGCCGGCGAAAGGATCGGCTCCGTGGTGCACATCTGAACGCACGGCAGATCCGCCGCGCTTGCGGTGCAGGGCCCGCCGCCGCGCTGCAAACGCGGACCGGACGCGCCGCGCCGGCGGGGTGACACGGCTTCCCGCACCGGGAACACGCAGGTGTCCCGTGGCCGCCCGGCCGCGGGACACGGATTTTTATGCCCCGCTTCAGGAAACGGATTGGCGTGAGACAGGATTCCGGCGCGCAAGCGCTTTCCGCCGCCGGCAGCGCTGCCCTTCGCCGCGGGGAGCGTGTTACAGAATGGTCAGCTCCTTCGGGAAGCGCGTCAGCACTTCTTTGCCCTTCGGGGAAAGCCAGACCATGTCCTCGATCCGCACGCCGAATTCGCCGGGAATATAGATGCCCGGCTCGATGGTGGTGATGTCCCGTTCCCGGTAGACTTCGGCGCAGGTGCGGTTCGCCCGGGGATTCTCGTGGATCTCCAGGCCCAGCGAATGGCCGAGACCGTGCCCGAAGTACTGCCCGTACCCGGCCCGCTCGATGACCGACCGGGCGGCCCGATCCACTTCGATTCCGGTCTTTCCGGCCTCGAAAGCGTCGATTCCCGCCAGCTGGGCGTCCAGCACGACGCCGTAAACCTCGCGCATCCTGCCGCTGACGCGGCCGATGCCGAAGGTGCGGGTCATATCGGAGAAATACCCGTTGGTCATCGCGCCGAAATCGATGGTCACGAAATCCCCTTCGCGGATCGCGGTATGGCTCGCTTCGCCGTGGGGCATGGATGTCTTTTTCCCGCTGATCAGGATCATGCCCATGGCGCCGCTTTCACTGCCCAGCATGGCCATATGCCAGCACAGGCGCGCCGCCAGCTCGTCTTCGAAGGCGCCCGGCCGGATTTCCGGCAGCAGCCTTCGCAGGGCTTCCTCGGCGATGCGCTGGGCGGAAAGGATCTGTTCGATTTCCCAGTCCTCCTTGACCCGCCGCACCCGTTCGATCGCGCTGCCCACCGGCACCAGCTCGCAGCGCAGGCGCTTTTCGTATTCCCTGAAGGCCGCGAGGCTCATCCGCTCGTCCTCTATGCCGAGAGACCGGATTCCCTGCTCCTCGGCGTACGCGCGAATCGTGTCCGCGGTCGGGTAGGAGCCTTCCGGCTCCACCGCCCGGTAGCCCAGCGGCACAACCGCCCGCGTGACGGATTCGATGTATCGGCTGTCGGTAAAGCAGACGCCGGTGCCGTTTGCGTGAATCACCGCCAGGCCCTCGATCCGCGAACACCCGGTGGCATAGCGAAGATTCACCCCGCTGGTGATCAGCATCGCGTCGAGCCCCAGCGATTTGACCAGTTTGGACAGCTTTTGAAGCCTTTTCACATGTCTTTCCCCCTTGAATTGTCCGCGGACGGCGCGGCGCCGCTATACAAAGAGCCGGAGCGCGAATGGCCGCGTCCGGCTTGTATGGATCGGAACAGGAGCGAGAAACTGCCGTTTTGCGTTCACACGATTCTCGCCTCGGCCAGCATCTGCCAGAAATCGTATTCGTCCATGTTGGCGATGTCGTCGTTCGAGGGTTGGCTGAGGGTTTCGGGCGCGGGAACGCGGGTGCCGGGTTTCGCTTCCATATCGGTCAGTCCTTTCCGTTCATTTCCGGAAAGAGTATACCACAGCCGCGGCCGGGATGAAACGACAGAGGGATTACAGTTGTATGAATTCGGGCTCGAGGTGATCGTAGATTTTCTTGACATGACTGACGTATAACTACTGAAATCCGGCTGTGGTCATACAAACGCGCCATGGAAAATGTAGAATGGGCAACGGATTACAAAGAATATATGGTAAGTAGAGCGCGTACATTTTGCAGAACACATTTTGCTTACATTTCGCCGAAGTGAATAAATCTATCCTAGCATCTTTGATGGGGGGTTGAGGTCAAACCCTTCTTGTGATCAGTATATCGGATTACATTCGGAGCAGACTTGCCCCATGGACTGTTACTGACCGTGGGGCATAGTAACGATATCCGCATAATTGTAATTTATAGGTCTGCTACAATGACACTATAAAACGCTTGTATAGATGTTGGCTTTTATGCGGATTTGAATTGTTGTGCCAGACACTTGGCTCTTTATAGTCTTCTTTCACCAGAGTAACAGTATATGTTACTCCATGTTTTCCTTGCAATTCAATAAAACTCATTGCAGAAAGCCATTTCAATCAGTTTCAAGAGAGGTGAAGAGACTATCAAAATCGTGCATATCTGCCAGAGGGGCCCAATTGTTCATCCCTTTCTTCCAAGCCAAACTATGTTTCGATATTGCTCCAGATATGATTTGTTCTCTTATTTCACTTAGACTAAATGGCCCGCTGGGTTTTCCTTCTTTTTCGATGAAGTATTCAATCTGAGGAATTGGGGGAGGAAAAGAATCAGAAGATCCAGGTTCTTCACCTTTCATTATATTATTAATTGTATCAGCCACCCCACGTCCGACAGTGCTGCCAATTGCGATTTCCGCTGCTATCGCGGCAGGGTTAAATCCCATATTGCCAAATTCAGTATTGCCTGAACCGTTTCTTCTCATTTGCCCAAGTGCCTGAGCTCCGGCTTCGGCAACACCAGCCTGTGCTTCGACTCTATATGCTGCAAAATGATTTGTTTGAGTGTTTTTACGCTGAGCGTATTGTGCCTCCTCGCGTTGGATGCGCAGCGTCTCACCATAATTCTCAATATCGAGTTGTTGCTTGTCACGAATCTGTTTGATATTAGCCTCTGTTTGAGCTTGTATGGTTAAAGCCGATACGTTCTGCGTTACTGCCTTTAAAGCAGTATATGCTCTGGATGTCTTGTCGATCTCAATTGTGCCAATATCTATTCCTGTCGCTATGATTCCAAAGCTATTCATCAGCCTTTCTTGAAGTGCCTTTTCGATACGGTCGTTGATTTGTGTTATACAGCTTTCTATACGCACAACAGGGATGCCATATTCGCGTGGCACATTGGCAATGACACCCTTGACATATCTGTTGACAGCATCACGTATCTCATTCGCCAAGCAGTCAATACTGAAACTCTGCAGTCTGTGCAGTTTAATAAAATTACTGACATCGCCGATTCGAAAAGTTATTGTTCCGCGTACAGCAACAGGAATTCCGAAATCCTCAAAACGCGGGTCAAACACATCAAAATATGGTACTGCAAATTTTGTTTGGATGGTATGCGAAATATTAATAAAATACACTTCAGCCTGAAATGGTGTATTCCCACCGTAGGCAACACCAATCAAGCTTGCAATTAAGGGAAGATTCTCAGTTTTAACTATACCATCATAAGGGCCGATTAAATAATCCTGGATGATTCCTTTATCGCTTCTATGT
>JAFWEY010000122.1 GCA_017512675.1 Clostridia bacterium | reverse complement strand
GATTAACCTGAGTTTTCGCCCAGGCAGCGTCCTCCTTTTGGGCGGGGGGGTCTACGGCATCAGCGGGTTTTGAGGGCCCCCTCTCTCGGCACCGGCGCTTGCCTTGTGTGCCTTGATGTAGGTGCTGTCTATGCTGATGTCCTGCAGGTCGGCGTCCTCGCCAAGTTCATGGAAGATCTTTTCGATCAGGCCGCTCTCCGACCACTCCTTGAACCGCTTGTAGACCGTCTGCCACGGGTCGTACCGCTCCGGCAGGTCGCGCCAGGCTGCCCCGCTTCGGGCGATCCAGAAGATGCCGTTCAGCATCTCCCTGGGTTCTCGCCTCGGACGTCCCTTGTCGCCCATCTGCCGCTCTGGAAACCAGGGCTGCAGCCGCTCCCATTCGGCGTCTGTCAGTTCGTACCGTCGAATTATCCGCTTCATGTGGCTCACCTCATGGGTTGTATTCGACATCGACTCCCTGTTTTCCTTTTGGTTTTGTTAGACTAACTGCATATTTCTTCGCTTTTCGCGCGGATTTATGCTTTTGGAAACACACTCTGATTTTTCAGGGAGAGAAGCCAGAGAAAAGGCAGAAAGAAGGCCAAAAGCGGAAAAAACAAATAAGCCAGCATAAAAAGAGCCGATTATAAACAATATGCAGCCCGACAGGAAATCCCTTGGGAATCACAAGCCCCGTTCCTAAGAGACCATTTTTGAGTTCATAATGGAGCTTGAGGATGTTGGCAGCGATGACCAGGAGCGACCATTCCACGGTTTCTATGTCGGCCAGCTCGGCCAATCCATGACTATGGACGCGCTCGCTGTTGACGGCATCACTGACAATTGACGAAAAATCCAGCCGCATCCTGGGTTCATTGGGTGCATCCCGGTGCATGACAGGACATCAGTATCGAAACAGGCGCCGCAGGCGAGCCTGCCGGATATGACAGGCTCGCTTCTCTTTCTGTTGTCCCGGCCCGATGCCCGCCGTGCCGTCATGAGCACCGCGGCGGCCGCCGCGGGCACTGCGCGGAGCATCACTGCCGGGAGAGCTGACAACGCCCCCGGACAGCCGAAGCCCCTGAACCGCGTCTTTGCGATTCAGGGGCTTTTGCGATTTTTGCGGCACGCTTTGCCGCTCCCCGTTCACCGGACGCCGTTCGGTTCGCCGGATTCCTCCGCCTTGCCTGATGAACGCAAGCGTGCGGCGGAGGATCGTCCGTTCGGAGAACCTACTTTTTCAGCAACGCGGTCAAGGCATCGAGGTTCTCTTCGCTCATTCCGGCTTTTGACAGAAGGTTCCGGGCAGCTGCCGCGAAATTCTCCGGTGTCACGCCGGCCAGGTCATAGGTGCCGTCACCCTGTGCTTCCAGCGAGGAATCAAAGGTCAGAAGATAGTTGACCATATCGTTGAATTTCAGATCGACGATATAATCATACGCGGTTTTATCCGACGCTTCCGTGAGGCTGTAATAGTTGTCGTAGGTCACCATGTAGTCGTACAGCATCTCCTCGTAGGAAGCGCCGCAGAGGCTCTCCAGAACCAGGCCCACAAAGCCCGTTCTGTCTTTCCCCTCTGTGCAGTGGAACAGGATCTTCGTCGCATTGTGCTCCAGCGCGCTGTTCAGCCCCTTGACGAGCGCCGTCTGATAGCCTGCGCCCTCATAGGCCGCGGACATGGCCATCAGGCAGACCTGATCGCTGTCGAGAAGCTGCTGGGAGTAGTCCAGCTCCGGCCATACATCGGCTTCCTTATACTTATCGATTTTCGCCTGGGAATCGGCCAGGTTCAAAACGTAATCGATCCCGTTCTCCTTCGCCAGCGCGTTTACGTAGGGGGCCCTGTTGTTGGCGTTGTCAAACAGAGAAGCCGACCGGAACAGAACGTTTTCCTTCATGGCCTCGGACTTAACAGCCCGGAAATTCGCGAAAACCGCTTCCTTCGAAATGCCGTTTTTCGCCTCGTAGTCTTCAAAATCCTTGCTGTAGGTCAGGCCGCCCACCAGCTTCTGCTGGTATTCGTAACCGCCCTGCTCAATCAGCGTGATGGTGCATTTCATGTCCGTCGTGAGATGCAGCAGGTTCCACATTTCCCTGTTGTTGAAGCAGAAGCGAAGATACGGATAATCCGTTCTCGTGTACTGATAATCCTCTCCCCTGTTTTCCCGGACCGCATAGCCGTACGCGCAGAGCAGCGGATCTCCCGTCTTCGTGTAATAGCCGTTATAGAAAGGAACCGATTTGAATTCGTACCGGTACAGATTGTTTTCCAGAACGACGTCGCAGGCGTCGCCGAGTTCAAATCCCAGCGCGATAAAATCCTTGATCGAAATGTTCACGTCGCATCCGAAGAACGCGTCCGCTCCTCTGTTCAGAACGTCCAGCGTAACGGAGAGAGGCTCGTCCGGAGTCTCCATCGACTCGGCATGAACTCCGAACGCGCTCAGCAGCAGGCACAGGGCCGCAAGGATCGCCAGGAACTTTTTCATGTTGTCATCTCCTTGTCTGTTTGTCGATGTCCCGCATGTCGACCGGCTGCAATCCCGCCGGACAAATACATTATACCCCACACGCCCCGGCATTTCAACCGGAAATTTCGGCGTTCGGCTGCAGGCTCCAACGGAAGCCGGAAGCCGCCCGAATCGCAAACGGCGCGGCTTTGCCGATGGGCAATGCCGCGCCGCCGATGCAGGGGTTCCTAATCCTGCCGCACCGCTTTCGGGAAGCGGCCCAGATAGCCGTTCAGCTGTTCGGAATTGTCGGTATGCCTGTTGATGTCGGTATGGCCGTATTCGGCGCAGTCGCTGCTGGGCAGCGGGCCGTCGGTGTGGGTTTGCCTGCCGCTGCGGTTCGGCACCGTCCGGCCGTCGGGATAGCGGTAGAAATCGTAATACCGGGTCGTGTCCACATGCGGCGCATGGGTGGTGTTATCGGTGTGCTGGTTGCTGCTCACGTGGCCCCACTCGCGCACCTTCGGCCACAGCGAACGGATCATGTCCGGGAAAGCCGACGCGGCCTGCAGCACGAATTCCTGCTTCCTCGATTCGCGTTCGCCGTTCAAAAGCAGGTTCACGGCATTGCGCACCGCCGCCTCGTCCCCGGAAGCGAGCAGCATCTCCCCCACTTCCTTGCGCTCGCGGAAGGAAACGGTATTCATCAGCTCGGGCCCCTTCGACCGGACCAGATCGGGGTACGCCTTCAGCCCCCGCATCACGAAATCGCTGACCGCCGGATCCTGTCCGCGCTTCATGACCAGATCCACGGTCTTCCCTATCAGGGCTTCATCCCCCCGCTCCAGCAGCGTCTCCGCGGCCTCCCGGCGCTCCCCGGCGCTGAAATCGCCGCTCGCCAGGCAGAAGGACGCCGCTTCCAGATCCTGGCCCATGGCCCGCAGCGCCGTCGCCCGGATCGCCGCCGCGCCCCAGCTGCTTGAGCGGCATTCCATCGCCTGTTGGGGATACGCCTTTGCCGCCCGCAGCGCGAATTCCTTCGCCTGGGGGTTCTCAGGCGCGGCCAGCGCCGTGCCGAGCGCCCGGATGATCTGCACGCCGTTGTCGGAGGCGAGAAGCTCGGCGGCGGCCTTTTCCCGCGCCGCGGGGCTCATTTTCAGGGAGGACAGCGTCAGCGCGGCCGCCTCCAGCGGCTTGCCGGCCCTGGTGTAAGCTTCGCAGCGAAGGGCTTCGCGGACGTTTCTGTTGTTCGCCACCGACAGCAGCGCCTCGGGGCTCTTCATGCGCGCCACGGCCCGATCCGACAGCGTGAACGGCACCGGCGCGGAAGCGATTTCCGCCAGCACCGCGTCGCTGCCGATGCGCTCCAGCGCCGCGGAAGAAGCCGGTTCCTTGCCCAGCTTCACGATGTCCCGCAGATACGGATCGCTGTCCACAGCGGACTGCGCCAGCATGCGGCGCTTTTCGTCGGTGCTGAAGCGGATGAAATTCACGATTTTCTCTTTGCTCCGCACGGTTTCAAAGGCGGCCAGCGCGACCTCCTCCAGCGGCGCCTCCCTGCCGACGGTGATCAGGTCGCTGTCGCTGTTCAGTTTCCGCACCTTTCGGATCGCCTTCTTCGCCTTTGACGGGTCGTCGGTCTTCCAGAAATCCCCAAGCCCTTTGCCCTTCTTCGGCAGCAGCAGAATGCCGATCAGAAGCAGGATGGCGGGCGAAATCAGCATCTGCGGGCGGAACCCGCCGCGCGCTGACGCGGTCATGGCGAACATGACCGCCGCGCTCAACGCCCCCCATACGATCAGCGCGACTGCCCAGATTTTGCGGGCGTTGGTTTGCGGTTTGCGGTTCATCGCGAAGCTCCTTTCTGTATTCCGGCTACGCCGGGTTATGATTTCAGGTACTCTTCCGCCGCCGCGATCAGCGCCCGGGCGCTCTTGCGGAGGTGTTCACAGTCCGGCGGCGCGGTATTGGGATCGATTTCGTTCTGGTTCCCCCAGGCGCGGCAGGCGCCGCCGCACAGGTATCGGTATTCGCAGTCCCTGCACTTTTCGACGGTGTCCACCGTGCAGGCCCGCAGCCGGGTGAATCTCTCCCCCGCCAGCACCGGCGGGAGGCCCTCGCGGATCGCGTTTCCGAGACAGGAGGCCGCGGTTTTCCACGCGTAGCAGGGATACGCCTCGCCGTCCGGACAGATGTACACGTTCTGGCCGATGCCGCAGGTGGTCAGCGGGCGGAACGCCGAGCGCAGCCTGTTGAGCGGCGTCTCGTGCTGGCTGATGCCCTCGCAGATCACCGGCTCGTCCATTCCGGCCGCCCGTCCCAGCGGCAGCAGCGGGCGAAAGCGTACCCGGCGCAGGCCCAGCCGCTCTCCCAGCATGCGCACGCTTTTCCCCGGTTCGCCCAGGATCGATTCCGCGTCCATCACGCAGGCCAGCGACAGCTCTGCCGCGCCCTTCCTGCCCGCGGCCAGCGCCGCGTAGCGTTCGCAGTTGGCGGCGGCGCTCCGGTAGGACCCTTCGCCCCGGCGGCGGTCGTGGGTCTCTTCGTTTCTGTCCACGCTGACCACCGCCTGATCGAAGGCATCGGCGATCTCCCGCAGCGCATCGTCGGTGAAATCGCCGGTCAGGTTCGTGCGCAATACCAGGTTCGATCCCCGGCCCCGCAGGCGGCCGCACAATTCCAGCAGCCTGCCCCGGTCCCGGTGGAACAGCGGCTCGCCGCCGGTGATCACCAGCTGCCGGAAGCGCAGCGCCAGCGCCTGCTCCGCCAGGGCTTCCAGGTCGGGAATCGCCATCTCCTGCTCCGTTTCCCCCGCCGACGCGTAGCAATGAGTGCAGCGCAGATTGCAGCGGGCGGTGACGTGCAGATAGCAGTTGTTGAGGTTCGAGCGAACGCGCTCCATTTCGGCCTTCATCGCGTTCAGCGCCCTGACGGTGCCGGCGGGATCCCCGCAGATTCCGTTCTCCGTCAGGTGCTTTGCCGCGCGCTCCGGGCTCCCGAAGCGGGCAAGGGCGTGCGCCGCCAGCGCGGCGCGGGCGTTTTCCGCGATGACGCTCGGGTGCACGCTGTCCGCCAGCGATATGTACGCGCCGCTGCGCAGCAGCGGATTCTGCCCGGGGCGCGGTTCGCTCCCGCGGATCGCCGCGAGATTCTCCGGCGCGGCAGCCTCCTCCGACAGCCGCTGTTCCAGAAACCCGTAGATCCTCCGGTACGCGCCGCACAGCGGGTCGATCACCCCGTCCCCGGAGGACAGCGCGTTGTAATAGCAGCCGCCCCGGCAGATGTTCAGCCATCCGCAGCCGCCGCAGCGCGCTTCCACCTGCCGCTGGCGCTCGAGAAGCCGCGCCGCCGCGGGGGATTCGAGCAGCTGCGCCACTGTCGCCCGATCGAAGATGCTGCCCATCGAGAACTCCTTCCTGCCCGCCAGCCGCTGGCAGGAGGTGACGTCGCCGGTCGGCGATACCACCAGGAACAGGCCCAGGCAGTCCGCCATCGTGCAGACGCCCGGATCGCCGTGGGCGGCGCCGCGGCAGTAGCTGTCCAGCGTGGGAACGCGAATGCTTTTGCGGCTGCGCACGTACCGGGGATACAGACCGATGATGCCCTCGGCGTATTCCTCGGGAGTCAGCGCGAAGCCGCTTTCCCGCGCGTCCAGCCCCGCGATCGCGCAGTGGAGCACCGGATTCATATCCCGATCCCGAAAGAACGACAGAATCTCTCCGGCGCGCGGAAGCGTCTGCCGCGTGAGCGTGGCGATCACGCCCACCCGTTCCCCGGCCGCCTCCGCTTTCAGGACGCCGGCCATCGTGCGTTCGTAGTAGCCTTCGCCGCGGTTGAGATCGCACAGCTCCTTCGGCCCGTCCAAACTGGTGCCCAGCTTCACCCGGTGTTCCTTCAGCAGCGCGAGCCGCTCGTCGTCCAGCGCCCACAGGTTGGACTGCATGCTCATCGAAACCCGCACGTCCCGGAGGGCGCTCAGCCCCTCCACCAGCGTTCGCAGCACCGGCAGCGGCGCAAGAAGGGGCTCGCCGCCGTGGAACACCGCCTCGGCCCGGGACATGCCGCATTCGGCGGCCGCGCGTTCGACAAAGCGCACCGCTTCCCGCGCGATGGGAACATCCATCATCGCGCCTCTGTGAGGCCCAAAGCAGTACCTGCAGGAAGCCTGGCAGGACAGCGAGGGCAGAATCATGAACGTCGGCCGCATCGTTTCGTTCTTCCCCCTGCGGGGCGATCCGCGATCGCCCGTCGTTTCCCCGGCGGCGGGCGGTTTTGCCCGAACGCCCCGCCCTTATTATAAGACCGCCGCGCACGAAAATACAGTGCCGATGGTCATTCCGTTCGGCAGTTCCTCCCGTGCCCGCGAACGCCCGGCGGGGCGGCAGAAGGATGCCGGAGCCGCGCCGCCGTTCGCGTCATTCGCGTCCGGATACCGCTCTTCGGTTTGCGCTGCTGAACGGGCAGCGCTTCCCGATGCACTGATTGTTCTGCGGCGAATGGCGGCAGACGATCTCCGGTTTTTCCATCTGAATCCCGAACCGCTCCGCCGCGAAATCGACGGCGGCAAGGACGGAAAGGTAAGAGTCGCGCTTGCAGCACCGCGGCCCGCCGATCTCTCCGATCGCGTTCAGCGATTTTGCCGTCATCTGATGGGCCAGCGCGAACGGCTCCGCGGACAAAGGCGTGGAGGAGGAGAGGATCGACACGAACATTCCGGAACTGATTCCGGCGCCGCAGGCCCCCCAGAACCCGCAGGCCCCTCCGGGAACGCTCTTTCCCCGGCGCACCATCTCGGTGAGCGCCCTTTCGAGGTCGATTTCTCCGCCCGCGTTCCTGTATGCGGTCAGAAGCGCGGCCCCGACCATCACGTGATGCTCCGGCCCGTGCATGTGGCAGAACGGCATCGCCATCATGCCCTCGAGGATATCCGCAGGGTTTTTCGACGGGCTTTCGAGGCACAGCGCGACGATCGCGTCCAGGCCGGCCATATGGCATTCGTCGCAGACATAATGCCCGCGCTCGCACCGCGCCCTGCCAAACTCCTTCCTGCCGCAAATCGCGCACTCCATCTCCTCGCCCGTTTCCGGATAAACCAGCGGCGCTTTGCAAATCAGGCATTCGCCCTTCATCAGAACCCCTCCCGTGCTTCCATTTCCGCGATGATCTCCCGAATGGCCCGCGCCGCCTGAGCGCCGTACGCCTCCTGCTCAGCCCTGCGCATCGCCGCGTCCTGCTTATCGATCCTTTCAGCCCCGAGCCACCTGAGACGCTTCGCCGCCTTTTCCGTTTTGACGGCGACCTGGGTGTATTCCGGTCCGATCATCAAAAGCTTCATCGCGTCCGCCGGCTTCAGAAACCCGCTGCTGATGATCCCGAAGGTATCGAAAATCGTATCGTTGGCGATCGGCCCGATCACTGCGTCTTTTGTCAGGCTGTCTTTCATTCTGCGATTGTCGAAAATGTACTGAAACCACTCGGCACTGCGCGAAAAGGTGTGAAGATCCAACCCGGTTTCATCCAGGTCGTACACATTCACAACATCGTCTTTTCCTGCCCAGTGATAGGTAAAATCCCGGTCAGGTGTCAGATAAAATCCCTGGCCGAAATCGGCGTTCTTCCTTCCGTAACGGATATCCGGATTTCGGATTTCCCGGTCGCTTGTATGATACAGAATCATTTTGTATTCCCGCTCCTCTTAAGGTTCCGCTTTCAGTATAGATTTCCGTGTGCGCCATCCGCAATTGAATGCGCTGTAATCGCAGATCGTTCCCGGTCAT
>JAFWEY010000121.1 GCA_017512675.1 Clostridia bacterium | reverse complement strand
TTCACACAGTTCCGTCGCTGTATCTGCTGTACGTCTTTTCATGGACGCTGACCGGCATCGCGGAATACGCGTACTACCGGCGCTGCAGAAAGAGCCTGCTTGGCGGATAATCGGGAAAAGAAGCGGGATGCCATCGTCTCAGACGAAGGCATCCCGCTTTCCCGGGCATTTGAAGGACAATTGGACCCGTCAGCACAAGCTCAAAAAGTATTTGAGCAGCAGGCTTCCGTCGCAGGCGTCCGTACGGGCGTGGCGAAAGCAAAGCCGTTCGGGATGCCATTGCACGGATAGCACGGGCAGCGTTTGATGGCACAGCGCTTCGATTGTTCCGTCGTCCGAACGGGCGCATATCTGCAACCCTGTGCCCGCCCTGCCGGGCGCCTGATGGTGCGCGGAGTTTACGGCAAAGCGTTCCCCGTACAGAGAAGCGGGAACGCTGCCCGGAAGGGCGGTTACGGAATGGATCCTGTCGTGGCTGACTCCCTGACAGCTGAACGCGGTATGGGAATCCGCGGTCGGCAGATGCTGGATCAGCGTCCCGCCGAAATAGACGTTGATGACCTGATGGCCGCGGCAGATGCCCAGAACCGGTTTGCCGCTGCGCACAAATGCGTCCAGCGCGGAGAACTGCAGCTGATCCAGTTCCCTGTCGATCTGCTGCGATCCGTTGATTGCCTCGCCGTAATAAGCGGGGTCGATGTCCCCGCCGCCCGGCAGAAGCAGCGCGTCCGCATCAGCCGCGGAAACCAGCGGATCGAGGCTGCAGTGAACCTGGGCGCCCAGCGATTCCAGTGCAAATATGTAGTTGCCGACTTTCCCGGCCATAGCGGATATCAGAATTCGTACGTTTTTCATATTGCCGTCCCGCTTCTTTTGCATGGTGTTTTGTGCGTACTGCGGCCGCGGAGAACCCGCACAGAACCCCGGCGGGAAAAGCGTGCCGCACAGACGCATACAAAAAGCGTTCCGAATCGCTCCGGAACGCTTGTCTTACCCGATCCTGTTTGCGGCTCAGCCGACGAAGGTCACCAGCAGAGCTGCATCGGCGTCGACGATGCTGGTCATGACATCGGCCGGCACGTCAACGGTCAGCACCGCGTCTTCCGCATCCGCGTCCACGACGACCCACTCGACCGCATCCTCAACGATGGTGCCGATGACGCCGGCGACGTTCTTTCCGCTGTAGGCGTCCGCAGCCACGTTGAACTGGGCTTCGACGTCAGTGCCTTCCTCGTAATCCTCGGAAGCGGTGATTTCAATGACTTCGACCATGGTAAAGCCTTCGCCGAGAACCGCGGCCAGCTGTTCCTTGATTTCGTCGGGGAAAATATCGATGCCGGTTTCGACGATCTCGGTGATCTTGTCGGTGCCGATGGTGGTAGTGGTGGTATCAATGCCGGTTCCCGGAACAGGGGTCAGACCCGGAGTGGCGCTGTTTACCGCGAAAGCGGCCGTCATACCAAGAACCAGAGTCAGCGCGATCAGAGTGCAAAGTACCTTTTTCATGTTCTTGTCCTTCCCTTCTCTTGCGGTAAATCCGCGGATGTATTATGCCGCGTTTGCGGCGTTTGAACGAGGTGTATACCGCACCTCTTCCGCTGCCGGTACGGATAAAGACAGCTATCCCCGACAACAGAATTCTACCTTACAAATAATACACCAGATTCCGGGTTTTGTCAATCATTCCAACGCATTTTTCCCAGACTTTTCTTCCGTTTGCCGGAACCGTATAAATCTGTTGCCGTTGAAACTGCAGGACAATATATAGTATTATGAAGCATATGAAAACACAAGAAATGTTCCGGAGCGGCTGCAATCATCGCGGTTTTCGGCCTTTGAGAAATGTTAAATTTTGTTTTCGCAGGCGGAGAACCGGCGATTTATGGATTTCTGGCCCTGATGCCGGGCCGGTCGAAGGCAGGAGCCTGCGGAACGGTATTTGCGCCGTATTTCGCAAACGCAAAAGAATGCTTACCGGGTTTTCATTTGGAAAACACGGGTCCGTGGTATACTGATAAAATCCGGAAACAGGAGGGAAAGGCATGGAGCGCATCAATATCGACTCGTGGGAGCGCGGCGAACTGTACAGATTCTATCAGCAGTCTTCACATCCGTTCTATTCCGTATGCTTTCGTCAGGACGTCACCGGCCTGTATACCCGATGCAAGGAGAACGGATGGCCGGTGTATCTGACGATGATCCACGAGGTGACGCGGGCCGTCAACGGTCTCAAAGCGTTTCGTTACGGCTATGAGAACGGCTCTGTCGTCCTGTACGATCACCGGGATCCGTCCTTTACGGACATGCCCAAAGGGAGCGGCCAGTTTCGCATTCTGACCGTGCCGTGGCACCGGGATGCGGATGTCTGGCGCGCAAGAGCCCTGGAAAAGCGCGAAAAGCAGACGGTATTCCTGGATGAATCCGCCGAAGGGGCGAATCTGATCTTCATCTCTTGTCTGCCGTGGCTGGATCTCACGGGAATGACGAACGAGCGGAATTTCGACCGGAACGACGCGGTGCCGCGCATTTCCTGGGGAAAATTCGTGCGCGATGGAAACCGGCTGGTATGCGGCATGGCGGTGGAAGTGCATCACGGCTACATTGACGGAAAAGACATCGGAGAACTGCACGGCATTCTGGAAGAGAGAACCGGAAGGATATCGGAATAAGGACCGGAATGCGGAACCTTTTTCCCAAACCTTTCAATGAACGGACTTGACGCAGAAATCGTCTTTCATTATAATTACTTGCCTGTAATTCTGGGATTGGGGGATGACCTATGGGAATTCGCGTTGCAAAATTCGGCGGTTCTTCGCTGGCGGACGCCGGGCAGTTTCGAAAAGTCAGGCAGATTCTGCTGAGCGATCCTTCGCGGCGCTACGCGGTGCCGTCCGCGCCGGGCAAGCGGTTTTCGGATGATATCAAGATTACCGATATGCTGTATCATTGCCACCGGCTGGCACAGCGCAAGCAGCCGTATGCGGAGCTGTTCGATCAGATCGCGCAGCGCTATCTGGATATTGCCCGGGAACTGGAGATTGACTACGATCTGAAACCGCAGCTGGACGAAGCCTGTGATTTGATCCGCACGGGATCGCCCGATTATGCAGCGAGCCGCGGCGAGTATTTTTCCGGCCTGCTGCTCGCAAAGTATCTTGGCTGGGATTTCGTCGATCCCATCGATATGATCAAGTTTGACCGCCAGGGCGTATTTGCTTCCGAATGGAGCAATCAGGTGGTGGCGGATACGCTGAAGGATCACGAATATGCCGTGATTCCGGGCTTTTACGGGTCCCTGCCGAACGGAGAAGTGCGCACGTTTTCCCGCGGCGGTTCGGACATCACGGGCGCGGTGGTCGCGCGGGGCGTCGGCGCCGAGCTGTATGAGAACTGGACGGACGTGTCGGGTTTTCTGATGGCGGATCCGCGGATTGTCAAAAATCCCAAACGCATCGCGCAGCTGACCTATCGCGAATTGCGGGAATTGAGCTATATGGGCGCCACGGTGCTTCATGAGGACAGCGTATTCCCGGTACGGAAGGCGGGCATCCCGACCAATATCAAGAATACGAACTGTCCGGACGATCCCGGCACGATGATTGTCATGGACGGAACCGAAAGCAAGCCCCTTGGACAGATTACCGGGATTGCGGGCCACAAGAATTTTTCGCTGCTCTCGATTGAAAAAGCGATGATGAACAGCGAAATCGGCTTCGGCCGCAGAGTGCTGCAGGCGCTGGAGGATTTCGGCGTATCCTTTGAGCATTTGCCTACCGGCATCGATACCATGACCGTCATCCTGCCGGACGCGGATCTGGTTGAACGCAAAGAGCAGATTATTCAGCGCATTGAGGAATACACCCATCCGGATTCGGTGGAACTGACCAGCGGCCTTGCGCTGATCGCGACCGTCGGGCACGGCATGGTGCGCCAGCCGGGTTCCGCCGCCAAGCTGTCCGGCGCGCTTGCCCGGGCCGGCGTCAACGTGCGCATGATCGATCAGGGCTCCAGCGAATTCAACATCATCGTGGGCGTGGATATCCCGGAATTCGAGCGGGCGGTGCAAGCCATCTACAACGCTTTTGTGGAGTAGGCCTGCCGCTTGCCCTGCTGTGTTTTTGTGCAACCCGTCAGGTGTTTTGCCTTTCGGTGAAATGTGGGCACGACGCTTGACGATTAACAAAAGAGCGGGTAATATAATTCCGCGAGGAAGAAAGAGGAGGGGAAACTATGCGAACAGCAGTATATTTTCTCAGCCGCAAAGGTTCTTCCAGGGCAGTCGCGGAAGCGATTGCCAAAGCGGCCTCCTGTAAATGCGAACCTCTGCTGCCCGCGTATATGCCGGATTATCTGGATCTGGTCTTTCTGGGCTGCGAGGGGCGTCGGGCGGATTCGGTGACGCTGCAGTTTATCGGGTCTCTGAAGCCGACGCGCGTGCGCGCGTGCGCGCTCTATGTTTGCGGCAAAGAAAACGGCGTCGCGCTGGCGCAGATGCGCAGGGCGCTGAACGATCGGGGAATCCGGGTTCTCAGACAGACCTTTGTGGCGCCGTGCGCGGGCTTGTTTTCGAAAGGGCCCGGGCAGGCGGATCTGGAGCGGGCGAAGCAATTCTGTCTGGACAGCATCGGTCAAATTCAGGAGGGATAGAAAAACAGGGCAGCCGGCGATCAAAAAAGATGCCGTCGGGCACACCCCAGGATTAAAGAAGCGATTTCTGAGCGGGGAGCGGAACAGCTCCCCCGCTTTTTTTACAGCACAGCTTGCCGGGAAGCGTCCCGTTTCTGCGGTATTGCTTTAATGAATATCCGAATTGCGTTCTGCGGCGCGGGGGCATCCTTCGATTTTCATTTGAAAACGGCGGTTGGCCTTTACTTTCGGCTCCAGTGCCTTTAATACCGCGTATCCGGCTGCCGCGCCGGCTAGGGCTATGAGCGCCTGAAGGATCTCCGGCAGGGAAAGAAGGGCCGCGATGCCCAGGCCCACGAGCAGGCCTGCCAGCGGAATGCCGTAGCCCAGCACGGTGGCGGGAAGTGTTCCCTCATCCGGAATGTCGATCACAACGGGATCTCCCGGCCGGTACTGTCCCGCCGGCAGCGGGTAGAACTGTTCCTGACGCTGGCCCATCTGGCATCCGCCGCACTGCTGACAGGCCTCCGACCGCATTACTTTTGCCATCAGTCCGCTGTCCGTCATGACAGCGGTTCCCATGCGCTTCATTGAGTTCGCATCCTTTGTATGGATTTGAATCGCCGATTTTGCCGGCAGCCGCGATTGGCTGTCCGGTTTGAATCCGCTGCTTTCCGACAGCATTGTAGCATGCTTCCCGTCCGGCGTCAAATGAAAATGGGCCGGACGGCGAAGGGACGAGGGAATCCGCCGGCCGAAAGCGCCTGACAGCCGAACGCGTGTGACGCCGGGAGAACCCCGCCGTTTTACGCCGGACTGTATTCCGCGCCGGAACGCCGGGGCAAACTTGATGGGCAATAAACAATTTTTAATGAGATTATGCTGGTTTTGCAGCGGAGGTGCATGATAGACTGTTTTAACCGATATACTGCAGGAGGAATGGCAATGGCTTGTTCCCGGTTAAGCAAAGATCAAATCAAAAAAGCAATAGAAGGCAAATTGGAACGTTATTTTGGCTGCACGGTGGAAGAAGCGACGGAGGGCCAGCTGTATCAGGCGGTTGCGTCCACGGTGCGCGACGAAATCATGGAACGCCGCACCCAATCGCGCGGAGTGCGGAAGAAGACCGGATCAAAGAAGCTGTACTACCTGTCCGCGGAATTCCTGGTGGGCCGGGCGCTGCACAACAATATGGTGTCGCTGGTCAATGAGGAAAACTATACGCAGGCGTTCAAGGAGCTGGGGATCGACAGGCGCAGGCTGTTTGAACAGGAACCGGAGCCGGGCCTGGGAAACGGCGGCCTGGGCAGGCTGGCCGCCTGCTTTCTGGATTCTCTTTCCGCGCTGAAGCTGCCGGCGATGGGCTGCACGATCCGTTATGAATACGGGCTGTTCCGCCAGAAAATCGTGGACGGCTATCAGATTGAGCTGCCGGACAGCTGGCTGGACAACGGCAACCTTTGGGAGATCTGCCGCCCGGATCAGACCTATGAAGTGCACTTCGGCGGCAAGGTCGAGGACTATGTGGACGTGAGCGGCGTTACCCGTTACAGGCATACCGGCTATCAGACGGTATTGGCCGTTCCGTACGATATGCCGGTGCTCGGTTATGACAGCACGATGGTCAACATGCTGCGTACCTGGTCGGCAAAGTCGCCCAAGACGCTGGATATGGCTTCTTTCAATCGCGGACAGTATGCCCAGGCGATGGAGGAAAAAGAACTGGCGGAGGTCATCTCCAAGGTGCTCTATCCCGAGGATAACCATTACGAAGGAAAAGAGCTCCGGCTGAAGCAGCAGTATTTCTTCTCTTCGGCAACCGTGCAGTACGCGGTCGACGATTTTATCAAGGTACACGGCTATAACTGGAACCTGTTCCCGGAAAAGGTGGCGCTGCACGTCAATGATACGCATCCGGGCATGGCGATTCCGGAGCTGATGCGCATTCTGATCGACAAATACGGGCTGGAATGGGATCGCGCGGAGGACATTACCCGCCGCAGTTTTGCCTACACCAACCACACGGTGCTCTCCGAAGCGCTTGAGAAGTGGCCGGAGGATCTGGTGAAGCGCCTGCTGCCCCGGATCTACATGATCCTGCAGGAGATGAACAAGCGCCTGTGCCAGCGCCTTTGGGATGTTTATACCGGCCAGTGGGAGAGGATCGGCCGCATGGCGATCATCGGCTACGGCTCGGTGCACATGGCCAACCTGTGCGTCGCCATGTCCCACACGGTCAACGGTGTATCGCAGATTCATGCGGATATCCTGCGCCGAACCACCTTCCACGATTATTATATGGTGGAACCGAACCGTTTCCTGGGCATCACCAACGGCATTACGCACCGCCGCTGGCTGATGCAGGCAAATCCGGCGCTTTCTTCCCTGATCGACGAAGCGATCGGCGACGCTTGGCGCAAGGAGCCGAACCGCATGATCGATCTTTTGCCGTTCGAGGACGACGCCGCGTTCCGCGAGAAATTTGCCAAAGTCAAGCAGGACAACAAGCTGTATCTTGCGTCTTACATGCGCACCCGTCAGGGCATTCTCCTGGACACCGAGAGCATCTTTGACACGCAGGCGAAGCGGCTTCACGAATACAAGCGCCAGCTGATGAACGCGCTCGGCATCATGATGCTGTACAACCGGATTGACAGCAACCCGAATTACGATTGCCCGCCGGTGACGTTCATTTTCGGCGCCAAGGCCGCGCCGGGGTTCTATCGCGCGAAGCTGATCATCCGCCTGATCAACGCGATCAGCGATCTGGTCGCGAAAAACCCGCGCACGAAGGACCTGATTCACGTGGTATTCCTGGAGAACTACTGCGTTTCTGCGGCAGAGGCGCTGATGCCGGCGACAGACGTCTCCGAACAGCTTTCCACCGCGGGCAAGGAAGCCAGCGGCACGGGCAATATGAAATTCATGATGAACGGCGCGGTTACGATCGGCACCATGGACGGCGCGAACGTCGAGATCTTCCAGAACGTCGGCAAGGACAACATCTACATCTTCGGCCTCTCCGCCGAAGAGGTCGAAAGGAATTACGGCGTATACCGCTCCAGCGATATTTACGAGACCAATCCGGAAGTGCGCAGGGTGATGGAGCAGCTGATCGACGGAACGCTTTGCCCGGAGAACCCCCGCATGTTCCAAGAACTGTATCACGCGCTGCTGTTCGGCGACGGCGGCGGAGTGGCCGATCCGTATTTTGTGCTGAAGGATCTGCCGGCGTACGTGGAAACGCGCCATATCCTGTCCGGCGATTACCGCAACCGCGAGAAGTGGCTGAGGATGGCCATCCACAATACCGCGTGCTCCGGCGTATTCTCATCGGATCGTACGATCAGCGAATACAACGATAAAATCTGGCACCTGAAGTCGCTGGATATCGACTGAAAAACCAACACCGTACCGCTCCCGGGCGAACTGTGCCCGGGGGCGGTTTTCAAAAGGCAGAAAGGACCAACGCATGCTGCTGTATCACAATTCCCACGATTTGATTTATCGGTCTCCTTTCGGGGCCTGCCCCGCAGGCGCATCGGTGACGCTGCGGCTGAAGGTCGATCCGCCGGCGGATCTGGTGGTCGCACGGCTGTGGCACGACGGGAAGGAAACGCTTTGTCCGATGGACAAGAGGGGCCCGCTTTATGAAGCGGTCTGTACGATGCCCGATGAACCGTGTCTGATGTGGTATTATTTTTACGCCGAAAAGGACGGGAAGCGTACATATCTGGGCAACGCGCCCGACCATATGGGCGGGGAAGGCAGTATAACGGCCGAAGAACCGGCGAGCTATCAGATCACGGTGTTCGACCCCTCGTTCAAAACCCCTTCCTGGATGCGCCACAGCCTGTTTTACCAGATTCTTCCGGATCGGTTCCGCTCGTCCAGGCCGATGGCACATCGGGTCAAACCTCCGCGCGGCCATCTTCACAAAACCTGGAACGAACCGCCGGAATCCTATGTGGGGAAGGAAACGGAGCCCAACGCGGCAAACGATTTCTTCGGCGGCGATCTGAACGGCATTCGCCGGAAGCTCCCTTACATCAGAAGACTGGGAATCAACGCGCTCTATCTGAATCCGATCTTTGAAGCGGCGTCCAATCACAAATACGATACCGGCGACTATCGCAAAATCGATCCCTCCTTCGGTACGGAGGAAGATTTTATCGCGCTGTGCGAAGAAGCGAAAGCGATGGGGATTCGCATCGTGCTGGACGGAGTGTTTTCCCACACCGGCGCGGACAGCCGCTATTTTAACCGGTACGGAAACTACGACAGCGTGGGCGCGTGGCAATCCAGGGAATCGCCATACGCCTCTTGGTATCGGTTCAGGAGCTTTCCGGATGATTACGAGTGCTGGTGGGATTTCAAATCCCTGCCGGACGTCGATGAAGCGAACCCGGACTATCGGCGGTTTATCATAAACGGCGACGATTCGGTGACGACGCACTGGGTCAGAGACGGAGCGTCCGGCTGGCGCCTGGATGTGGCGGACGAATTGCCGACGGATTTCATGAGGGAGCTGCGCAGCGTACTCAAGGAGCGGGAGCCGGACGCGGCGATCATCGGGGAAGTGTGGGAGGACGCGTCCAATAAGTGCGCCTACAACGAAATGCGCACCTACTGCGCCGGAGATATGCTGGACAGCGTGATGAACTATCCGCTGCGCGAAGCAATCGTCTCCTTCATGCTGGAAGAGATTTCCGCGGAGTCCGCGATGCGCCGCATCGTGAAGCTGCGGGAAAACTATCCCAAGACGTTTTTCTATTCGCTGCTGAATCTGCTGGGCAGTCATGATCGTGCAAGGATTATAAGCGTGCTGGCGGGCGAAAAGAACCTGGATCCGGAACCCGCGGGGCGCCGGTATTATACGCTTTCGGACAGCGCCTACGAAACAGGACGCGAACGGTTCCTTGCCGCCTGGCGGTTCATCTGCGCAATGCCGGGCATGCCCTGCCTGTATTACGGCGACGAAGCGGGCCTGACGGGCATGGGAGATCCGTTCTGCCGCTGCACATATCCCTGGGGCAGAGAGGACAAAGAGCTTGTTGACAGCATCCGGCGGATCAATCATGAGCGCAGGCAGAGCGACGTGCTGCAGACCGGTGATTTCCGGCTTTATGCGCCGCGGGAGGATGTATTGGTTGTCGCGCGCAGGATCATCGGCGGCGTCGATGTGTTTGGCGATAAGGCCAGGAACGGCCTGATTCTGACCTGCGTAAACCGCAGCGGGCATCCCGCGATGATTCGCCTGCCGGCGGACGATTGGCTGAACGTTCCGCTGGAGGTGACGGTGCCGGCGCGCGCCGCGCTGCGCGTGGATCCGGAAGACGCGCCGCGCTTGCCGTTTGACCCGTCGCAGGCGCACTGGGTTTCCCGGCCGCAGCACACGCGGGTCGCGGGCGAAGATGTGATCATCACCACCGAACCGGGGCTTGATCCCTGGCAGCATACGTGGTACGGTCTGTACAGCGACGATACCCCGGGGCTTCTGCTGGATACGGAAGAGCAGTATTTCACCTTTTCTTTTGAACTGTCTTTTCCGGCGGAGAATCCGGGCGATCAGGCAGGCATGGTCCTCTACCAGGATCCGGACAATTGGTTCCGGGTTTCGGCGGAACGGGGCAAGGGCGCGGCGGTCGAACTGACCAGCGCGGTTACCGACCGATCGCATTTTGACTGGGCGGCCCTGGGAGAATTGCCGCACGCGCCGGTCAGAATGAAGGTCCGCGTCAGCAGAAAGGGAAATCGCTACAGAATCGAAATATCGAGGGGGAACGCTTCGTACCGGGTTATGCGCGTTTTCAGGCTCGCGGAAGGCTGCCACAAGGTGCGTTTCGGCGTGTTCGCGGCCAGCCCCGGCGAAAAACCCTTTGTCGCGCGCTTTCAGAATATGGGAGTCGGCCCCTGCGTCTGGGAGAGAAAATAATCTGCGCCTCTGAGCATCGCGCAAGGGGCTCGATCACCCGTTTCCGGCGCGGCGCCCGAAACGCGGACGCGGTGCTCGTTCCGAATGAAACCGGATCGAACCCGCCGAACAGGGGTTTCGAACAGGGGTTTGGAAGAAAAGGCTTCGGAAGCCGGAGGGGACCTGCTTCTCCTGAGCATGAAAAAGCTGCCCGCCTGAACGGACGGGCAGTGCTTTTTGATGCCGGTCAATAGATGCTGACTTCACAGTAAAGGGTATCGTCTTCGACGTAGGTGTAAATGAACATCGTGCCGTCTCCGGTGTACCGGAAGCGGAAGTCGTCGCCGTTGCTGTAATCGGTGACGATTGCATCGTCGGCATCCGATACGTATTCCTGGTTGTAGCGGCTGCCGTAGGTCTTTTTCTCCAGAATCCGGATGTCGTCCATATCCTTGATGGCAAGCCACAGCGCGCTGGCGACCTGGGCCACTCCGCCGCCGACCACCTTTACCCCGCGGCCGTTTGTGGCTTTCTGATACCCATAGCGCGCGGTTCGCGGTCCGACGATGTCGTTGAAAGAAAAGGTATCGCCGGATTCCAGGGAAGTGTCGTTGAGACTGTCTGCGGCCAGTTCAATGTTGCTGATCTGCGCGTCGTTTCCGCTCAGGTAGATTTCGCTGAAGCCTTCTCCGCTGACGGGCTCGTCGTCTGACCAATCCTCCGCGGTCAGCGTGCAGCGCACATGGCCGTCGGAAAGCCACATGTTGATGGTGAAGGACTCGCCGGAATTCCAGAAACTGAAATCGATTTCGTCCCTGTAATCTGTCACGATGGCATCTTTGCCGGACGACACATAGCTGTCGGCAAACCTGCTTCCGTAGGTCTTTTTCTGATCGTATTTGATGCCGTCGAGCTTTTTCAGCGCGAGATACAGGGTGGTCGCGGCCTGGGAAACGCCGCCACCCATCGCCTTGACGCCGCGGCCGTTGACGGCGTTCTGGTATCCCCGGGAAGCCGTTCGGGGCCCTACGACCTCGTTGAAGGAAAAGTAGCCGTCCTCGTATACGGTCGTTCCGTCGAGCATTTCCACCGCAAGCTCGATGTTGCTTCGCTTGGCGGAGGACGCGTCTCCCAACGGAGTCTTTGCCGCAGCCAGCGTGTCCGCGCGTACGCCCGGCGGCGCTGCGAAAACCGCGAAGAACAGCGCGGCTGCCAGCAAATAAGCAACTTTACTTTTCATACGGAAATCCTCCCGGCAGAACCGCATAAGAATCCAGGCGGCCAACAGTATCGGTTGCTTCTTTGACGCTGGAAAAAGCGGATTGTTCCCGTTTCGCAATCCGTTTCTTAAGAAAACCGGCGGAAAACGCAGCGAACAAAGCCGCATTCGCTGCTGGCGGACGGGAAGCTCCGGCCGCCGCCCGGCGGCCGCGGGCCGCTGGGCGTTTTCATCGGGGAAGCGGCAGGCGGGTGTACTCCGCCGATCCGCTCCGGTTTTTCTCTGCGCAGATGCGCAGGATCCGGCAGCTGTGCCTCGAAAGGGCTTGCGCCGGAAGGGGAAAGAATGCTATACTGATAAAAACGGCGAGGGAGGCGGCGCGATGGATCCATTGG
>JAFWEY010000120.1 GCA_017512675.1 Clostridia bacterium | reverse complement strand
TCGCGCCCTTCGTCCGGGTGGACAACCTGAGCCAGAAGGAAGTCAAGCAGTGCGTGCAGAGCTTCATCTACGGCGTGAACACCCCCAGCCGCTGGGGCACCCAGGCGCCCTTCTCCAACGTGACGCTGGACTGGGTCGTGCCGAACGACCTGAAAAACCTGCAGGCCATCGTCGGCGGCAAGGAACAGGATTTCACCTACGGCGATTGCCAGAAGGAAATGGACATGGTGAACAAGGCCTTCATCGAGATCATGATCGAAGGCGACGCCAACGGCCGCGGCTTCCAGTACCCGATCCCGACCTACTCCATCACAAAGAACTTTGACTGGAGCGAGACGGAAAATAACAAGCTGCTTTTTGAGATGACAGCCAAGTACGGTACGCCGTATTTCTCCAATTATATCAATTCCGACATGGAGCCCAGCGACGTGCGCTCGATGTGCTGCCGCCTCAGGCTGGATCTGCGGGAGCTGCGCAAGAAATCCGGCGGGTTCTTCGGCTCCGGCGAATCGACCGGATCCATCGGCGTGGTTACGATCAACATGCCGCGCATCGCGTATCTGGCGAAGGACGAAGCGGATTTCTACCGCCGGCTGGACGGGCTGATGGACATCGCGGCCCGCAGCCTCAACACCAAGAGGACGGTCATCACCAAGCTTCTGGAGCAGGGGCTGTATCCGTATACGAAGCGGTATCTCGGCACGTTTAACAATCACTTCTCGACGATCGGCCTGATCGGAATGAATGAGGTGGGCCTGAATGCGAAGTGGCTGCGCAAGGACCTGACGCATCCCGAAACCCAGGCCTTCACCCGCAGCGTGCTCAATCACATGCGCGAGCGCCTGTCGGATTACCAGGAAAAGTACGGCGATCTGTTCAATCTGGAGGCGACGCCGGCGGAATCCACCACCTATCGCTTCGCCAAGCACGACAAAGAGCTGTATCCGGACATCATCACCGCCAACATGAACGGCACGCCGTATTACACCAATTCGTCGCACCTGCCGGTGGGCTTCACCGAGGACGTGTTCTCGGCGCTGGACATTCAGGACGACCTGCAGGTGCTTTACACCTCCGGCACCGTCTTCCACGCGTTCCTGGGCGAAAAGCTGCCGGACTGGAAAGCGGCCGCGAACCTGGTGCGCAAAATCGCGGAGAATTACAAGCTGCCCTACTACACGATGTCGCCGACCTATTCCGTCTGCCGGGATCACGGCTATCTGACCGGCGAGGTCTACACCTGCCCGATCTGCGGCCAGAAGACCGAGGTGTACAGCCGCATTACCGGTTACTATCGGCCGGTGCAGAACTGGAACGACGGCAAGGTGCAGGAATTCAAGGACCGCAAGGTGTACAATATCGGCCATTCCACGCTGACCCACAACGGCCCGCGGCCGACGCTCGCCGACGCCGCGCTCGAGGCGGCGGCGGAGCCCGGATGCTGCGCGGCGATGGAGCCGCGGATCGCGCCGGACAAGGGAATCGGCGGGACCGCGCAGAGCGCGCAGGAAGCGCCGGCGGCGGAAAAAGCAGAAGCTGCGCCGGCCCCTTCCGCGGCGGAAATGAGCGCCATTCTCTTCAAAACGCCCACCTGCCCCAACTGCAAGGCGGCGATGGCACTGCTGGACAAGGCAGGCGTCGCCTATCAGGCGCTGAACGCCAACGAGGACAAGGCGCTGGCGGAGAAATACGAAGTCAGGCAGGCGCCCACGCAGGTGCTGCTGGACGGATCGGGCTATCGGAAATACCGCGGCGTTTCGGACATCAAGGGCTGGCTGATGCACCGCGCCTGACAGGGAGGAACAGGGCATGTACGATGTGATCGCGGTGGGCGGCGGCCCGGCCGGGATGACGGCCGCGCTGTACGCGCTGCGCAACGGGAAAACCGCGCTGGTCATCGAAAAGAACAGCTTCGGCGGGCAGATCACCCATTCCCCGAAGGTGGAAAACTACCCGGGGACCCTGCAGATGAGCGGCAACGAATTCGCCGAGCGCATGCTGGACCAGATCCTCGCCCAGGGCGCGGAGATCGAGCTGGAAAACGTGGTTTCGGTGGAAGACGCCGGCGGTCACAAAATCGTGCGCACGGAAGAGGGCGGCTGCTACGAGGGCCGCGCCGTCGTGCTGGCGACCGGCGTGGAGCACAGAATGCTGGGCCTGGAAGGCGAAAACGAATTGGTCGGCGAGGGCATTTCGTTCTGCGCGGTGTGCGACGGGGATTTCTACAGCGGCAAGCGCGTATGCGTGGCGGGCGGCGGAAATTCCGCGCTGCAGGAGGCGATTCTGCTTTCCGAGAAATGCAGCGAGGTGATCATTCTGCAGGATCTTCCCGCGCTGACGGGCGAAAAGCGGCTGCAGGACGTGCTGCTCGCGCGGGAGAACGTGCGGGTGCTGACCGGCGTGAAGATCACGGACCTGAAGACGGAGGGCGGCGCGCTGAACGGCGTCGAAATCCAAAGGGGCGCGCTCGCGGAAACCGTCGCCTGCGACGGCCTGTTCGTCGCAGTGGGGCTGATTCCGCGCAACGATCCGTTCGCCGCGCTGGCCGATCTCAACGCGTACGGGTATTTCGATTCCGACGAACGGTGCCTTACGAAAACGCCGGGCGTCTACGCGGCGGGCGACTGCCGCAGCAAACAGGTGCGGCAGCTGGCGACGGCCATCGCGGACGGCGCGTGCGCGGCGCTGGCGGCCTGCCGGTACCTGAACGAGGAATGCGCGGCGGGCGCGTGAAAAAATCCCTGCGCGGAGCGGGAGCGGCGGCGGAGAACCGCGCAGCCTGATACGGGAAACGGGAATTGAAACGGCGTGCTTTGGAGAAACCCCAAAGCCGCCGTTTTTCGTTTTCTCTGCCGCCGCCGCGATCCTTCCGCTACCGGATCTCCCTCGTTTCGCTGAGAATCTCCGCTTCGGTGGACGCTTCCACAAACCGGGAGATTTCGTCCATCAGGCTGTCCGCC
>JAFWEY010000119.1 GCA_017512675.1 Clostridia bacterium | reverse complement strand
GGAGACTGAATCTGTTGGCGCGGGTCAGTCTCCATCCTTTTGCTCATTTTTACTTTCCTTTCTGCGCCGCTTCTCGGCGCTGATCGCGTTCGGCCTTCCACTTCTCAAACTTCGCCTGATTCTCCGGGACGCTGAAGAAGTTGCGAACGCTTCTGTACAGTTGCTCCGTCAGGTACTCCGCCACCCACGGCGGGATCAGGTCGGTGTTGATGTGAACCGTCTCTGCGTCCTGGGGCACTGTCTCACCTCCTTCTTCAATTCATAGTGTCTTATCAAGACACTCAGTTGGTAAAAAAAATATCGTCCACTTCATCGCTCGTCAAAGAATAGCGTTGCTTAATGAACTGGATTTCGTGCTTGTTGAATTCCGCACCACCGGTTTCATTAATCTTTGCTGACAAGCGCTGTGGAGATATTCCCATCGCTGCGGCCAGTTTGGCATTGGTATCGCCGTGAAGCACCATCTTACTCTTCAGCATCGGCGTGTTCATCATTTCACCTCCTTCCGTGTCTTGATGTGTCTTCGCAAGACACTATAATCTTACCACCTTTAACCTCCGCTGTCAATAGCTTTTTGAAAATTTTTAAGACACATTTGAAAAAAAGCTTGTATTTGTGTCTTAGAAATGGTATCATAGTTTCGGAGGTAGATAGCAATGACGATGGGTGAAAGAATCAGAATTCTTCGTGAGCAAAGCGGGCTCACTATGGAGCAGCTCGGTGAAAGAATCGGCGTTCAAAAATCGGCGGTCAAGAAATATGAGAATGGAACGGTTGAGAACATAAAACGTTCCACTGTCAAAACTATGGCGTCTATTTTCGGTGTGTCGCCATCCTATCTGATGTTTGGAGAAGAAATCGAAGAGAAAACCGCTCCGGCGATGAAACCAAATCCGGAGCGGGACAATGTCATTCGTATTCTTGTTGATCTGACTGAGGAAAATCAGCGGAGGCTTCTTGATTATGCAGAACTTTTGCTGCAAGCGCAGCAAGTCGGGCGCGATTCTCATCAGTAAGGGCATCGTAGATCTCGATTAAGCGGGTAATGGTCTCGTTCATGGATTCTCCCTCCTTTGAAGTGAAGCCCCTAAATATTACATAATTATTTCGGTCTTCGCATGAAATTGTTACATAATAACGGAATCTGTTAGAGAATTTGTTGAACGGAAGGCAGAGCGCAACGAATAAGAAAGAGGTGACATGCCATGGCAAAATGCATCAGGTGCGGGAAGGGCGGACTGTTCAAAAAGGTCGACAGGGCAACCGGGCTGTGCTCCAGCTGCTTGCTGATCCAGCAGCAGGAGGACAAACTGAAGTCCATTAACGCCGAATTGAACAGCAAAGAAAAAATGCTCCTGGAGGCGCGGGAATCCGCTAAAACCGAGGCCTTCAGGCAGATTGAATCGGAATATCAGCAGTATACTGTGCAGATGGATTCCCTGAAGCGCGCCGTACTGGATGCGGAAGCAAAGCGCGATTCCCTGTCCCTGCAGAATCAGGACGCGGAGAACAGGCTGTCTGCTGCGATTCGCAAAAACGAAAAGCTCAAACCGCTTGCCAGGAGCATCCAGACGGCGTACAGCGAATGGATTGCCGGGGACAGCGCGGCGGCTGCTCAGAGGATCGAAAGCCTGAACCTGGAAGATCTGCTCCCGGAACCCGATCTTAACTGCCTCACGATGAAAACGCTCAAAGCCCGGTACAAAGCGCTGCGCAAACAAATCGTAGAGCTTTGCAATGCGCACGAGAAGCGATATACCACCAAGACAAACGCCGCATTATACAAACTGATGGTGCTGGCGATGGAAGCGGAGCTTGAGAACGTCCTTTATAAGCTGCAATTCGGGAGACTGGAACTGGGCATCGACGCGGTTAAACGCCTGACAGCCCGCTATTACGCAATTGCCGCCGATGGAAACCAGAATATCGCGCCAACATTGAAAAGCTTCATAGGGCAGATCGAATCCCTGTATCTGGATGTTGTCGCCACGGAATATGAATACTACGTTCAGCGGGAACGCGCCAGGGAAGAACAGAAAGCCATCCGCGAACAGATGCGGCAGGAAGCCGAGGAACGCAAGCAGCTGGAGCGCGAGAAAAAGAAGGTCGAAGCCGAAGAGCGCAAATATCAGCAGGAAATCGATCGCCTGAGGCTGGAAATGGAATCGGCAAAGAACGAGGAATTGGAATCCTTGCGCAAACGCCTGGAGGATGTTACGGCTCTCATGGCGCAGGTTGAACAGAAAAAAACGGAGATCATCAATCTGCAAAACGGCAAGGCCGGCACGGTGTATATTATCTCGAATATCGGCTCCTTCGGCGAAGACGTATTTAAGGTCGGCATGACGCGCCGTCTGGAGCCTGAGGACCGCGTTAACGAGCTGGGCAGCGCATCGGTGCCGTTCCCGTTTGATGTCCACAGCTTCATTTTCTCCGAGGATGCGCCGGCGCTGGAGGCTGCGCTGCATCATGAGCTGAACGATCATCGCGTCAACAAGGTCAATTTGCGGAAGGAATTTTTCCGAATATCAATTGAAGAATTGCAGCAGATGGTCGAGCGCCATGATCCAACCGCCGCATTCCGCGTAACCGCGCTGGCTGAACAGTATCGGCAAAGTCTGTCAATTACAGATGTGCCGGACGAGTTGCCGGTGGATACGGGCGATGAGGACGACGAGGAATGAAAACAAAAAAGCCGGAAACGGCCGAGGGCAACATCTGCGTGGTGTATGCCCGCTACTCCAGCCATGCCCAGAACGACGCCTCCATTGAGCAGCAGGTCGCGGAATGCCGGGAGTATGCCGCCGCCCACGATTTGAAGATCAGCGAGATATACGCCGATCGCGCCGTCTCCGGCCGCTCTGACCGCCGCCCGGAATTCCAGAAGATGATTCGCCACGCGGAGGCGGGCAGGTTCCAGATCGTACTCACGTACAAGAGCAACCGCATCGCCAGGAACATGCTGGACGCGCTGCGCTACGAGGAGCGCCTGGAAAAGGCCGGCGTGAAGGTGGTGTACTGCAAGGAAAACTTCGGCGACAATGCTGCCGGCCGTCTGGCACTGCGCATGATGATGTCGTTGAACGAATTCTACAGCGAGAACATGGCCGAGGATATCCGGCGAGGCCTGATCGACGGGGCGAAGCAGGGCAAAGTCATGGGCTGCATCCCCCTGGGGTACAGGAAGGGCGAGGACGGCTGCTTCGCCATCGACGAGCCGAAGGCCGAGATCGTCCGTGAAATCTTCCGGCGCGTCTCGGAAAACGAAACCCTGGCATCGATCGCCGACGATCTGAACGCCAGGGGCATACTCACCCAATACAAAAAGCCCTGGGGCAAGAATTCATTTTCCACGCTGCTGACCAACGAACGCTACATCGGCGTGTACAAGTTCGCGGAGGTGCGCATCGAGGGCGGCATGCCGGCGATCATAACCCGATCGCTGTTTGAGGAAGTCCAGGAGAAAGTGAGGAGGCGACAGGAAGTGGCAGGACGCAGGCGCGATTTCGCGGAATATCTGTTGACCGGCAAGGCCTTCTGCGCGAAGTGCGGATCTCCGATGGCGGGATCTCCGGCACCAGCAAAAATGGGGCGCTGCACTGTTACTACGTTTGCAAGACCAGGCGCGAAAAACACGCCTGTAAAAAGCTGAACGTGCGAAAGGAAGCCGCCGAGCGGGAAGTCGCTCTCCGGCTGAAAACGATCATCCTCAAACCTGATGTGGTGGAATGGATGATTCAAAACGTGCTGCGCTTCCAGGAAGAGGCCCGGAGGCAATCCGATCTGGCGTCCTACCAGAACCGGCTGGTGGAAGTCCGGCGCTCCCTCGACAATCTGGTGAAGGCCGTGGAAGCCGGCGTGTTCTCCCAGTCCACCAAGGCCCGCCTGGACGAGCTGGAAGCAGAGCAGCGGGAGCTGCAAGGCATGATCGCCGTGGAGCAGGCCAAGATCAAGACCGTCACCCGTGACCAGATCGAATACTACCTGGATTCCTTCCGGGACGGCGACGTCGATGATCCTGCTTACCAGAAGCGATTGTTCAAGGCATTCCTGGTCAAAGTATTCCTTGACGACGACAAGGTCCGCATCGTCTACAACTACGCTGACAGCCTTGATACACTGGAATTCCCCCTGACGCTGGAAGACATCACTAGTGCTGACGTATCGGCGGAGTGTTCGTATAAGCCCTGTTCGGGGCCACCATCCGACAACCCTGATCCCGATATGAGATCAGGGTTGTCGCTTTATCTGCGAGCGGCAGGATCGTCGAAGCCGACCGGGAGGGCTGGCGGAGGGACGGCCGCGGGAAACAGATTCCATGAAACGGGATAGGAGTATCGGACATGATGACAGAGCGTCGTAAGCTTGCGGTTATTCTGCCCGGGATCGGTTACACCTGCGACAGGCCGCTTTTGTATTACAGCAGCAAGCTGGCGCGCGGACTGGGCTGGGAAGTGCTTTCCGTTCCGTACGGCGGGTTTCCGGCCAAGGTGCGCGGCGATCGGGAGCGGATGAAGCAGAGCGCGGAAATCGCCGCCGCGCAGACGGAGGACCTGCTGCGGGATGCGGGGTGGAGCCGCTTTGATCAGATCGTCTTCATTTCCAAGAGCATCGGAACCGTGGCTGCCGCCGCGTATTCCGATGCGCACGGGATTTGCTGCCGGCATATCCTGTTTACTCCGCTCGAGGAGACCTTCGCCCGCAGGATTCCGAAGGCGATCGCTTTCCACGGCACCGCCGACCCCTGGGCGGATACCGCCCGAATCAGGAGCCTGTGCGAATCGGCAGGCATACCGCTGTACATCACCGAGGACGCCAATCATTCCCTGGAAACCGGCGATGTCGATCGGGATATTCGCAATCTGGCGGATGTGATGCGGCAGGTGAGGCTGTATCTGTCGGCGGAAGCGTGAGACGGAAGGAGAAGATCACAGGATGCGCCTTTTTGTCGCTTTGGAGCCGTCTTCGGAGTTTCGGGACGCGCTGGCGATTCTGCAGGACCGCCTGCGTTCCGCCGGAGTGACCGGACGATGGCTGGAGCCGTCCAACCTGCACATGACGCTGGCGTTTATCGGCATGTGGCCGGAGAATGTGGCGGAGCTTCTGCCGGAGGTGCACAAGCCGTTCCCCATCACGCTGTCGCATCCGGGCGTCTTTCCGCAGGCGCGCGTGCTCTGGGCGGGCGTCAGGCCTTCCAAAGAGCTGGACAGCCTTGCGCAGCGCGTCAGGCGGGAATTGTCCGGCGCGGGGATCCCCTTTGACCGAAAAGGCTTCAATCCCCATATCACGCTGGCGCGGAAGCCCTCGGTGCCCGAACATGTCGATCTTCGGGAGATTGAAGTGCCGCCTGCGACGATGGTTGTCAGCGACGTGTGCCTTTACCGGTCAGACCGTCAGCAGAACGGCATGGCGTATACGGTGATCGGGAGAACACAGGGGATCGCTTGCGCGAAACCGTGCCCCGAATGGCCTTTGCCGTAAATCGTTTCAATCGCATTTTCATTCCCGTATCTGCGCCGGTTTCGGCATGGAAGCTACTCGCGCTGAACGATGTGCATGAAGCGTTTCTGCGGAACTGAGCGGCCCTGTGGCGGGAAACGCCGTGTGAATGACAATGGACGGGATCCCGGAAGCCCGGTCCCGCCGCCGCCGCGGCCTTCGGATTCGGATTCGGCTTCGGCTTCGGATTCGGCTTCGGATTTGGATTCGGATTCGGATTTGGATTCGGATTCGGATTCGGATTGGATTCAGGCGGACGGTCTGCGGCAATCCGCCGCAATCTGCCGCAATCTGCGGCGGCGAACGGCAGCGGTTCCGGAGCCTTCAGGCCGGGTGCGCGTGAAAGCTTAATAGAGCAGCCGATTGACAACCGGCGGAATGCGTGCTAACATAACAGCTGTCAGCAGAAGCTGACGAAGGCTCGCACAAGCGAACCGCCGGACGAACACGTTCTTTCCAGCTTTCATACCGGGTATCACGAAGGTGCCGACGATCCTCACAAGAGGGTTGCTGCACCTTCTTTGTTTCCGGAACAATGAAGAGGAGAAACCGCAAGGAGGAGAACACTGATGAAGAGCATTCAGAAGGCGCTGAGCACGGCGCTTGCGCTGATGATTTTCTGCAGCCTGGCCGCGGGCGCATCTGCTTCCACGTTTACCGATGCGCATGGCAACACCATCGAACTGGACGAATCCCTGGAAGCGTACACCGGCTTCGCGCTGTACGGCGCGGACGACGCCGCCCGCAAAGGAGAAACCAACCTGGGAGATCTTTGGACGGACGCGCTGTACTGGTTCGCCGCTTCCGGCGCTGTCAACGAATACTTTGAGGAAGATGACGTGACTGCGGGGAATACCGAGATCGCCGTGGATGCGGACCATATCGTCGCCCTGTGGAACGGCGGGAACCTGCGCGCCGATGTGGCGGAAGGCAAATTCGGCGCGGAACAGCTGGCGGAGGTGCTGCCGTATCCCAACAAGGTGGCCGTGGTCTACATGACCGGCGCGCAGCTGGCGGAAGCGCTGGAAGCCGCTTCCCAGGGGCTTCCCTATACGGAAGAAACCGCCGATGCCTGTGCGTCGTTTATGCAGGCCGCCGGGATCAGATACACCGTGGATACGGGGAAAGAGTATGATAAGGGAGAAGCCTACGGCGACAACTGGTTCAAAGCGGCTTCTCTGGGCCGGGTGACGGTTGAAGAGGTGAACGGTCAGCCTCTGGACGAAGCAGCCTTGTACGCGGTGATCACCAGCAATGCCAATTTCAACGGCATGGATTCTTCCTATGTATTTCAGTCCGCCGCTGAGGAAAACGGGAAGAGTACGATTACGACCGCCGTGGTGCGCGACGTAATCTGGCTGTATATCGGCGAAGAGCTGAACAACGTGATTGGCGACGGCTATTCCGCGCCCCAGGGGAGGATCACCGTCAAATAATGCGCGCAGGATGTACCGAAACCGGTATGTCTTTCATCCGGGCGGATCAGCCGAAGCTGTCCGTTCGGATGAATTGCAGATGACCGCAGGTTCCGTGAGGCCGTCTGCTTTGCGCTGTCAGGGAGGTTCCGTGCAGAATGCGTTCACAGCTTGATCGGGTGCTTCGGGAGACGGAAAAGGTCATTGTCGGAAAACGGAAAGTGATCGGGAAGATTCTGGCAGCGCTGCTGGCGGAAGGCCATATCCTGCTGGATGACGTGCCGGGCGTGGGAAAAACCACTCTGGCAGTCGCCCTGAGCCGTGCGGTCGGGCTGTCCTTCCGGCGCGTACAGTTCACTCCGGATGTTCTGCCTTCCGATCTTGTCGGGTTTTCCATGTACGATAAGGCCACGGGCGATTTTGTGTACCGTCCCGGCGCCCTCTGCCGCGCGAATCTCATTCTGGGGGACGAAATCAACCGGGCATCGAGCAAAACGCAGTCCGCCCTGCTGGAAGCGATGGAAGAACGCCAGGTGACCGTGGACGGGAAAACCTATCCGCTGGAAGCGCCGCTCATCGTGATGGCGACGCAGAACAGCGTGGGCGCGGCGGGAACCCAGCTTCTTCCTTACGCGCAGCTCGACCGTTTTCTGGTGCGGCTGTCCCTGGGGTATCCCGATTACGAGGCGCAGATGACAATGCTGCGCGATCGCCAGCTGGGGAATCCGATGGACGGCGTCGCCTGCGTGATGGAAAAGGAAGAGCTGCTGGCCATGCAGCAGGAGGTGCGGTCGGTCGCGTCCGGGGACGCGATTCTGGATTATATTACACGCCTGACGATGGCATCCCGCGAACACGCGGCGCTGCAGCTGGGCATCAGTCCGCGCGGCGCGCTGTTTCTGAACAGAATGGCGAAGGCAAACGCTTTTGCCGAGGGACGGGATTACGTGACCGGCGGGGATGTGCAGCAGGTGTTCGCCGATGTTTGCGCCCATCGGGTATTGCTGAAGGAAACCGTCCGGGAAACGTCCGTCGAACAGGTGCTGGAGGAGCTGCTGAGGAAGGTCGAAAACCCTGACCGCCGCGGCTTCTTTTCGGGGATCAGAAAATGAACAGGAGATGGATCGGATTCGCGGTCTGGCTGCTGCTGACAGTGTGCCTGTATTTCTTTGAAAACAATGCGGGGACCCGGATCGTCATGCTTTGCACGATGCTGATTCCGCTGATCCCGCTGTGCCGTCAGGCGTTCTTTTCGCGGGACGAAGCCGGCGGCGGCATTTCCCGGCCGCCGGCCGTTCGCGTGTCCGGCCGGCGGGAGATGGAAGAATCCGGCAACGTGCGCGCCTACGCACCCGGCGATCCGGTGGGGCGCATTCACTGGAAGCTGTCGGTCAGGAAGGACGAGCTTCTGATCCGGGAAACGGACGGGTACGGAGCCGCAGAGGAGGAAACCGCGGAAGCTCCCGCGGAGGACGGACAGGGAATCAAAGCGGAAAGACGCCTTGTGGCGGGCCTCGTATCGGGAATGCTGCTTTGCACTGCGCTGCTGCTGCTGATTCCGGAAGCGAACCGCGGCGCACAGGCCCTGTGCAACAGGATATTCGCGGAAAGCGAAAAGGCGAACGCGTACGTATACGATTATTTTCCGGTGCCGGAGGGGCAGAGCTGCATCCTGGCCGCGTGTCTGGCCGGGGGCGCTCTTTCTGCCCTCGCGGCGGTGGCGGCCGCTGTCCGAAGCGGTCCGCTGATCCTGTCGGTCATGGCCGCCTGCACCCTGTTTCAGGTGTGTTTCGGGTTGCCGTTTCCGGCATGGGTGAACGTTCCGCTGTACGGGTTATTGTCGCTGCGGATGATGAAGCGGCCCTGGCGCCGGGGGAGCCTGCTGGCGTGCGGCGCGGCTGTGCTGCTCGTTTCGCTGCTGGTGCTGATCCTGTTTCCCGGCGCGGACGCGGCCACCGAAGCGGCGTCGGAAGCGGTGCGGGACCGCCTGAGCCTGATGGCGCAATCGGTGATGGATACGGTTTCTGAAACGCGGGAGGGGGAAACGGAAACCAGGCACGTGCATACGAGATCCCTGAACGCCGGAGAAGACGAAGCCGGAACCGATCGGGTATTCCGGCTGGTTACGGTGGAAGAAGAGCAGGTGTCGATGCCGCACTGGGTGAACTGGCTGAAAGCGATCCTGCCGGCGCTGCTGGGAATCGCGCTGATGATTCTGCCGTTTGCGCCGTTTCTTCTGCTGAATGCGCGGAAAAGGAAAGCGCAGGAAAGCCGGAAAGCCTTTCTGTCCGGGAATGTCGGTGAAGCCGTCTGCGCGATTTTCCGCGCGGTGATCAGCTGGCTGGACGAAACGGGGCACGGCAGGGGGAACCTTCTGTACCGGGATTGGGCGGATCAGCTGCCGGACCTGTTTCCGGACGGCTACGCCGCCCGTTTCGCCCGGTGCGCGGAAGACTTCGAAGAAGCCGCGTACAGCGGCCACCCGATGCGGGAAGACATGCGCCGGCGCGCATTGGAGCTGCTCAGGGAAACGGAGACCGCGCTTTGGAAGAAGGCGGACTGGAAACAGCGTTTCCGCCTGAAGTATTGGAAGTGTCTGTACGAATGAAGATCAGGAAGGCCGGAAGGCTGCTATTGGCGCTGCTGATCCTTTGCCTGAGCCTGTCCGGCTGCCGTACGCGCGTCGTGGAAAACGGCCGGGCGCCGGGAAACCGCGAAGCGGCGGCTGCCGGCCGGGAATCGCGCGGCGGCAAGCCGGCAGATGACGGCGCGCAGGAAGCCGAAACGGGCGAAGAGACCGGCGAAGAAGCCGGCGGCCGGACCCGGGAGAACCCCGAGGCTGCCCGAAAGGAATACGACGAAAAAGCGCCGGCGGAGATGGTATCCGGAACGGAGCGAACGGTCCATGGGGAAGGCGAAGGCAGCGGCGCTTCTGTCGAGAGAGAGGACGCCGACGAAGCGGTAGCGAGATTGAGGGAAACCGCACAAGAGGACATAACGCAGACGGTTGCGGCGGACCGGGCAGAAAAGATGGGCGTTTCGGAGGACGCCAGGGAAGCGGATTCCGCGATGACCTATTTCACTTTGCTGCTTCAGGACCGGATGGGATCCCTCTTCGAATGCCAGCGGCGGTACGTGTATTGGGAAACGGCGGAGGACCATGTGACCGTGTTCAAAACGTCGGCGGAGCACAGCCTGATTCTGAACGCCGGAGCTTATGACGTATCCGCCCGGCTTCTGCCGGAAAACCTGCGGGTGGACGACGGATGGGTCGCCCGGAAAAACCCCGGTGTGATCGTAAAAGCCGTCGGCAGAAGCGTACTGGGAACCGGCGTTTCCTCCGTGAGCGCCGCGAAGAAGGTTTATGGGGGCCTGCTGGGCCGGAATGGATGGGAAGCCGTCGATGCGGTGCAAAATGGCCGGGTGCTTCTTCTTTCGGAAGAACTGCTGGAAACGCCGCATCTGCAGGTGGCCGCCATGCTGATGGTCGCAAAAACCTCCAATCCGGAGCTGTTTGCGGATGTGGATACGGCAAAGGCGCTGGAAATGCTGTCAGAAGAAGCGACGGGGAGCATCCCGGCCGGGATTTACTGCTATGACGGCCGGGGAGGCGCCTGATGCGGGTTCGGCCGTCGGCGGACAGGGCGGCAGGCCGGGACGGAAGCTGCCGGAAAGCCGGCGCAGCGTGTGCCCGGATGCGGAGATTCCAGCCGCGGGCACCGGCAGCGCCGCGGCGGCGGACACGATGAACGGCGGCTGTGCGAATCACATCGCAACATGGCAAACGCGGCTGCGTCCGGTTCCGCAGACCGGGTGCCGATTCCGACGAATCCGTGCGATCCCTGCATCGCCGGCATGCTGCGCGGTTCCTTAGGCGTCCCGGAGGACGCCGTGCGGCAGATTCTGAGATTTGTGAAAGAGGGGAAGCAATTCTTGACGTCACTGCAGATTCGAAAACTGATCTACGCCGCGATCTATCTGGCCATCGCCATGGTACTGCCCTTTGTGACCGGGCAGATCCCCGAGATCGGTTCGATGCTGTGCCCGATGCACATTCCCGCCCTGCTTTGCGGTTTTATGTGCGGATGGCAGTGGGGACTGGTGACAGGCTTCATCGCGCCGCTGCTGCGCTCCGTGGCGTTCCAAATGCCCGCGCTGTTTCCGACGGCTGTGGCCATGGCGTTCGAACTGGCCGTCTACGGCGGTATGGCAGGCCTGCTCTATCGCCTGCTGCCGAGGAAAAGATGGACCCCTTATCCCGTTCTGGTGATTTCAATGGTTGCGGGCCGCGTTGTCTGGGGCGCAGTCCGGGCGATTCTGGCAGGATTGACCGGAAACGCCTTTACCTGGGGACTGTTTCTGGCCGGAGCGGTTATCAACGCGATTCCCGGCATCGTGCTGCACCTTGTGCTGATTCCGGTGCTGGTGATTGCCATGGACCGGGCGGGATTGTCCCTGAACGGACAGGAGGAATGATTCGATGAAAACACTGTATCTGGAATGCGGTATGGGCGCCGCGGGCGACATGCTGACAGCCGCGCTGCTGGAACTGATTGACGACAGGCAGGGCTTCATCGAATCGATGAACGCCTTGGGGCTGCCCGGTGTTCGCGTAAGGGCGGTCCCTTCCGTCAAATGCGGCATCACCGGAACCCGTGTGGAGGTAACCGTGGACGGCGCGGAGGAGGAATCCCTGGATGCGCACGGGCATGACCGGCAGCTTCACTCCGATCCTGTGGAGAACGGCCATGACCATGAACACGGCGGGCATGGTTCTGCGCAACACGGGCACGGGCATCATCATCACGCTTCTGCCGCGGATCTTGAAGCGCTGATTGACGGGCTGCCCGTCCCGGAACGGGTGAAGGCGGACGCCAAAGCGGTCTATGCGCTGATCGCGGACGCGGAAAGCAGGGTTCACGGGTGTCCGGTCGGCGAAATCCACTTTCACGAGGTGGGTACGATGGACGCGGTCGCCGATGTAGTCGGCGTCTGTCTTCTGATGGAACAAATCGCCCCGGAACAGGTGATCGCTTCCCCTGTCCATGTGGGCAGCGGTCACGTTCATTACATGCACGGGATTCTGCCGGTTCCGGCCCCGGCGACCGCGCTGATTCTGAAGGGCATTCCCGTTTACGGCGGACAGGTGTCCGGTGAACTGTGCACCCCCACCGGCGCGGCCCTCCTCAGGCACTTTGTATCCCGCTTCGGAGACCGCCCCCTTATGAAAACCCTGGCGATCGGGTACGGGATGGGGAAGAAGGGTTTTCCGCAGGCCAACTGCGTGCGGGCGTTCCTGGGCGAGAGCGAGGGACAGCTGGAAAGCATTGCGGTACTGGAGTGCAATCTGGACGATATGACCGGTGAAGACATTGCGTTCGCGATGGAACGGCTGTTCCAGGACGGGGCGAGGGACGTTTTCACGCAGCCCATCGGCATGAAAAAATCCCGCCCCGGCGTGCTGCTGAGCGCGATCTGCCTGCCGGAGGACGCTGACCGTCTGGCGGAAACCATGATGAAGCACACCACGACCCTGGGCATTCGCCGGAAGGACATGAGCCGGTATACGATCGCGCGCAGCGAGGGAACCGTTGAGACGTCCTTCGGCAGCGTCCGCGTCAAGCGCGCCTGCGGGATGGGTGTGGAGCGGGCGAAGCCGGAATACGATGATATTGCGGAATTGGCGAAGAAGCACGGCGTACCGCTGGATGTGATTCGCAGGGAGCTGCAGCATGACAAAGCAGGATTTTGAACGGGAAAGCCTGTTTTGGCTGAAAAAACAGTATCTTCGGTATCCGTCCATGGCGCAGGAGGACGCGGTCAAGTTTGTGTTTCAGGCGATGCTGGGCGTGGGTCATTTGCTTTCCTCCCGTACAGAAGCGGCAGACCGCATTGCCTGTGAAATGGCGGGCCTTTCAGCCGGACCGGAGGAGCCGCTGTACGAGATCCTCAGCCCTTCCTGGGTGAGGCTCAACCTGCGGCCGGCCGTGGAAAAACGGATTCAGCCGTCGGTGATCGCGGGCATGATGCTGTGTTCCGGCAGCCCGGCACAGTTTTCCCGTAAGGATGTTTTCGACTTCTGCGTGAAGCTGGAGAAAGCCGGGGAAATGCCCGGCGCCCGGACGGTTGATCCGGAACGGATTCTGGATGGCGCGTGGCTGCCGTCCCATTCCCCAGGATACAGGGAAAAGCACCGCCCCGCATACCGGGTTGTCTCCGCGGATTGGATCCCCTGTATGGAGGCCGTTTCCGCGATATCCGCCGGACAGGCCGACGGGAGCCGGCTGCTGGTCACCGTCGACGGCCCCTGCGCTTCCGGGAAAACAACGCTGGCGCGGAAGCTGGCGGAAGCATTTGAAGCGCCTGTGGTCCATACGGATGATTTTGTCATTCCCCATGCGCAGAAAACCGGGGAAAGACTGGCGGTTCCCGGCGGGAACTGCGATGCGAAACGGCTGGCGGCAGAGGTCGCCGCTCCGTGGAAGTCGGGCGGACCGGTGACATACCGGAAATATGATTGCAGGGCGGACCGCCTGCTGCCGCCGGAGGAGCTTCCGGACAGCCGCATCCTGATTCTGGAGGGGAGCTATTGCAATCTTCCGGAGATTCGGCGCTTCGCCGATGTGAGGCTGTTTGTCAGCGCGCCGTTGAAGGAAAGAGAAAAGCGTTTGCGCCGCCGGGAATCGGAGCAATCGCTGAAGATGTTCCACGACAGGTGGATTCCTCTGGAAGACAGGTATTTCGCTGTGTTCGGACTTCCGGATCCGGGCTGTATCAAAATCGCTTCGGGCGGCGCGCAATCTCTTGGAGCGGACGATGACTCCGCAGCGCAGGCACTGTAAAATTATCGACAATCAATAAAATATTATTGACAAACGAGCTTCCTCCGCGTATCATGACCCTGTGATACGAGGAAGGGGTGCGCTTATGGTTCAATGTGGGCTTTCCGGATGGGCCCATGAAACCGGCATCGGTTTGGACGGCTGTTTTCCGGAAAAAGCGGCTCGGAGCGGAGAAGCGGGCTGCCTGCCCGGGGGTTTTCCGGAAGATGGGAGGCCGTGCGGTCCGTGAACGTCAAGCTGATTCAGCCGCGGATGATCAAACGGCCGATGGACACCGGCCTGAAGCTGCATATGGCGCCGCCGCTTGGGCTTTTGACGGTCGCGGGGATTCTGCGGCCGGCTCACCGGGTGCAGGTGTGCAACGAGAACATCGAACCGCTCGATTTGACCGATGCGCCGGATGCGGTGGGGCTATCGGTTACCGTGGATGTGCTGCCGCGGGCCATGGAAATCGCCCGGGCTTACCGCAGCCGGAATATTCCGGTGATCGCGGGCGGCATTCACATCACTGCCGCCGCGGATACCGTTCCGCCGGATGCTTTCGACGCGCTGTGCATCGGCGCGGCCGAGGGCACCTGGCCGGACATCATGGAGGACCTGGCGCACGGAAGGCTGCGCAGGGTGTATCGATGCAGCGGACGGCTCACCGGGAAGGATATTGCTTCCCCGGCATACGATCTGATCGCCGCTCAGCCTTATCTTTACTGTAACGTGGTTCATACCAGCCGCGGATGTCCGTTTCGCTGTGATTTCTGTTACAACAGCAGCCGGGAGCATCAGTATGTCAATCGCTGCGTGGAAGACGTGCTGTCCGATATCCGTGCCGTGGGGCAGAGGCATATCCTGTTCATTGATGACAATTTCACCGGGAATCCTGCCTGGACCCGGGAATTCCTGCGGCGGATCCGGCCGATGAACCTGCTATGGAACGCGGCGGTGTCTGTCGATGTGGCGGAGGATCCGCAGCTGCTGGATCTGATGCGGGACAGCGGGTGCCGCAGCCTGTTCATCGGTTTCGAAAGCATCAGCCCGCAGTCGATCAACAGCGTGCACAAACGGCAGAACCGCACGGAACAGTACGAACGCGCGATCCGGGAAATCCACCGCCGGGGGATCATGATCAACGCCAGCTTCGTCTTCGGGCTGGACGGAGACACGCCCGGCACCTTTCAGGCTACGCTGGACTGGATCGTGCGCAACCGCATCGAAACGGTCACCTCGCATATCCTGACGCCCTATCCGGGCACGGCGCTGTATGAACGCATGAAAGCGGAAGGCCGCCTTCTGACAGAGGACCTGTCACTGTACAATACCGCGCATGTGGTGTTCCAGCCCAAAGGCATGACCGCGGATGAACTGTACCGGGGGTATCTTTGGATGTACCGGCAGATATACAGCCTGAAAAACATCATTCGCCGCAGGCCTGCCGCGCGGCGGCAGCGGATGACCTACTGGCTGTTCAACCTGCTCTATCGGAAATACGGGCATTTTACCGACTGGCTGTGCCGGAGGGTGACCTACGAGCGCGTCGGACGCCTGGCGCAGCGCCTTGCCCGTTACCGCGGCAGGTGAAACGGCGGGAACCGGGCCGGAAAGCCGGCATGGAATGCCGATCCTGCCCGTCAGGCGCGCTTTGTGCGGTAGAGCAGGACCGGTGCGGCGTACAAAACAACCGGAGACCCGAGGCTTTTCCCGATTCCTGTTGCATTGTTAAGAATGAGAAAATGAAAGGAATCGGGAATCTGCTTATTGATTGTCCGATGATGATGTGATAGAATACTTCCGCTATATGCAATCACACACATTGGGAAGGAGGGCTTCAATTGGCATATTGCAAGAACTGCGGTGCAGAGATCGACAATCAGGCAGTTGTTTGTCCGAAGTGCGGTGTGGCGCAGCGGACTGCTGCTCCGGTAATCGACAACGGCGGCTTTGGATGGGGACTTCTTGGTTTTTGCATTCCGATCGTCG